>DATEKA010000120.1:0-9587 GCA_035277685.1 Candidatus Acidiferrales bacterium
CTTTGTTCGCGACGTTTCGAAGACAAGCGAGGTCCGTCTCGACACTCAAAATCCGGGAACTCTTCTGGAACATGCCTCGGATTTCGCTCAGATTGGGTCCTGGGAAGCTGACCTTCGCGCATGCCGTTTCAGTTGCTCGCCACGCCTCATTGAATTGCTACGGGAAGAAGGAAATCGAACCGCTCGTGTAACCGACTTCGTCTGGAGGGTCATTCAGGCCTGTTGTGAAAACTTTCGGAAGGACGGCAGCAACTGCACGGTTTCGGCCTGCGAACGCGACATCGAGATCCCCCGTCTGTCCGGCGGCAGGCAAATTCTCCACGTGAGCATGGTCTGTGTCTACCCAAAAGCCGGCTTGCCTTCTCAATTCGGGGGTGTGGTACAGGATGTGACGTCTGGCCGAAGAGAATCCTCACGTTTGCAAGCCAGCGAGGCACTCCTCCTTCGAGCCGAACGCGTATCCAATCTGGGTACGTGGGATCTGGATGTTAGAACAGGAGAGTCTGCTTGGTCGGATGGGCTAGTACAACTGCTGAAGCTCCCAGCAGCGGGCGCTCCAAGCAGCGACGCATACTGGCAGAACGTCGCCGAAGACGACCGGGCCAGAGCTCAGGATGCCCTGTCATACGCCGTCCGGCAAGGGGTCGAGTGCGCTTACGCTGTCCGCTTTCGCCGTCCCACTGGCGAGTGGCGCCTTCACGAAACACATGCGATACCGGTTCGCACCGCCGCAGGCGAGTTGATCCGCGTCGCCGGGCTGGTCCAGGACATAACGGAAGAAAGAGGCTCGGAGAGCGCGCTTCGACAGCTGTCGCAGAAGCTTATGCGTGCCCGTGACCTGGAGCGCCGGCTGACAGCGCGGGAGCTCCACGAAACCGTGGGCCAGACCCTCGCGTCCTTGAAAATGGCGCTTGGGAACTTGCGCAATTCTCCGCCCGAGAAAGCCGGAAAGCTGTTCGACGACTGCCGTGAGTTGGCCGATGCTGCGGCGCGAGAAATTCGGACCGTTTCTTATCTGATGCATCCGCCGCTGCTCGACGAAGCTGGTCTGGTTTCCGCGCTCCGCTGGTTCGTGCGCGGTTTTTCCGAACGCAGCAAAATCGACGTTGCCTTGACCCTCTCCGACGACTTTCCACGTCTCGATCGGGAAATCGAGATCACTCTGTTCCGCCTTGTCCAGGAAGCCTTAACCAACGTCCATCGCTATTCTGGAAGCCGCACGGCGCAAATCCGCATTTCCGGGAGCGATGGCCAGGTTCATCTCGAGGTAAAAGACCAGGGTTGCGGCCTGGCACGCCCCGCTTATTGCTATCTGGCGGAACCCGCGGGCGTCGGGATCCCCGGAATGCGCGAACGCGTGCGCGAACTGAATGGCGTGCTTGAAATCGAGAGTGCGCCCGGACAAGGCACTACGATCCGAGCCGCACTCCCCCACAAAATTGCGTCCCGGGAGAACCTAGAAGCAATGGCAAGGCCCGAGCTTTGCCGATCTCCAAACCAGGAGAACCCACATGCCCATCGCAGCTAGAGAAGCCACGCCCAGCGTAACGAGCAAGTCGTTCCGGGTTTTGATTGTGGACGATCATGCCGTCGTCCGTCGCGGCTTACGCACCCTATTGGCTTCGCAGCCGGGACTGGAGGTCTGCGGTGAGGCGGCTACGGGCGCGGAAGCCCTCAATCTTGTCAGAAAGAATAAGCCGGAGCTCGTCATTCTCGATCTCACTATGCCGGACATGAACGGCCTCGATGCAACGCGGGCCATCCGTGAGGAATCGCCAAACACGACTGTCCTGATTCTGACGATGCACTTCTCCGATGAACTTGCACGCGAAGCTTTGCGTTCGGGTGCGCTGGGTTACGTCTTAAAGTCCGACGCTGACAGAGACTTGCTCGCAGCCGTGGACCACGTGCGGCACGGCCAGCCCTTTTTCACCGGATGTTTGGCGGCTTCCATGGTCCATACGTTCGTGGACGGACCAGTCACCAGCTTGGGAGCCGGCGACAGCGCCTCCACGCTCACGCAGCGCGAGGTCGAGATTCTGCAGGCCCTGGCCGAGGGCAAGAGCAACAAGCAGGTCGCGTCCGCCCTTGACGTTTCGACGCGAACGGTGGAAAGCCATCGCAACCACATCATGCGTAAAATGGGATTTGACAGCTTCAGCGATCTCGTTCGTTTTGCCGTCCGCAATAACCTCGTAGAACCTTGACACCACTCGGGATCCGCCCAAGGGACTGCCTCCCGAGCATAAGTATCAAAACTGACGAGGGGAGTGATCTGTTGGGATTCGGTTTACGGTTCAGCGACTTCGTGATTCGCGCGAGAGGGGCGACCAGGACGATCGCCCCTTTCGGGCTAAGCTGTTTGAGTGCAGCTTGTTGACGCTGATTCGGGACGGGCTAGAGGCTCACTACGCGTTCGGCTTGCAGGCCCTTGGGTCCTTGTTTCACCTCGAACTCAACCGCCTGTCCTTCATTGAGGCTCTTGTACCCATCAGCCTGGATTGCCGAAAAGTGTACGAAGACATCCTCACCGGACTGACGCTGGATGAAGCCATAACCCTTGGCCGCATTGAACCACTTCACTGTACCCTGCTCTCTACTCACTTCTTTACTCCTTGTTGATTCATGAAGGCGGTACTTCCCTTTACCCCTGGCTGGGACACCGCCCCGAAAGCTATTTGTGCTTTGGTGCCTCTCCCGTCACAAAAAAAGGCCAACGGGCGGTTGCCCGTAGGCCTTCTCGAACGCGTCAAAGGAACTCAAGAGCAACAAACGCGGTGAAATTTGTAGCATACATCGAGTGCAAAAGCAACACTTCAATACACTTGGAGCAGATTTCTCTGCCTGGTTCTGGGGTCGGCTAGAACGTACACGCCTGGGTTCTTGCCCTTGACTGCCTTTTGCGCACTGTCTGGCAACCCACATCGGTGGAACTTTCATCGAATCCTGCCGTAACTCCCGACTTAGGCTTTTGAGCGGTTGAGGGCCGGACCTGCGCACCCTCGGAGCCGGAATCCTGTCATGCTGGGAATGTATGCGATTTCTGGCGAGGACGTGTGTCAACATAAGGGCTTTTCTGAAAGAGCGTTTCAAAACCGGCGAGGAGAGGGCTGATTATGCGGATGAAAGCAGCTGTGCTGATTGTGTTGGGGGCCTTTGCGGTCGCGTGCGCTCCTGCGATGGCTCAGGGGAACCGCTCCGAATTTTCCGCGGACTTTACAGGCAACTATCAATCGACGGTGAGCGGGCAGAACGTTACCGACAGCCCTACGTACTCGGGTGGATTCCTGGCGAATTATCGCTTCCATTTCAACGATTGGGGCGCCGTGGAGGTGAACTACAGCCGGGCGCGATATACCCAGTTCTATTCGGGTGGCACCGGCACCATTACCTCATGGTCACAGGCTAAGGCCCAGGAAGTTACAATGGCCTTTGTCTACAGTTTCGGTCCTCAGCTCAATGGTCGTCTCACACCGTTCGCTGAAGCTGGCACGGGCGGCCTGTTCTGGACGCCGATCGGCGCCGGATCGGTTGGCGGGCCTTTCAGCCAAAGCCGGCCCGTCCTGCTCTATGGCGCCGGTCTCAACTGGAAAGCCTTTGGGCACTTTTCTCTGCGAGTGGGCTATCGAGGCTTGCTCTTTACTGCTCCCGATTTCAATGTGAACGGCCAGTTCACTAATGCCAGGACCCAAATGAAGCAGCCCTACGCCGGAATCACCTACCGATTTTAGTCTCGTCGTCCGCTTCTGGTGATGGCGTGGCGGCGGCCCGTCCCACCCCCTAGTTCCGGTGCCATCAAACTGGTTGTGGTCCCATGGTACTTCGGTACCGGCGGAAGGCCGCACGCGGTACCGGTCAAATAAGACTTCTCTGCCAGTGTATCGGCTCCTTGCGATTGGTAGGCTGTCGTTTCGCAGGGAGGTCGTTGCAGATGTCCGCGAATACAAACAGTTCTTCTGAATTTAACCCGCTTACCCAAAAAACGGCTTCTGCGGCCACAAACGAGCAATCGCATCGGCCAGACGCGGGCCGCTGTGTTGAACGTCGCCGGCGCAGGCGGGCGCTGATTTCCGCACCGATCCGCGTCCGCACTGAGGAACTGACAGGCGATGGCCCGGACGAAGTTTCCACCACCGTCGACGTCTCGCGTCTTGGCGTTCTATTCCTAACCGGCCATCCCGCCTACTTTCGAGGCATGAGCTTGCGGGTCACCTTTCCTTACACCAAGGCGCCCGGCGCATTGCAGGCAGAACAGGAAGGAATCGTCGTTCGCGTGACCGAAATCTCAAACGGCCGGCGTGCTGTCGCTATCACACTCGGCGCGACTGGCGCGGGCGAGGACCTCGTTGACGCCTCAGGCCGCAAGCTCAACCCGCCTCAAGCCAATGATGTTCCTGCCTCTTTCCAGCGATCGTTTCCGAACAAGCCACTGGTCCTGGTCGTGGACTCGGAAGCCTCTGTTCGCCATGCCCTTAAAGACGTTCTCGGCGGCCGCGGATACGAGGTCATCGCCGTAAACAATGCCTCCGATGGCCGCGAGGTTCTGAACCTGTTTACGCCAGCACTTGTCATCGCTGAAATCGAGGGCGATGGATATCCCGGCTATGACATCTGCAGCCACGTGAAGGGAACGCCTCGCCTGCGCTGTGTTCCCGTGGTCCTGACAACCCGGTCCGCCTACCCCAGTGACTATGCCAATGCTCACTCGCTCGGCGCACTCGTATGTATGGCCAAGCCCTTCAGGAAAGAACGCCTCGCCCATGTCGCCCAGCTCCTCGCTCCGGCTCGACTTGACACTCTCGATCCCGGATTGCGAGGCGGTCGTCGGGTCACTGTCAACGACCCCCGTTGAAACGTCGAGCTTCGAGTCGTAGTTCAACGGTCGGCCGGAAATTCAATGGCTGCACTCGAGGTGTGCGCCCTGTTGGCCGACCGGATAGGTAATCTTTGCAGCGCAGCCACAAGCCGTGGAATCCGGATCGACGAGCACTCCTGTAGAATAAATCCCGTGAAATGCCCGAAATGCAGTACGGAGGCCCCTTCGCAAGCGAAGTTCTGTCCGCGATGCCACGCTCCTCTGTCCTTCGCGTGTCCCTCATGCGGCCGTCAGCAAGATCACGGAGGAAGCTGCGATCACTGCGGACTTGATTTCCTGAAATACGCAACCGCTCTGGTTTCTTCAAAGAAAGCCGAAACCAAGGCCGCCCATGAACGCAGTGTTCAACGCTCAACGCTCTTCAAGAGCCTCCTACTGTCTCCGTTTATAGGGGGCATTCCGCTGATCCGGAGGCTCCTCCGCAGGGGATAGCCCCTTCACCCGTCCCGGTCACCACCCGTTCTTCGCAACCGTCGGAACTTTGTGATGTCCGTGCGCATGGATTCAACCCGTATTTCTGGATGCCGTGCGGGCCTTTTGCGGTTCGTTGCTGAAAATACGCTGACGGCGGAAAGAGTCCTGTCCGCGAGTATTCCGCCCCCAGAGTGCGTTTAACCTCTTGAAACCAATAGTCGAAAGTCCCTTCGGACACCCCAACCAGTTGAATCGCCCGGCGGTATTCCGCGCCCGCCACAAAGTATGTCTCGAACAGACGCAACCTTCCTCTCCATCCTGGACGCCGCAACGCATGGCGGCCGATGCGCTCGAAATCGGCGACATATTCGCAAGCCCGCGCTCGATCGGGATGCCATCTGTATCCTTCCGAGGGCCGCTCGAGTGCTACAGCCTGAACCTTCCCGGCGCCCTGCTTCAAATGACCCCGCAGCGATTGATAGCGCGAGTGGCAGAGTTCAAAGATTTCCGATGTTTTCATTCCTTGCCTCTTTTCCCCGTCCGCTAGTTTTCGGGCTGTCTCTTTGAGCTGCTCAGCAGGTCGCCCATGGTCCAGAGGTCGTCGGTGCTGACGAATTCGTCCTCGACGGCGGCCAAACACGTGTCGAGGCACTCTCGCCAACCGGTCAGGTACCCTCGGGAATACTCCTCGGCCAGGCGATGCCGTTCGTGATTCCGCGCTTCCACCTCAGCCGCTTCAGCGCGTTCGATGGACGGTGCGCCAAGGGTGCGACGGATGCGATGAGCTGCTTCGCGTCCCACTCGGAGAATCCAGTGGAGTGGCGTCGGGCTATATACTCCGACGCACCGCTTCGGTTCATACCACGCGATCCGCCATCCGCGCGGGATCCGCCCGCCAGGCGCGATCTCCCTTCGCAAGTAACGCCGCATTCTCTTGCCGCCTTTCCTCTGCCCCGAGCATCCAACTCCCGCTACTGTCAAGGCATGCTGCGCCCTTGCATCGAATCTGCCTCCAGCCGCCTGTGCCAGTTCCAGTCGCTCCGTTTTCCCTTCTACGCCGAAATATTCACGAGTGGTTGGTGCTCCTGCTCGAATCCTATTGAATTGTATGTACTGCATCGTTATTATCGGTCTGCCACGACTCCGTAGCCGATGGCCGCGCGTAGTTAAAGGACGTCCCATGAGCGACCCTCAGCCGCAGCTGGAATATCTGCTCGCTTGCTCTGAAGGCGCGATCGAGTCCTATGTTCTCTCGCGTCTCAACCGGCGCTCCAACCTGCACAGAGGCATCTCCGACCTCATCGACGATTGGCTATGTGCGTGCCAGGATGAACGTTTCGGCCGCTGGCTAGCGGAGCTTCGTCGTCGGTCTGTCAAACACCTGGCCACAGCGACGTTTGTGCGAAGCACCCCGTGCGTTGCGCCCGTTCGAGCCGGCTCTGTCCCGCTGCTTCCGTCCTCGAACCGACAGCGCGCCCCCATCGACCATATCGCGTCCCAACTCCCGCAATTACTCGGCAGCTCCTCCGAATCGATGACCCGTAATCTCGCAGGACTGAGAACAGAACGGCTGGCTGGCACGGGGCCTCATCAAGCGCTCCCTTGTTCGCCGCCTCTACTCAGCGCCCGTCGCCGAATCTCTTCGTTGCTCGTCAGGACATCCGTCCCGTCGACGGAAAAGATCGTTCGACAAATCGATTTCCGTCCGGTTAGTCCCGCTGCTTTTTATCCAGAGAGCGCGATGCCCGCGGCCGAATACAGGGAAAGGACTCCCTTAGATGAGAAGGCCTGTTCCCCGCTCGGTGGCGATAAATGCACGGCCGAAAAGCGTGTCCTGCCCTTTACAGTCGATGGTCGACGTGACGCCTCTGTTTCTCGACGCAAGCGCTCCCGGCCCAACAAGCCAGGCCCCATTCGCGCCTTCGCCCCGGGTCAACGGGTGCTTCGCAGTCGCTCTCTAGCGTCTTGAGCCTGAGAGTCTGGATTCCCTACAAGCACCTCGAAGACAGCTGAAATTAACTGCCACCGCCTCCTGTTTCAGGACGACGACTCGGTGCAATTGCGGCATATGGCGGTCGAAGGCTGCGAGCCTTTCGCATGTCGGCAACAATCCATTTCCCCACCAACTGGTGGGACTATCGCGCTTTCTTTGAAATGCTTCGAGCGATCGAGTCTCAATCGAGTTCCTCGGCACGCCCGCGTGAAGCACTCTTTTAGTTTTTGAACGGAGCGACCCAACCGCGTGTCTCCGCAGCGGCGATGGCGTCTTTGGCCTATCACGCCCAGCGGAGAGCGCTCCGAGAAGCCCCTCGAGTTCCCCGCGTCGCCCGATGTAACGCGTCGCTTCAGGCCCAGCGCGCACGACAAGGTCGGCGGCGCCGCGCTAGCACGTCTTTATCTGTGGGACATAATATACAGTTGCTTACCTTTGTGCTCACGAGGTGACGTCAAGCTACTTGTGTAAATAGGTTGAGGGTGTGGTTTTTCCAATCCTAGTTGAAGCGACTGAAAATCGCATAGATGATCCGCTCCACGCTTGCGACATTGGTGAAGAGGACCATGGGCCGCGTCCGACGGCGCACTTCGACGAAACAGCGTTCAATGGTTTCCTCAGCCCCTTTTGGCCCGTGTGAATGCCAGCAACTCGCGTTGGTCGTCCCGCCGTACTCCGTACGCCACTAAAAGCAGCACGCGCTGCGGCCCGAACGTGCGTCGCACCTTCAGCCAAACTCCATCGAGAAACAGATAGGCCACTCGTCTCCGAGCTGCCGATGGTGGAAGCCTTCGACGCTTGATCCAGCACGCGCGTCAAATACGAAACAGTCTGCGCGCTGACTGGCTGGCCCGTCACCACAGCCACCACCGCCCCACCTGGCGCGTCGAAATGCCGCGCAAGAAAGCCTGCCGGATCAGTTCGGCTACTTTCGGCGAGCGCCGCTCCAACGGTTTATGCAGCACGGCAAGAACGAGCGCAGTCGCGTGCGCGGAATGCGCAAGCGAATCTTGCACTCACAACAAAACCTACACCCTCTTTCTCTTTACACACTCCAAATTACGCCGCCGGCGGGCGGAACCGAGAAATCCTTTCACTCAGACGTGTGACCGAGCAGAGAACCGAAGGATCATGGCGCTAGGCGGGGAGTTGCTTCAGGGGCGATGGGCCAGCCGCTCGGACGATTTGTGCCGGGGCTGGAACCCCGGAAAAACGGACCCGCGAATCGGTGGCTCACAAGAATAGCCCCACTGCCCTGAAACGCGAGGCTGCAAATCTGAGGCTCACCCGAACTAAGGCTCTGCGTTTTCGGTCTGCTGGCGTTCGCTAAGCTGCTCGATCTGGTAACGCCAGTCGAGCTGGCGGACGAGGGCGGGATTCTCGCGCCAGCGGGGTTGGACCCGGACCAAGGTCTCGAGAAAGACCTTCGTGCCGAGAATTTCTTCGAGTTCCTTGCGGGCTAGTGTTCCGATCTGCTTGACTTTCTCGCCCCGTTTGCCGATGAGGATTCGCTTCTGCCCTTCGCGCTCGACACAAATGGTGGCACAAATGCGCAACAGAGCCGGGGTCTCCTCGAAAGTGTCAATTAAGACGGCAACAGCATGCGGAATTTCTTCGCGAGTTTCGAGGATGGCCTTTTCGCGGATGACTTCGGCCGCGAGAAAGCGCTCGGGCTGGTCGGTGAACTGGTCAGGCGGGAAATAAGGCTCGGCTTCGGGCAAATGCTTCAGCCAGGCGTCAACCAAATCGAGACAGCCTGCGCCGGTCAGTGCGGAAATCGGGAAGATTTCGGTGAACTCGAAGGCGCGACGGTAACGATCAATCAGAGGGAGCAGTGCCGGTTTCTTTACACGGTCAATTTTGTTAAGCAGGAGAAACAAAGGCCCGTGAAAGCGCTTTACCCACTCGAGGCAAAAACGATCTCCGGGGCCGAAATCGACGGAGGCGTCGACGATCAGCGAGAGGACATCGATCCCGTCGAGGGCGTGCTGGACTTCGTCCATCATCATGCGATTCAGAGCGGAAGCGGGTTTGTGGATGCCGGGCGTGTCCACCAGGACGATCTGGGCACCATCGCGATTGAGGATGCCTTGGATTCGATTGCGCGTAGTTTGCGGCTTGGGCGAGACAATTGAGACCTTCTGGCCGACGAGCGTGTTCACCAGGGTTGACTTGCCGGCGTTTGGGCGGCCGACGATCGCGACGAATCCAGACTTGAACGGCATACCAGCGCATTCTACGCCGAAGAGCGGTGGATGCTCAAAGTCTCAGTCCCAACGCGACTAGTTCCGCGGGAGTTGCGTT
>DATEKA010000121.1:0-6387 GCA_035277685.1 Candidatus Acidiferrales bacterium
TTTCGCGCACGGCGGGCAGCAACGCCACAGCTAGGAGCGTCGCGGTGTGCATGGGCACGTAGAAAGCGATCAGGCCGGCGGCGCGGATGGCAGCGTCAGGCAACGGCTGGCGCGAGACGTCGACGCACGTGACTTCCGCGCCCGCTTCGCGCAGCCACGCGGCTGGCGATGCCAGGCCGAACGGCTGGCGGCCCATCTCGTACGTCGATATAAGGACGATTTTCATTTGTGCGGTCTCGACGCGCTCCCGGGCCGGTTTTGACCTTGCTTGCCGCCACAGGTTTTGCCGCCTCGCGCTGCTCCCTTCGAACCAAATTATGGCACGCGGCGCGACGCCGGTCATCCCATGCGCTTTCCAGGATGAATGGTTGAACAAACAGCGGGCCGTACAGTCTACGTCTACCCGCAAATGCCCGCGAGTAGAAAATGGAGTAAACGCTTTGTAATCAAATAGATAAAATTTTCTAGCCGCCAAAAGATCCGTTTTTACACATTCGCCTCAGTTTCGCCTTTTTGGCGTTTTCTGACTTCAGCCTTCTCAGCGGATTGGTATCCCAACCGGTCAAACGCTTCGGCTACTATGGGCCTTTCCTGAGCAGGGATGCCAAGGTGGGCGAGCAGACGAACGAGTAGCTCGTCGTCTCATTGAGACGAGCGCGTCGATCACGTCGTAACGCGTCTAATCGAGGGGATTCGCAAGGGCATTCGCGAACTAGGATTGGCGAGACTATACTGTGATGGTGATTCTTTGTGCTGAAGAAAAGAGAGATTCTTCGCCCCGAAATACGGGGCTCAGAATGACAGCGGTCGGAAGGAGGATCGGAGCGGGATGAGCGGAGAATCGGCGAACACGCAGTGCTCGCATGAAGGAGAATCGGAGCAGGCATGAGCACACAATCCAAGGACACGTTTGGGGCTAAAGCGGTACTCAAGCTGAGCGGCGGCGGGGCGGGTGGCCGTGACGCGGGCGGCGAGACCATAGCGCTGTTCCGGCTGGACGCGCTGGAACGGGCGGGAATCGGCGAGATTTCGCGGCTCCCGTTCTCGCTGAAAGTGCTGCTGGAGAATCTGCTGCGCCACGAAGACAACCGCTTCGTTCGCGCGGACGACATTCGCGCGCTGGCGGCGTGGGATCCGTCGAGCCCCGGAGACGGCGGCCGCGAAATTTCTTTCATGCCGGCGCGCGTGTTGCTCCAGGATTTTACGGGAGTGCCGGCGGTAGTTGATCTGGCGGCGATGCGCGACGCGATGCGGCATCTGGGCGGCGACGCGAAGAAAATCAATCCGCTGCTTCCCGCGGAACTCGTGATCGACCATTCGGTGCAAGTGGACAAATCCGGCGCACCGAACGTTTTTGCATTCAACGCCGAACTCGAAATGCAGCGCAACATCGAGCGCTATGCGTTCCTGCGCTGGGGCCAGCAGAGTTTCCGCAATTTCAAAGTGGTGCCGCCGGACACGGGGATTTGCCACCAGGTGAACCTGGAATATCTGTCGCGAGTTGTGTTTAGTGAAAAGCAAAACGGCGAGGCGCTGGCGTTTCCCGATTCGCTGGTGGGCACGGATTCGCATACGACGATGGTCAACGGCCTCGGCGTCTTCGGCTGGGGCGTGGGTGGAATCGAAGCGGAGGCGGCGATGCTGGGCCAGCCGCTCTCGATGCTGATTCCGGCGGTGATCGGATTTAAGCTGCACGGACGCTTGCCGGCGGGAGCCACGGCGACGGACCTGGTGCTTACTGTGACGCAGATGCTGCGCAAGAGAGGCGTGGTGGGGAAATTCGTGGAGTTCTACGGCAGCGGCCTCTCGAGCCTGACGCTGCCCGACCGCGCGACGATTGCCAACATGGCGCCCGAATATGGCGCGACGATGGGATTTTTTCCGGTTGATGCGGAAGCGCTGGCGTACTTGCGATTCACGAGCCGGGCCGAAGATCGCGTGCGGCTGGTGGAAGCATATACGAAGGAGCAGGGCCTGTTCCGCACGGACCAGACGCCCGACCCGGTTTTCTCGGACAAGCTGGAACTGGACCTGGCCAGCGTTGTGCCGACAATGGCGGGGCCGAAGCGGCCGCAGGACAGCGTTCCGCTGACGGAGGCGAAGACGGCATTCGAGAAATCGCTGGAAGGGCAGCCGAAGCACGTGCAGGTGCAGAACAATGGGGACCGGTTCGAGCTGAGCGACGGCTCGGTAGTGATCGCGGCAATCACAAGCTGCACGAATACGTCAAATCCGTCGCTGATGCTCGGCGCGGGGTTGCTGGCGAAGAAAGCGGTGGAGCGCGGGCTCACGACCAAGCCGTGGGTGAAAACGAGCTTTGCGCCCGGTTCGAGAGTGGTGACGGATTACATCGAGAAGGCGGGCCTGCGGCCGTATCTTGAGTCGCTACGATTCCACCTGGTGGCGTATGGTTGCACGACTTGCATTGGAAATAGCGGGCCGCTCCCGGAGACGATAGGCAAAGCGATCAAGGACAACAATCTGGTTGCGGTTTCGGTGCTGAGCGGGAACAGGAATTTCGAGGGGCGCATCAATCCGCTGTGCCGCGCGAATTATCTGGCGTCGCCGCCGCTGGTGGTGGCCTACGCGCTGGCTGGGAGAATGGATTTCGACGTCGTCAACGAGCCGCTGGGGACCGACAAGTCAGGAAGGCCGGTTTATCTGCGCGAGCTTTGGCCGACGCCGCAGGAAGTGGAAAGCGCGATGCGCAGCTCGGTTTCGAGCGACATGTTCCATAAACAGTACGCGGACGTTTTCACGGGAGACGAGAAATGGCGCGCTCTGCCGGTTCCCGAGGGCGACCTGTACGCCTGGGACGACAAGTCCACATACATCAAGAATCCGCCGTACTTCGAAGACATGGCGGCGAAGCCCGCGCGGATTGCCGATTTGCAGGGGCTGCGCGCGCTGGCGCTGCTTGGCGACAGCATTACGACCGATCATATTTCGCCGGCGGGATCAATCGCTCCCGATTCGCCCGCGGGAAAATATCTGGTTGCGCACGGCGTGCAGCCGAAGGACTTCAATTCCTATGGCGCCCGGCGCGGCAATCATGAAGTGATGATGCGCGGAACGTTTGCGAATATTCGCTTGCGGAACCAGCTCGCGCCGGGAACGGAGGGCGGGTGGACGGTTCATCAGCCGAGCGGCGAGAAAATGACGATCTACGACGCAGCGATGCGCTACCGCGACGAACACGTGTCGCTCGTCGTGATCGCAGGGAAAGAATACGGGTCAGGCTCTTCGCGCGACTGGGCCGCGAAGGGAACGATTCTGCTTGGAGTCAAGGCGGTGCTCGCGGAGAGTTTTGAGCGCATCCATAGGAGCAATCTGGTCGGCATGGGCGTGCTGCCGCTGGAGTTCATGGCGGGCGAAAGCGCGAAATCACTCGGGCTGACGGGCTTGGAAACGTTCGGCATCGAAGGTCTGGCGCAAGGATTCGAGCCTCGAAAGAAAGTGCGAATTCGAGCGGGAGGTGCGAACGGAAAAAAGCGAGAGTTTTCTGCGATCGCGCGTGTAGATACGCCATTCGAGGTGGCCTATTACCAGAATGGCGGCATCCTGCATTACGTCCTACGACAGATGGTGGCCATATAGGCAGAGGGAGTACGCACAGCAACGCAAGCCGCTCTTGTTTCTTGCAGCCTCCGTCTGCGCTCCGAATTTCATCCACGACTGGCATGGCATTGTTTTCTTACTGCTAGCCTGGCTCCGATTTATCGCGCTGGGATGAAACTGGACGGCGAAAATTCGCGTGGGGCCACTCGACACCTCATGCCTCGGACAGCCCGCTTTGGAGTGTTTGGCCTGCCGTGGCGGCCAACCCGCCGAGCGTCGCATAGCAGGGCAGCGGTGCCTCGCCAGTTCTCCGAACCATATTCGAAGGATCAATGGAGGCTGCAAAACAAAGGTATTGATGTTCTCGTCCGTTTGCCCTGACTATGCCTGCTAAGCGGTCACCAAAGCGTCTTTCCATTCGCCCGGTATTCGATGGCCCCTGCCGGTAACTGAGCAGTAATCCACTTGACGCGGCGGCGGCGCGGGGGCAGAATCCACGCCAGATTGAAGTTATTGTTGGGTGTGTTTATTCTCGCTCTCTTATAGGGTCCTGGGGCTCGTCTGCTATTCGGGCGAACCCAGCTTTGAAATACATCGGTCGCGAAGAGTTGGTTTCGAGCGAACCGATTCAGGATGTGAACTTCAGGGTTCCTTCAGAGGCGCCATGCAACCCGGTCCCATGGCCTGCCTACGGGCAGGGAAGTGTATCCGCAGGATTCTGCAGGCGACTCTAGCGTTCGCCCTTCTTGCACCTTTTGCCAGAGCACAGCAAACGCGAATTCCGGCGCGTATCACACAGCCGATCGACGCGACAAACCGCACGGTTCTAAAGGGAAACGTGCACCCGCTTGCGCGCGCGGAATTCGATCGCGGCGCGGCGCCAGCCAGTCTTCAACTCAACCGCATGCTGCTGGTGCTGAAGCCAAGCGCCGAGCAGGAAGCGGCACTCGATGCGCTGCTCGATGAGCAGCAGGACAAGACATCGCCGAACTACCACGCCTGGCTGACGCCGGAGCAATTCGGCGAACAGTTTGGCCCCGCAGACGCGGATGTTCAGAAAATCGTTTTGTGGCTGAAATCGCAGGGGTTTCAGGTGAACCGCGTCGCGAATGGGCGCGGCGTGATCGAATTTTCAGGCAGCGCCGGACAGGTGCAGAACGCGTTGCACACCGAAATCCACAAGTATGTGGTGAACGGAAAGAGCCATTGGGCCAATTCGGCGGATCCGCAGATTCCGGCTGCGCTGGCGCCGGTGGTGGCGGGTATCAAGACGCTCGACAATTTTTACAAACAACCGCAGGTTGTGCTGACTCCGAACAAGTTCAGGATCGGCCCGGGATTTCCGCCCGAGTTCTCAACACCCAGCGGATTGCACGCCGTGGCGCCCGGAGATTACGCAACCATCTACAACATCAATCCGTTATACGGCGCCGGAATCAACGGCACGGGGGCGAAAATCGCGGTCGTTGGCCGGAGCGATTTCGCGTTTCAAGACGTGACCGATTTCCGAAATACGTTTGGTCTGTCGGCGAACGCGCCCCAGATCGTAATGAACGGGCCGGATCCCGGAATCGTGAATAC
Source organism: Candidatus Acidiferrales bacterium (assembly GCA_035277685.1). Lineage (GTDB taxonomy): Bacteria > Acidobacteriota > Terriglobia > Acidiferrales > UBA7541 > Palsa-295. The sequence goes on from DATEKA010000121.1 coordinate 5,140, forward strand.
CGGCGAGCAGCTCGAGGCGACCCTGGATGTGAGCTGGGCTGGGGCCGTGGCGCCCAACGCGCAGATCATCTTTGTGGAGACGGCTTCAACAGCCACGACGGACGGCGTGGACCTTTCCGAAGAATATATCGTTGATAACGATCTCGCCGACGTTATGACGGAAAGTTTTGGCGGATGCGAAGCGGGGACCACAGCCGCTGACGCGGCGGCGATCTCCGCGCTTGCCAAGCAGGCCGCGGCCGAAGGCATCACATATATGGTTTCGACCGGCGATTCCGGCGCGGAGGGCTGCGACAATCCCAATACCCAGGCTTCTGCAACAGGTCCGATTTCCGTAAATGTGCTGGCGTCATCGCCATACACGGTTGCGGTCGGCGGGACGAAGTTCAACGAGGGGACAACGCCCTCCAAATACTGGAAATCGACAAATAGCACGAGTCTCTCATCGGCGATTTCCTATATCCCCGAGAATGTGTGGAACGAAAGCTGCGTTTCCGGGTGCGGGACCAACGGCAAAGGTTCGATTTTCGCGGGCGGCGGGGGCGCGAGCCAATTCTTCGGCAAGCCGTCGTGGCAGTCCGCGGTTGCGGGGATTCCTCAAGATGGCGCTCGCGATCTGCCGGACGTGTCGCTGACAGCGGCCGGGCACGATCCGTACTTGTTGTGCTTTCAATATTCGTGCGAGCAAGGAGTTCTGGCGGGAGTGGGCGGCACTTCGGCGTCAGCGCCATCGTTTGCGGGTGTGATGGCGCTCGTCAATCAAAAGACGGGATCGCGGCAGGGCCAGGCGAACTACGTGTTATACCGATTGGCCGCGCAGGAGACCTTTTCAAAATGCAACGGGTCAAGTGCAAGCAGTCCTCCGGCGTCAACTTGCATCTTCAACGACACGACAGTGGGCAATAACGCCGTTCCGGGCGAGAGCGGCTACGGAACGTCGAGCGCGAAATATCAGAGCACCAGCGGATACGACTTGGCGACCGGGCTCGGCTCTGTGAACGTAGCGAATCTCGTCAACGGCTGGGGCAACGCGCGGTCGGTGACGTCGGTGACGACGCTCTCGATTAGTCCGTCTACCGGCGTAACGCATGGCACGCCGCTGAATGTGACGATTGGCGTCGCGCCGGCGTCGGGGAGCACGGGAACTCCGACAGGAGATGTCGGACTGGTAGGGGATTTCGGTTCAAGCCCGAGCGGGCAGACCAGCATCGTTGACCTCACGTTGAGCAACGGCACGGCGAGTTCGGG
>DATEKA010000122.1:0-13647 GCA_035277685.1 Candidatus Acidiferrales bacterium
GAGATCATCACGCACGAATCCGACGGATTGATTCTGCAGGATCCGCTGGACGCGAGTGGGCTTGCGGGGATGATCCGGCGCCTGTATGAGGACCGGGATTTCCGCGAGCGGCTCGGCGAGAACGCGCATAAGACAGCGTTGCAGTACACGTGGGACCGCAACGCGCGCGAGCTGAAGGTGATTCTGGAAGATGCACTGCGAAGGAAGGTCAAATCGTAAGGCGTCCGGCAGCAGGTACACGATGACACCGAAAACGCGCGAGCGTTCCGCCAGCCGAGTCGTCGCGCTGTTTCCGGAATTGCTGGGCGCCGGCGGCATACAACTGGCGGGGCGGCTTACCGCGGTGGCGTTATCCCGGATCGCGTTAGAACGCGGCTGGGACATTGATTTTCTTTCGCTCAATGATCCGGCGGGCCCGCAGACGTTCTCATCAAGCGATGAAGAGGTTCGATTTCGCGGCTTTGGGCGTTCGAAGGCGCGCTTCGCTCTCGCTGCACTCGGTGTTGCGCGAAAACAGCCGCGAATTGCGCTTGCGGTTCACCCGCATCTCACGCTGGTTACGGAAAAGATGAAGTTGTTGAGTCCTCGCCTCAAGCTCGCCGCGATGTCGCATGGAGTGGAAGTGTGGCGGCCGCTGCCAGCGGGAAGACGCAGAGCATTACTCAAAGCGAATATTTTTGTTGCGCCGAGCCGATACACTCTCGAGCAAATTGTCCAGCAGCAGGGCGCTCCGAAGGACAAAACCGTGCTTTTGCCCTGGCCGCTCGATCCCGATTTCCTGAAGATGAGCGAGAAAGTAGGCGTTTTGCGGGCGCCCCCTAAGTTTCCGGGGGGAATAGTGGTGTTGGCCATCGCGCGGCTCGCGAGTGAGGAAAAATACAAGGGCGTGGATCAGCTCATACGGGCGGTGGCACAACTCGCTACGAGATTTCCATTACTCCGGTTGGCCATTGCGGCAACCGGCGACGATGTTGCGCGCCATCAGGAGATGGCCCGAGATCTCGGGTTATCGAACCGGGTGTGCTTCTTTGAAGGATTGTCGCCAGTTGAAATTGCAGGCTGCTATTCGCGATGCGATGTTTTCGCGCTACCGAGCACGGGCGAGGGTTTCGGTTTCGTGTTTCTGGAGGCGATGGCCTTTGGCAAGCCGGTGCTGGCGGCCTCGACGGGAGGCGTTACGGACATCGTGGAGCACGAGAGGAACGGCCTGCTCGTTCGTCCTGACGATGCGGACCATTTAATCGAATGTCTTGCACGGCTCCTTGAAAGCGAATCGCTCCGCAAGGGCCTTGGGCAACGCGGCGCTGAAACGGCGAGTTCTAAATTCCGGTTCGAAAACTTTCAATCGAGCCTGGAGAAAATTCTCGCTGAAATTTCCTGACCAAAGCTCCCAGGCGTTGGGCTCAGAAGGCCGGCTCGATCTACTCCCAGTTAGAGGTGGCGAAGAGGATCCTCGATCTGTTCGCTTGCCGACCTTCGCGCATCACGCTCGAGCGACTTGGTGACGAGATCTTTGGATCCAAGGCCGACGGCGAGCGACAAGGCGAGGACGATCCCCCCGAAAAGGATGCCGAAGGCAAGCTCGACAATTTCGGGCGCGATGCGGAGGTGATCCAGGGCCATCGCCACGGCGAGAACAATCACCATCCATTTTACGCCCGCGCTCAGAAGGCGCGCGTATTGGAGGTTCATGTTGACGGCGCCAATCAGCACGCTACGACTCAGGAACCGCGCGATGATGCCGCCAACCAGCAAGACAAGTATCGCTCCAACGATGCGGGGAATGTAAGCGAAGATGCTTTGGGCGAGCAAGGACGTCCACTGCGCGTCGAAGGCGACGATTCCGATCAGAAATCCGACGAGAATCACAAGGAAGGCGATGGATCGCGAAACGAGCAGCGTGGGGCTGTTCATAGGCGACCACTCGGCCATCGAAGAAAAACCCCAGTGCGACAGCCGCTGTTCGAATTGAAGGCTCGTAAGCAATCGGCGGACAATCACCGCCAGGATGAGAGCAACGATAATCGATACGATCAAGGCAACGATAAGGGCGGCCAATCCGGGCAAGAGATCCGCAAAGCGAGTGAGGAATCGCGCCGTAGACTGCGCCAGAGCTTGTTTGACTTGACCCCACATAAATACCTCCTTCGAAACGTTTCACACTACGGACTAAAGCGGTCCGGCCAACGCCACCGGGACACGAGATAGGGCTTTCCCGATTCGTAAGCCAGAGCGAGACGTTCGAGGCGTTGCCCGAGCGCCAGAGCTCCCGCGTTTTGCACTTCCCTCGCATACGACGCCGCCCATCCCAGATAAAGCGGGGTCATTGATTTGAGCAAGTGATCTCGATTGATCGTTCGCAGACGGTGGGCCAATGCAAAATCGTAGACGATTCGCACCCACAGCGCGTCGTCCATGTGGAACTGATCCGGCGACAGCCGCAACAGCTTCCTCAGTTCGAAAAGAGTCGCCGGCGGCAGCACAAGACTCCAGATTTCCTGGAGTTCCCGGTTTCCAAGTTGAAAAGATTCCACCATACGCTTGACTTCCACGCTTCCCGTATCTTGCGATACGAAGACAGGATCGCCGGCCGCCGCGACGGGCGCCGAACCGCGAATGCGTTGCCAGCAGGCGGCGTTGCGTTCCATATCCGCGAACACAGGATCCAAAACACGGGCCAAAAGGGAACTGATGTTCGTCCAGTCGGTCGGCGCGTAAATGCGCGGGCCGATGTGCACCTCGCTGACCTGGAGACCGGTGCAAACGGCCGTTGGCGCAAGGGAAGCCAGCGGATGGACGCCTCCGCCTCCGGCCTTGAGCTCGGCCCCCAATATTTTGCTGAAGAGTCGGCGAGAAATACCGAGATCCGGTCCCATCGGATTATGAATGCGCTTCCCATAAAGACTGCGCATGAGAGGCGATATGATGGAGCTATTGAGCAGCCCTTCGAATTTGTGGCGCGCGTAGTACGGCACCACAAAATCGGTCTCCCCGCCGAGCAGCGGCTCAGCGAGCCGGCAAACCCATTGCAATGGCGCGCCCTCGATTTGGGAGGCTATTACGCAACACCCTCGCGCTCCGAATTTCTCGCTCGCCACAAAAACCGACTGATAAGCCGCCACAACGCTGAGGAGCGCGACACCCGGCGCTTCCAGCGCGGGCGGCGGTAAAGGAACAAAAAACAGGGAAGCGCTTCCTTCCGAGTTCGAATTGGGCAGGTTGGGCGAGGGTCCATCGTGAAGAATAGCGATCCGGGGTGAACCGGAGACGGAGCGAAGAGCGTCGCAGACGGCCGCGACGGCATCGGCTCCGAATTCGCCGAGAATGCGAACTACCAGGTCGGCGCCGCCGATTTCCTGCCCATGCTCCGGCCCCTGCTTTACGATGGAATCCGTTTCCACTGACGAATACTCTGTGCTCTTTCGTTCGAGTCTGGGCCCGGTCGTTCCGCCCGAGCGGTCTACGGGAACTCGTGATTATAGCGGCAGGGACAGAATTCCCATCAGAGGAATCCGAACCCATGCGGGGCGCGCGTTCAATTCATAAAGGAGCTCGTACAGCGCCTTGTCGATCAAGAAGAGATCGATCAGCTTTCGAGTATCGGCGCGATCCGGCGGCACAAGCCCGGCTCCCTGCGCCATTTCGATATAAGCGCGCAGGAACTGCGCTGAAGCGGAACGCTCCCATAGCTGCGCCCACGGCTCCAAACGAGGAATATCCTCCGGATGCCTGGTCGTATAGTTGATCAAACTAGCGTACGCGGCGTAACTGAAAGAACGCAACATTCCGGCAACGTCTTTAAGCGCACATTGCTTCGACCGCCGGTAGGCAAGAGAGCGCGCCGGCTCGCCCTCGAAATCGATGATGGCGAAATCCGTCTTCACCTTGAGTACCTGGCCCAAGTGATAGTCGCCATGGATGCGGATGCGCAGCGTCTGGAGGTCGTGCGGATCCAGCGCCGTTCTGAAATAGTCGAGAACACGGCGCCGGCGGCTCAGCACGGCCGCAGCGATTTCCACGACTTCATCGGGCAGCCATGAGACGCGGTCCTTCAGCACATCGAACACCCACGACGCGTGCTGGCGCAGGTTTTCGACCAGGATTTCGAGGTCCTTGGACGTCAGGGGTTCCGGCGCAAATGCCGGGTCGCGAGTGGCGGAAGCGAAAGCCAGGTGCAGCTCAGCAGTCCGGCACCCCAGTGTGGCGGCGGAATCGAGATAGAGACCAACGTGGTCCCGCGCGAGTTGAGAAACAGGACGCCGAGCGAGTTGGAGAGGGTCGTCGAGTTCCGTTCCAAGATTTTCGGGAATAGGCAGCGGAGCACAGGCTTCCAGATAGCGGTTCAGCTCATCGATGGTCCACTTCCAGCCGTCTCCCTCATTCGCCACAAGAGCCTGCAACATCGCTACGGTCGCGGGCCCCCCGCCGGCTATGGGCTGGCGCTCGATCGAACCCGCGAAAGGCGGAATGTGAGTGAAGGTTGTCTGCTCGGTCAGGTATTTCTCGACCTCTGCGTCGGGGTTAATCCCGGCTTCCTGCCGGCGGAAGAGTTTCAAAACCAGGCGGTCACCGAACAGAATGGACGTGTTGCTCTGCTCGGCCGAGCCGCGATGCACTGGGAGCTCGTTATAATGCGCGCCTGCCGTCTTCGCGAATTCTTCACCTGGTACGCCGCGCAGCCTGTTTTGCGGCGACTGAATGTCGATTCCATTTCCGATAATCGAAAGGAGTTCGAGGCAGGTCTTGTCGTCGAAAACTCCATCGTGCAGCAGCCCGGCAGCTTTCCCGGAGACGACCTGGGCTACTATCGAATTAGGGAAGGTCCGGCGCAACTCTTCGGCGGCCTCGCCGAGTGTCATAGCGAGTGGAACAAAATAGGTCTCGGGCTCGCCACTATCGAATTGCACCTCGACGAAAGCCAGCACTGCCCCGGACGCGCTCAGTGTGATCCACTCAGTGACGCGCGTCGTCGAAATTTGCCGGCTTTTGGCGGCGAACCAGCGCTGTTTCGGGAGAAATACGGGAAGATTCTGAGTCTCCAAACGCTCCCGGCTGACGCCTTCGAAGATGCTTTCCCAGCCTCGCGCGGCATTCAAGGGAGTCTGTTCGGCCAGCTCGGCCGCCGTGGGAATGGACTCGGCGCGGGGCTGAAGCTCGAGCCAGAGAAAACTATAAGGCGCCATGGTCAGGCGATAGGGTTGCTGGCCGATCGCGGGAAATTCGACGTAACCCAGCATCTCAATGGGAGTTGTGCCTTCGAGCTTCGAAAGGTCGAGATCGACGGGTTGCGCGAAGCGCGAGAGATTCGCCACGCAAAGAACCTGTTCGTCCCCATACTTGCGGATATAGGCCAGGATTTTGCGGTTCGATGGATCGAGAAACTCGATGCTCCCGCGGCCGAAAACGGCAAACAGCTTTCGGAGCGCGATCATATTGCGCATCCAGTTCAGCAGCGATGAAGGATCGCCCTGCTGCGCTTCGACGTTCACCGCTTCATAGCCCCACACGGGGTCCATGATCACCGGGCTATAGAGGCGCGCGGGAGTCGCCGTTGAAAAGCCCGCGTTACGGTCTGCATTCCACTGCATCGGCGTCCGGACGCCATTGCGATCGCCAAGATAAATGTTGTCGCCCATGCCGATTTCGTCACCGTAGTAGAGAATCGGACTTCCGGGAAAGGAGAGCAGAAGGCTATTCAACAACTCGATACGCCGCGGATTGTTGTCGACCAAGGGTGCGAGGCGCCGGCGGATACCAAGATTGATACGCATCCTGGGATCCGCGCTGTAGGCCAGGTACATGTAGTCTCGCTCATCGTTCGTGACCATCTCGAGGGTGAGCTCGTCATGGTTGCGCAAAAAGAGCCCCCACTGGCAAGTCTCTGGGATAGGCGGAGTCTGCGCGATGATGTCCGTTATCGGCAGACGATCTTCCTGGCGCAAGGCCATAAAGATCCGCGGCATCAAAGGGAAGTGAAACGCCATGTGACATTCGTCGCCGTCGCCGAAATACGGCAGCACGTCACTGGGCCACTGGTTCGCTTCGGCCAGGATCATGCGGTTCGAATAACCGTTGTCGATCTCGCGCCGCAGAGTCTTGATGACGACATGCGTTTCGGGAAGATTCTCGCAGTTGGTGCCATCCCGTTCGACCAGATAGGGGATCGCGTCCATTCGCAGAGCATCCACGCCCATATCCAACCAGTGCCGCATCACCTTCAGAATTTCTTCCACTACGCGTGGATTTTCGTAGTTCAAGTCCGGCTGATGCGAGAAGAAGCGATGCCAGTAATATTGTCTGGCAACCGGGTCCCAAGTCCAATTCGACCGCTCCGTGTCGGAGAAAATTATCCGGGCGCCCTTATATTTGTCCTCCGTATCGCTCCAGACGTAGAAGTTCCGCTCAGGCGAGCCCGGAGGGGCGTGACGCGCGGCCTGAAACCAGGGATGCTGGTCGGAAGTGTGGTTTACGACGAGTTCGATCATCACCTGCATATCGCGTTCATGTGCGGCGGACAGGAACGCCCTAAAATCCTCGACGGTGCCGTACGAAGGGTTCACATTCATATAATCCGAGATGTCATAGCCATCGTCCTTAAGCGGGGAAGGAAAGAACGGAAGGAGCCACAGGCAAGTCACGCCGAGATTCTGAAGATAGTCCATTTGCTGAATGAGACCCGGGAAATCGCCGATTCCATCGGCATTGCTGTCCTTGAACGCGCGGACGGGCAGCTCATAGATGATGGCGTCTTTGTACCAGAGCGGGTCCGCTGCGCTTCCAGGACGTTTGGTCATCTGTTCTCGAACCTCACGCCTTTCGTTTGCGTTCCTGATGCGCCAACGTGTAAAGAGACTTGCCTACCTGCGGATCTCCAGAATATGAGCCGGCAAGCTCTCCGGTGTCAGCGCGACGTAGTTGCGCGGTCCTCGCCATTGATAACGTCCTCCGCCCAGCAGGTCGCGCGCCTCGAAAGGCCGGCTCCAATCCAAGCCGATCGCGGCCAGGTCCAGGTTCACCCATCCGGTTTGTGCGTTGAAGGGATCGAGATTCACGACCGTCACAATCACGTTCGAAAGATCGTCCGTTCCTTTGCTGTAACAGACCAGAGAGGGATTGTCCGTATCGTGAAAACGCAAGCCGCGATTCCGGTGGAGCGCGATGTTTTCCCTCCGAATGCGATTCACTTTTGAGATCAGATCTCGCAAGCTCCTGCTCGAATCCACGTTCCAATGCTTTAACTCATACTTCTCGGAGTTCAGATACTCTTCGCTTCCCGGCATAACGGGAATGTTCTCGCAAAGTTCGAACGCCGGACCGTAAATTCCATAGCTCGAGCCCAAGGTGGCTGCGAGTATGAACCGCACCATGAACGCCGGCCTTCCGCCAACCTGAAGATACTCATGAAGAATATCAGGGGTATTCGGCCAAAGATTGGGCCGGAAATATTCCCGCACTTCGGTGCGCGTAAGCTCGTTGAAGTAGTCCGTGAGCTCCTGCTTGGAATTACGCCAGGTAAAGTACGTATAGGATTGCGAAAAACCCAGTTTCGCCAGCCGGTACATCACGTGAGGCCTGGTGAATGCTTCCGCCAGGAGCAGCACGCCAGGATGCGACGTTTTCAGTTCGCCGATCAGCCACTCCCAAAAGCCGAACGGCTTCGTATGAGGATTGTCGACGCGAAAGATCTGGACGCCCTGCTCGATCCAAAATTCGAATACGCTCTTCAGCTCCCGCCACAGGGCGCGCCAATCGGCGGTCTCGAAATCCAAAGGATAGATATCCTGATATTTCTTCGGCGGGTTTTCAGCGTACTGGATCGTACCGTCCGGACGCGTCCGGAACCATTCGCGATGGTCGCGCACGTAAGGATGGTCGGGCGTGCCCTGGAAGGCGATGTCGAGGCCGACTTCGAGGCCATGCTCTTTTGCTTTGGCGACAAATCGCCTGAAATCCTCAAGCGTTCCCAGCTGAGGGTGAACGGACTTGTGGCCGCCCTCCGCCGAGCCGATGGCCCACGGGCTCCCGACATCGCCAAGCTGAACCGACACAGAGTTGTTCTTTCCTTTACGAAACGACTGTCCGATGGGATGAACAGGCGGGAGATAAATCACGTCGAATCCCATGGACGCGATGTAGGGAAGCCACCGCTCGCAATCGTGGAACGTCCCGTGCCGGACTGGGTTTGACGAGCACGATCGAGGGAATACTTCATACCAGGCGGAGAAGGCGGCTTTTTCACGATCGACTACGACGGTCAACTCTTTATCATAGCGACTTGCAAATTCCAGCTCGGGGTTGCGCTCCATAATACGAAGGAGCTCTTCATCCAGCGCCAGAGCCGGCTCGAAGCCGCTTTTTGCCCGAAGGCGCTGCAGCCAGCCTCGAAGGAACTGCTGATCTTCTTCCTTCGCTCGCTTTGCGGCGGCGTATACCAACTCGGCGCCAACCAGAATATCCACCTTTACGTCTTGCCCCGCGGCGATCTTCTTTTGTAGATCCTCGCGCCAGGTGGCGAACCGGTTGACCCAACCCTCGATCGTGTAGCGATACTGCCCCACTCTTTCGACGGCGAACACGCCCCGCCATCGATCATTATCGAGCGGCCGCATCGGCGAGGCCTGCGGAACCGAACCCTCCAACCAGTACAGGACTCTGCACGCAACGTGTTCGTGGCCGTCGGAGAAGACATCCGCTTCAACGGTCACGGTTTCTCCCGAAACGCGCTTGATTGCGAATCGGCCGCAATCGATCTCAGGAGAAACCGCCTCAATCACGACGCGACGCCGGCCACTCGTATCCTGTTCCAGCCCCATGAATCCGAATCCTCTCTTCGCGGGGTGCGCCCAAGAACAGCCCCTGGGAGTGCAACGATTCTTATTCTATGGCTCGATTCTGTTGATGCAACCCGCGATTTAAGACCGGTGCGCGGTCCGAACACCACAAGAAACGACAATGAGCTTCGGCTCGAACGAGGCGTAGTGAACGCCTCAACCCGACGATCCGGTGGCGTCAGCCCAGCGGTACATTGAAACCCGCGCAGGGGCTAATAAATCAGTTTAAGCGAAAACTGGATCTGGCGGGAGTTGCCGGCGGTCTTGCTGATCTCCCCGAAACCCGAGCCGGTCAGTATGTTGGCGGGCAATCCCATGTTCACGACGTTGAACAGGTTGAAGAATTCGGAGCGGAATTGGAGGTCAACGCGCTCGGCTCCTCCACTGCGGCGGCCGATGGGAGTGTCTTTGATGAGGGCGAAGTCGAAGTTGTAAAAAGCCGGGCCGCGAAAGGTGTTGCGTCCGAGGGAGCCGAAGCGCCCCTGGTTCGGCCCGGTGCCGCCCGGCACGCGCACCGGGATAAAGAAGAAATCCCCGGCGTTGTTGGCTCCGCGGCCGAAGTAGTCCTGGCGATTCGCGCCGGACGTGGAAAGATGCGGAGTGGCGATCTGGTCGGGACGGTCCACGCCGCCTGATCCGTAACCCGTTTGCTGAATGCCCGAGTATACGGTGAACGGCAATCCTGAGCTGATGCTCGATATGCTCAGGAATTGCCATCCATGAGTTACGTTTCTATTGATGCGAGCGAGAGGGCCCAGTTTTTCGAGTTGCAGGTCCTGGATAACGCTCAAACCCAGACTGCGCGTCACGTCGAACGACGAGGGGCCCTTTTCCGGATGCGTATCGAACGGATTCTGAGAAAGGCCGGAAGTTACCGCGCCCGTGGAACCCGTTCCGCCAATCACTTCGCTGCTGTCGTCAATTGACTTGCTCCAGGTAAAGCTGGCCTGGATGCCGGGGCCGCCGCCGGGAATAGAGCCTGACAGCGAACTCTGCAACGAGTGATAGGTGGAATGAGAGTCGCCAAAGATCACATTTTCCACGCCAAAGCCGCCAATCACGTTGCCGGAACTGTCAAAACGGGTGTGCGGAGCGAATCCGGGGCTTGCGCCGGGATAAGCATTGGGAAAACCCAGGCGAGGCAGCTTCTCGGCTGCCGTTCCGACGTAACTCGCATCGGCGGTAAGCCCGCCGATCTTGCGTTCGAGCCCCGCCGCCCACGTGAACAGAGTGGCGTTGCCGAAGGAGCGGTCGATAGCGCTCAACGTGAGAGCGCTCACGACATGGCTTGGCGTCAGCGCCGCAATGTCCTGTTCGTAGCGATCCACGTCCATGACCGTGTTGGGAGGGACGTCCTTCGGATTGCTGGAGGCGAAAATGTCGGTTCCCTCCGGAGTGTAGACGCGCGGGAGCTCCGAAGGAGTGATTTGGAACCCGTAATTCAGTGGCGCGCCGGAAGCGGCAACGACGCGAGGATAGACCACGAACGGAGTCGAGCCCGTCAGAAAATTGTCCTGCCAGATGTTCGGTGGAATCACAGTGATTCCGCCTCCCGCGTGAGCGACGACATTGCCAGCCACTTGCCAGGACATTTGCACGCGAGGGCCAAAGCCGTTCCAGTTCGTCTTATAGCCCGGCTGTGGATTGATAACATATTCCTGATTGCCATTCGCTGTGAGAAAGCCGCCCGTGCGGTGAGCGCGCTCCGTGATTGGTGTGTACAGTTCCCATCGCAGGCCATAGTCCAACGTGAAGCGCGGCGTCACCTTCCACGTGTCCTGCGCCCAGACGTTGAAGTTGTTGCGCGAGATGGCCGCAGCGCCGATGTGCGCTCCGTTCGAAAAATAAGGCGGCGCTATCGCCGCCGCGTAGACGAAGGCACTGCCCGAGAGAAAGGCGGAAAGCGTGTCGGGCAGGGGATCGCCGATGGCGATGTTGTGCGTGCCGCTCGTTGACGCAATGGCTTCGGTCGCGTAGGCCGTGCCACCGCCAAAGCCGTACTCGCCGTTTGGACTGATGCCGAAGTATGTGGTATCGCGGTTGAGGCGCGCCTCGACTCCCGCTTTGAAAGCGTGCCCGCCCGCGGTGTAAGCCACGGTCTGCCGGCCCTGGAACAAGTTCCCGTAGGACTGCATGACCGATCCGGCCGCCGTGTTGAATCCTTCGTATGTACCGTCATCGAATTTGATTCCCGGATCCGAGTAATCGGTCGTCGGAAACCCCGGCGTCGCGCGCTCGAAACTCAACAAGGATTCGAAAACAAGCTGAGGCGACTGGCTTCGGGTGTATGTGACGGCGAAGTTACGCTGCTTGTCAACGTATTCGACGCCGAAGGCGGGGTCAATGGCGGTCTGGTCGGGATTCGTCGTTGGCCCCGAGAGGTTGTCCATCGTAAAGCGCGTGAATAGTTCGTCCTGCGGAGAGATTTTGTGATCGATTCGAAGCGAGAACTGGTCGGCACCGGTCGCAACTGCCGATGCAGTGGCGTACGTGCGATCGCCAAACGAACCACCGGGATCGTTCGGCAACGGATAGCGCGCGAGGATCGCGGCGATGCTCGGATTCACCGGCACGGTAAGCGTGTCGGTCGAACCATCAGGATAGTTCACGGCGTCCAGCCCGGAGCGCTCGGTCGCGGTCGGCACGGGCATCACCTGCGTTGTGCCGAGAACCTGGCGGAAACCCTGATACTCGACGAAGTAGAAGGTGCGCCGGCGGCCGTCATAAACGTGCGGGATGCGGAAACGGCCGCCATTCGTGAACCCGAATTCGTTGCGGCGGAAAGGGGGAATGCGGCCCGGGTAGGCCGGCGTCGGGTGATCGAAGTAGTTGCGCGCATCGAACGCCGAGTTGCGCACAAATTCGAAGAACGACCCGTGAAATCCGTCCGAGCCGGAGCGCGTGATAATGTTCGTGAATCCGGAAGCTCCGCGTCCGATTTCGGCCGGCATGACGCCAGAAAGCGAATCGATCTCCTGCACCGCATCTACGTTGAAGTTCGAGAACGTCGAGCCGCCCATTTCCGGATCGCTGATGTCGGCGCCGTCCATGGCGAAAGTCGCCTCGACGCCACGCTGGCCGTTGATGGCGAACTGCGCTGTGAAGTTTGTCGCTCCGTTTGTGTCCGTCATGGTGCCGGCGGCAAGGAGCAAGAGTGCGCTGAAGTCGCGCCTGTTCAAGGGCAATTCGCTGACGGCTCGGCTCGACAAGTCCTCGCCTCCGCCGGCCTGATCCGCCTCGAGACCCGTCACTGCCAGCTCGCCATTGTCGGAGAGCGTCAGCCAAACGGCGGGACTGCCGTTGGTGACGATGACTGGCTGGGAGTATTCGACCTTGCGGTTGCCGGTCTGGAGGGTCAGCCGGTATTCCCCGGCGGGCACCTTCAATTCGAAACGTCCATCCGGGCCGGTAACCGCCTCGGCTCGACTGCGTGAATTGGACAACCGAACCGTTGCCTGGGCAGCAGGTGCGCCCGTCGGATCGCGCACAATACCGCGGAACATGGCCGCGGAAGACTGGCCATGCGTCGAGATCGCCGCGACGCAAAGAAGGAGCAGCAAAATGGGAGCCGTCCATGGAAATCCGGCGTGATTTTTTTCGATGGGCCGCCTACACGTATCTCTGCGAGTTGAGGCTGCCGCCCTCTTCGGCTTCATACACGCGACAGCGAATCCATGGAAGTCCCTGTCTGTCATACACAGCACCAATTCGAATTGTCGGATTTTCAATGGAGTTGAGATTCTGGCATATTTGGTTTTGAGCGCAACTCATTCCGGCGTGCTTCAACCATTTCGGGAAACGAGCGAAGGAGTCCTCTTTCTCCTAGGATGACATCGCGAACGGCGTGTTTTTTTCTTGCGAGCGAGCAGGCCGGTTGGATAACCGGGCAGACACTGTCGATTGATGGCGGACGGCGAGTCTGATGCTTGAAAACGAGAGAGGAGCGGGCAAGAATCTTGCTGGAATTCCGGAACGAACTGGACTTCCGGGTTCCGCGCCTCTGACCCGCACGCCGCGGACGAACGCAACGGACCGGAAACACAACACATTACCGCAGAGAACAGCAAGAAGGGCTCGAGAACGCGGAGAATTCATCCGAGGGACGCGAGTGCATGGAAGGCACGGCCCGGAAGGCTGTGGCGTCACGATAACTTCCGCTTGATAGAATCATAGGGCACGCGGAGCTTCGCCAGTTATCTGCCGGCGGGGCGTTTCGACAAAGGAGAAATGTGAGCCTCGAAATTTCAACTCGTGAATCGGGCGGCATCACCATTGTTGACTTGGAAGGCAAAGCGACAATTGGCGCGGACAATGACCTGCTGAACAGCAGCTTGCGGAAACTGATCTCCGGCGGCGCTCGGAATCTGCTGCTGAATCTGGAAGAGCTAACGCAACTGGACAGCGCGGGCATCGGCACGATCGCAGGCACATTCGTTAGTCTAAACCGCCAGGGCGGGGTTCTGAAGTTGCTGCGTCCACGGGGGCGCGTGCGCGCGGCGCTGGACGCGTTGAAGTGGTTCGACTATATCTCGAGCTTTCAAGACGAGAACCAGGCGCTGGCGAGCTTCAAGGCCGAGGGGCACGCTGCCGGAACCTGACGCGGTGGGCCGCAAAGAAGGTAGAACTCCCCTGCACGCCAGCGGAGTGGCGATTTTAGGCAGAGTTGATGTTCGTCATCTGATTTATGCTGTGCTATGCTGGCTCTCTTCGCGTTTCACTCGGTTTTTCCTTCGGTCGGGGCGTGGCTCAGCCTGGCTAGAGCGCCTGGTTCGGGACCAGGAGGTCGGTGGTTCAAATCCACTCGCCCCGACCACTT
>DATEKA010000123.1:0-38996 GCA_035277685.1 Candidatus Acidiferrales bacterium
TCGACTAAATCCTCAACGCCGCTTTCGCTTCGGACAAACCCGCATCTATATGAGATCAACACGTGGGCGTGGCTCGAAGAGCTTTCCGCACGCCTCGGCCGCCAGATCAAGCTGGCCGACGTTCCCGATCAGGAATGGGACCGCATTCGCGACCGCGGATTCGACATCGTCTGGCTGATGGGCGTGTGGCAGCGCAGCGCGGAATCGCGCAAGCTTTCGCTCGAACCCGAGAGCGCGCAGTCCTACGCTGCTGCGCTGCCCGACTGGCGGCCCGAAGATGTGATCGGCTCGCCGTATTCCGTCCCGGCGTACAAGCCCGACCAGCGGATCGGCACGTTACGCGACCTGGACCGCGTCCGCGTCAAACTGCGCTCGCGCAACATGGCCCTGTTCCTCGATTTTGTGGGTAATCACACGGCGCTTGATCATCCGTGGGTGCGACAGCGCCCCGAATTCTACGTCCAAGGCGCGCGCGAGGACTTCGATAAAGACCCAGCGAGCTTCTACCGTGTCGATACTAATAAGGGCGCGTTTTTTCTTGCGCGCGGCCGCGATCCTTACTTTCCTCCCTGGAAAGACGTTCTGCAGCTCAACCATTTTCATCCCGCAATGCGCGCGGCTCATCTCGCTGAACTCAGCAGTATCGCGAAGCACTGCGATGGCGTCCGCTGCGACATGGCCATGCTCCAGTTGAACGGCATATTTGGCAAGCTCTGGTCGCACTTTCTTCCCGCCGGCATGAGCGCGCCTCAAACCGAGTTCTGGGCCGAAGCGAAGAAAGCGGCGTCCAATTTGATTCTGCTCGGCGAAGCCTACTGGGGCACCGAAGAACAGTTGCTGAACCTGGGTTTTTCGTTCGTCTACGACAAGGAGTTGTACGACGCTGCCCGCGGCCTGAATCTAGGAGCCGTCCGCGCTCGACTGGGGCTGCCGGCCGCGACTCAGAATCGTTTTGCGCGGTTCATGGAAAATCACGACGAAGCGCGCTGTTCCGTTGCGTTCGGCGGCCAGCGGCTCCCGGCGCTCGGTACGCTGATGTCCACCGTTCCCGGCATGCGCTTCTACCATCAAGGCGAACTCGAAGGGCGAAAGATTCGCCTCCCCATCGAATTGCGCCGCGCCGCTCCGGAAGAACCGGATCCCGCCGCACAGGACTTCTTCAGTAAAATTCTCCGGCTCACGAACGAGGACGTTTTCCATTGCGGCTCCTGGAACACGCTTCCTGTCACGCCCGCCGGCGATTCGACCTCCGGGAACCTCATTGCCTACGAGTGGCGGTCAAAAGCGAGTTGGAAAATGATTGTGACCAACCTGGCGGGAGACGCCTCACAGGGGCGCATCCCGCTGAGCGATCGCGTCTCGCCTTCCCAACAGTACACGTTCGACGATGAATTGAATGGCGTGCAATACCAGCGCGACGGGCGCGAATTGCGCGATTCGGGCCTCTTCGTGCGCCGCGATGCCTTCGGCGCGCATTTGTTCTCGATCAAATCGGTCTAGTGAGGTAGGGAACTGAATCGTCAATGAAGTTGTTTACTCGCGAAAATTATTTGGCTTTGCCGCCTCCGCCAGCGCTCCGAAGTTCGGCTCGCGAACTGGCGACGAACACGCCGGGTCCGAAGGTCAGTAGTCAAGCTCCGGAAGGTTTAGCCCATGGGCACGGGTACGCGTTCGGAGCCGTAGCATCCAGTTCTGCTCACGATTTTCGATAGTTTCGTCGTCTGTGTCGGCGGGCAAGACTTCAAGAATCGAGAGCGACGGAGCGGCTCCCGGATCGATTTGATATTTCGCAAGAAGGTCTTTAAAGTCCACGTGCATGGCCCAGTCCTCCGCCGGGATTAAAACACAGTCCGAGGGAAGGGCGCACCTTCGCCAGATCGGATTTCTCCCTCTTCTCGCGGTGTTTTACGGCTACACGGCCGGCGGCCCATTCGGTTATGAAGGCATTTTCAAGAGCTCCGGCCCGGGCATGGCCATTCTCTTTCTCGCCATCGTGCCTTTCTTCTGGTGCGTGCCCATTTCGCTGGCCTCCGCCGAATTGAACGGCATGCTTCCGGTGCAAGGCGGCTTCTATCGTTGGAGCCGCGCTGCCTTCGGCGATTTCTGGGGCTTTCAGTGCGGATGGTGGAACTGGACGGGCACATTTCTTCTGAACGCGCTCTATGGCGTAATGGCGATGGACTATCTTGCCGACTACTTCCCCTCGATCAATGGTTACGTGAAGTGGGCCGGCGCGTGTCTCGTGCTGTGCCTGCTCGCGTACTTGAACGCGCGGGGAATTCAGCTTGCGGGCCGGGTCGCCGTCGTTCTCCTGATCGGGATTTTTATTCCGGTGGCATGGCTCTGCGCCGTTTCACTGTTTCATTGGAACCACAATCCCCTCGTCCCGTTCTCTCCGCCAGGAAAAGCATTTGGCGATGTTTTTGGCGTAGGCCTCGCGCTGGCCATGTGGAACTATGCGGGTTACGAACAGCTCTCGAGCATCACCGGCGAAATGAAGGACCCTCAGCGCGACCTCGTGCGTGTCCTTGCCTGGAACACGCCGATGAACATCCTGACGTACATTATCCCGACAGGCCTGGCGCTCGCCGTTCTGGGCAATTGGCAGCAATGGGAAACAGGATACATCGTGACCGCCTCGCGCCTGATCGGTGGAGGAGCGCTCGGCGCGGCGATGCTGATCGCTTCGCTCATCGGCGTGCTTTCGCTTTCTAACAGCACGATTCTCTATACCACGCGCATTCCCGCGGCGATGGCGGAAGACGGCTATCTGCCCGCGTGGCTCGGAAAGCTTTCGCGATTCGGCACGCCGGCGCGCGCCATCGCGGTCTCGACCGTCGTTTACTGCATCCTGGCGAAGTATCGCGTGGAAGACCTCGTCAACATTTACATCTGGACGCGAATCGCGACGTCGCTGCTCACGGTGTTTTCGGCGTGGCGCATGCGTTCGAAAGCGCCGAACGCTCTGCGTCGCTTTCGAATTCCCGGCGGGATGGCCGGCATCCTGTACATTGCGATTTTTCCCGCGCTGCTTTGTGCGCTGAAGGTCTACTACAGCGAGCCCTTCGTCTTTCGTTGGGCGCCGCTGCTGCTCGCACTGGGGCCCCTTGCGTACGTCGTGCTGCGATGGGGATTTAATATGAAGCCCGTTCCGCAGACGAGTGCGGCAAGCGAATAGCGAACCCGGCTCGCGCGCCCGCTGGAGCGAGTCCGTCTATTTGTGCGCCGTGACCTTCTCGGAAACGGTTTTGGCCTGCAGAAACAGCAGAAGGTAGTCGTGCCCGCCCGATTTCGAGTCCGTTCCGGACATATTGAAGCCGCCGAACGGATGTGCGCCCACCAGCGCGCCCGTACACTTGCGGTTCACGTAGAGATTGCCCACGTGGAATTCTTCCTCGGCGCGCTCGATTTTCTCGGGATTCTGCGTGTACACGGCGCCTGTCAAGCCGAATTCGCTGTCATTCGCGAATGCCAGCGCTTCGTCGAAATCCTTCGCTTTCGTGACGGCGAGAACCGGCCCGAAAATCTCTTCGCGAAAGATCCGGGCCTGTGGAGGCACATCCGCGATCACGGTTGGTTCGATGAAGTAGCCGTCGCCGTCCGCTTTCGCCCCGCCCGCCACCAGACGCCCTTCCTTTTTCCCCGCTTCGATATAGCCCAGGATCGTTTTCATGGCCGGTTCGTTGATGACGGGCCCCATGTAGTTCGAGGGGTCTTCCGTTGGGCCCACTTTCATGGTCTTCACGCGCTCCGTTAAGCGCGAAAGAAATTCGTCATAGACCTTCTCCGCGACAATGGCGCGCGAGCAGGCTGAGCACTTCTGACCCTGGTAACCGAACGCGGACAGCGCGACTCCTTCCACCGCCGAGGCCAAATCGGCTTCGTCGTCCACGATGATCGCGTCCTTCCCGCCCATCTCCAGCACGGTGCGTTTGATCCAGACCTGCCCCGGCTGCGGTCGCGCGGCTTGCTCGCCAATGCGCAGGCCGGCCTCCTTCGAACCGGTGAACGCGATGAAGCGCGTCTTCGGATGCGTGACCAGCGCCTCCCCCACCGTTCCTCCCGGGCCCGTCACGAAGCTGACCACGTCGCGCGGCACACCGGCTTCATACAGAATGTCAATAAAGAGCGCGGCAATCGTCGGCGAATCGCTCGACGGTTTCACCACAGCGGTGTTCCCCGTCACAATCGAAGCAATCGTCATCCCGCCCATGATCGCCGCTGCGAAATTCCACGGCGGAATCACCGCTCCCACGCCCAGCGGTATGTACTGCATGTAATTTGTTTCCCCGCGGAGAGGAGAAAGTCTTTGCGGCTCGGCGAGCCGCAAGGCGTCGCGTCCATAGAATTCGCAGAAGTCAATCAGCTCAGCGATGTCCGCGTCCGCTTCCGGCCAGGACTTGCCGATTTCGTAGACGAGCCAAGCGTCCAGTTCGAAACGCCGCTTCCGCAGGATATCGCCCGCGCGGTAGATGCACTCGACGCGTTCGGCCGCCGGAACGCGCTTCCAGCGATCGAAAGCGGCATTCGCGGCCTCGACGGCGCGGTTTGCCATCTCTACTGTGGCCTTTTGGAAGATTCCGATGACTTCCTGCGGATACGAAGGATTGAACGATTTTGTTTTGTCGGTCGTCGTGAGCTTCTCGCCCGCGATCACCAGAGGGTATTCGCGCGCGAGCATCCCCTTCACTTGCCGCAGCGCGTCTTCCATCGCCTTGCGGTTTTCCGGCGTGCTGAAATCGATGAACGGCTCGTTTTGAAATTCGCCCTTGCGCAGGGTGGTTGCTGGCGATGTCATCATGGAGCTCCCTGTATGGTCATAAGATGCCTGGGTGCAAACTTCGATTCTACCGCCCGAATCGCGGGGCAACAAGATAACACCTGATCCTTTTCGGGCGCCGCCCCAGGCCCGGATGGTTCGGATTTTCTGCCGGCAAAGTCAGGAATGGTTGGTGGCGAGAGCCCGAGAGGAGGTCCAGTCCGCCGGGATGGGCGAAACGCCCCAGAATTCTGCGGCGGGGCGTATGAATTCAATACCGACCTGCGCCTTGCCCATGAAACGCGTTCCGACGGCGGTCACGCGCGCCAGCAATTCCTGATTTGTCTTCGTGTTCACGACCGTCACGAACTGGTCCCGCCCGACGGGCGTCGCGAGAAGGATCAGCGCTCCATGTGCGTTCACGATCAGAGAGTCCGTTTCTTCGCAAACAGTCTCTTTGTTGCGCGCTTGGATTCTGACAAGAATCCGAACGCGAGCGCGGACGCGTTTGCTGCGCCTTCGCTTCGACATGTTCCGAAGCTCGGAATCGTGGATCACGTCTAACGCCTTTCAACACTGGATCGGAATCTGTACTTTGGAGTGTAGCGGACTCGCTCGAAGAGACCGCATTTGTGTCGAGAGACGTGCGTAAAAATAAACTTCCCGGCGTGTCTCCCGGGGGGCGGATTCTCCCGGAAACCCCTTTCTCGGGGGCCTGGACGACGGCACCGCACGGATTTGAACTTAATGTCGCAGGTCCTTCAGAATTTCGCGCGCGGCGTTTGCGCCGGACGCTCCTGTTAGCCCATTGCCGGGATGCGTTCCGTTACCGCAGAGATAGAGGCCGCGGAGGGGAGCGCGATATCGCGCCCAGCCGAGTTGAGGGCGCATCGTGAACATCTGATCGAGCGCCAGCTCGCCATGAAACGGGTGTCCGCCCGTGAGGCCATAAAATTGTTCCAGATCAGCGGGCGTGATCGTCTGTACCGCGAGAATTTTCGAGGGAAGGTCCGGTGCGTACTGCCCGAGCGTGTTGACCACCGTCTTACGGAGCGCATCCTGTCGCGCGGCCCAGTCGCCGTCTTTCAACCGGTACGGCGCAAATTGCATGCACACGGACATCACGTGCTTTCCATGGGGCGCCAGCGACGGATCAAGCAGCGTGGGAATCATCACGTCGAGGTACGGCTCGCGCGAAATTTCTCCATACTTCGAATGATCGAACGCCCGTTCCAGGTAATCGATCCCCGGCCCGACGTGGATGCGCCCGGAAAGTGTCTCTTTCGCGTCGGGTGTGCCGCGCAAGGCGGTGAACTCAGGCAGCGCGTCGAGAGCAATGTTCACCTTGGCCATCGTCCCGCTCGAACGATAGTGCTGCATTTTGACCACGAAGCTCGGCAGTAGATGCACGGGATCGAGCAATCCGAGAAACGTGCGGCGCGGATCGGCGCCCGAAATGACGGTTTTGGCCGCGATCTTTTCGCCATTTGCCAGCACGACCCCGGTTGCCGCTTCGTTCTTCACGACAATCTGCGCGACTTCCGCATTCGTCCGGATTTCCGCGCCTGCTTCTTTTGCGGCAGCGGCCATGGCCGCGGTCAGCGTGCCCATCCCGCCCCGCGGCATCGCGGAATTTCCTACGGGATAAGGATCGGCGGCAGCGCGAAGCAGCAACAGCGCGGTTGAGCCGGCGGACCACGGTCCCAGAGCGGCGCCGAAAATCCCCCGCGCGGCGACCACGGCCCGCAACAGGTCCGTCTCGAAAAACTCGGCGACAAAGTCGGCTACGGCCATTGGCCCCCATCGCAGCAGCCGCGCCATTTCTTTCTTGCCCAGCCGCCGGAATTTCCGTCCGGCCTGGAGTACTTTCCATGCGTCGTGCCCGGATGGCTTGTCCAGATCGGGCGGCGTCAGGTCGAGCAGCTGCCCCAGAACTTCCGCCGTGCGCGACAACGCCTGCTGTAGTTCGCCGTAACCCGCGGCATCTTTCGCCGAGAACTTCTTGATTTGATCCGCAGAGCGGCTTATTTCCGTGAGGAGCGTTAGTGAGGAGCCGTCGGGCGCCGGCGCGAAAATGCGAACCGGCGATTCGAGTTTGTGCAGCCCGTGGCGCGCGAGCTGCATATCCGCCACGATCGAGGGCAGCGGCGGTCCGCCCGCGTGCGCCAGCGTCGAGCAGCGAAACCCCGGATGGAATTCTTCCGTCACCGCGGCGCCGCCGACGATCGGCCGGCGTTCGAGGATCAGCGGCTTCAATCCCTTACGCGCCAGGTAAAACGCTGTCACCAGCGCGTTGTGCCCGCCGCCGATAATGACGATGTCGCGCGCGGCAGCCATCTCAGTGCCTGACCTTTTCTTTCAGAATCTCGAGCGCGGCCAGACGCCCCGGCGCCCCCATAATTCCGCCGCCCGGGTGCGTTGCGGAGCCGCACATGTACAGCCCTTTGACGGGCGTGCGATACCGCGCCCACCCTGCGACGGGCCGTAGAAAGAAAAGCTGTTCGAGAGAAAGCTCACCCTGAAAAATGTTTCCTTCACTCAGCCCAACAGTCCGCTCGATATCGAGCGGCGTCATCACCTGCCGGCCGATGATGATTTGCTTCAGATTCGGGGCGTATTCGGAAATCGTTTCAATCACCGTGTCGCCGAAGTCTTCGCGCTGCTCGTCCCACGTGCCCTGGCTCAATTTGTACGGCGCATACTGAACGAAGCACGACAGGATGTGCTTTCCGGGCGGCGCGAGCGAGGGGTCGGTGAGCGTGGGGATCACGATGTCGATGTACGGGCGCCGCGAGAATTCGCCGTACTTTGCCTGGTCGTAAGCGCGCTCCATGTATTCGGTCGAAGGCGAGATCGAAATCGCGCCGCGCAAATGCCGCCCGCCTCCCGGCAGGCACTTGAAATCGGGGAGCGCATCGAGCGCCAGGTTCACCTTGCCCGATGAGCCTCGGAACTTGTAGCGCCGCACTTCCTCCACGAAATCCGACGGCAGTTCGCGCGATTCAATGAATTTCAGAAACGTAAGCCGTGGATCGACGCCGGATGAAACGATATCCGCATAAATCTCTTCGCCGCTCTCGAGCGCTACGCCCTGCGCAACGCCGTTTTTCAGGAGGATTCGCGCTACCGGCGCTTCCGTGCGAATTTCCGCGCCGAAACCGCGGGCGGCGCATGCAATCGCGTTCGAGATCGCGCCCGTCCCGCCGCGGCTGAAACCCCAGGAGCGGAACGCGCCGTCAATTTCGCCCATGTAATGATGCAGCAGAACGTAGGCGGTTCCGGGCGAGCGAATGCCCAGAAAGGTTCCGATGATTCCCGAGGCCGACATCGTCGCTTTGAGCGCGTCGGTCTCGAACCACTGGTCGAGAAAATCGGCTGCGCTCATGGTCATGAGCTGGACGAGATTGTATTTGTCCTCTGCCGGCAACATTTGGAAGCGCCTTCCGAGAAATGCGAGCTTTTTCAGTCCGCGCGGATCGAGGGACGCCGGATCCGGCGGAATCATTCCGAGAATCGGTTTCACGAAACGGCACATCTGCACCATTTCTTTGCCGAACTCTTCGTAAGCCTCCGCGTCGAGCTTCGAGTGGCGCTCGAGTTCGCGCCGCGTTTTGGCGTGATCGTTCACGCGCCACAAATAATCGGCATTCGGCATAGGCGTGAACGTACCGTCGAGCGGAAGAATCTCCAATCCGTGGCGGGGCAGGTCCAGATCGCGAATGATTTCCGGGCGCAGCAGCGAAACCACATAAGAAAAAACGGAGAATTTGAATCCGGGGATGATCTCTTCGGTGACGGCTGCCCCGCCGAGCACGTGCCGGCGTTCGAGCACGACCACGTTCTTGCCGGCGCGCGCGAGATAGGCCGCGTTGACAAGACCGTTGTGGCCCCCGCCGATCACGATCGCATCGTAGCGTTGCGCCATAGCCGACGCATTTTACAAGTCGCGCGACGCAGGGACAAGCGATCAGGCGCTCGAAGCAACTGGATGAGCTAGTCGAGGCTGCTTCCATCCACAAAGCGGCGGCAGCCACCCCACTTCAATATGCAGTTACTTGTGTCCATTGTTCCGGCCGGCACTGATTTTCGACTGGGAGAGCTCGCTCCCGCCTCGGCGTTTCCGGGGCCCTAATCGCGTCGCGCGGTTTCCGAAAAGCGACAAAAAGGCGAATAAAAAGCGAACACGTTGCGGCGGATCTTTTTGCGACTAGAAAAAGTCATGTTGCTGATTTTGGGCGACTTGCGGCTGTTTCTGCTCGCAGGCATTTGCGACTAGACATCATCTGTGTAGCCCCTCTGAAATCCAAGGCGACAGCAGTCGAGTAGGGCGGGCTATGCCGATCTGCGACGGGATGTGCGAACCGAGGCGCTTTTACGGAGCTTGGGGGACTGTCACGATACGCAGTGTCTAAGACCGATCGCGGCGGCCCATTCCAGGGAGCGGCGTTGCGGGTGCTTCCGGCGCACATTATAATCCGCGTGCAACTGAGCGGAGAGAAACGCGTGCCAATCGGGACAGCGGTTCATGACAGGACCTTCCGGCTTTGCGAGAGCCTGAACTATCGCGAATGGTCGGGCTACTACGCGGTGAGCGTCTATGAGACGCACCATGAGCACGAGTACAACGCAATCCGCAACGCGGCGGCGCTGATTGACGTCACGCCGCTCTACAAGTACATGATCAGCGGGAGGGATGCGACGAAGTTCGTCAACCGCGTGATTACGCGCGACATCAACAAGGTCGCCGCCGGACAGGTGATCTACTGCTGCTGGTGCGACGAGCAGGGCAAAGTGATTGATGACGGCACAATTTCCCGGCTCGAGGAAAATCTCTATCGCTGGACCGCCGCCGACCCCAGTTTCCGCTGGTTTCATGAGAACGCGCTCGGCCTCGACGTGAAGATCGAAGACATCTCGGACAAAATCGCCGCGCTCGCGCTGCAAGGCCCCACATCCGCCCGGCTTTTGATGCAAGCCGCCGAAGCCGACATAGCGAATCTGAAATATTTTCGTCTGACGCACGGCCGAATCGCGGGCGTGCCCGTGGACATTTCGCGCACGGGCTACACGGGCGATCTGGGATACGAGATTTGGATCCCCTGGAACGACGCGCCGCGAGTCTGGGACGCGCTCTTCGAGCATGGCGCTCCGTTCGACCTGCACCCAACGGGAATGCTGGCGCTGGATGTGGCGCGCATTGAAGCGGGGCTCATTCTGATCGAAGTGGATTACTTCAGCAGCAAGAAAGCGCTGATCGACGCCCAGAAATTTTCGCCGTACGAGATCGGGCTGGGCCGCCTGGTTGATCTGAAGAAAGAGCATTTCGTCGGGCGCGCCGCTCTGCACGAGGAAAGCCGCCGCGGCGCGAAACGTATTTTGATGGGACTTGAAATCAATTGGGACGACATCGAACGCCTCTATGACGCCGCGGGGCTCGCGCCGCAAGTTCCCGGCACAGCCTCGCGCGTTGCGGTTCCCGTCTACCGCGGCGGCCTGCAAATCGGCAAAGCGACCTCGACCACCTGGTCGCCCACGCTCAAGAAGATGATTGCGCTGGCCAGCCTCGACCGCCATCACGCCGCGGCCGGAACCGAGCTGCAAGTCGAAGTCACGGTGGAAGCCGCGCGTCACAAAGCTCGCGCCGCGGTGGTACCGCTGCCGTTCTTCAACCCGCCGCGTAAAATGGCCACGCCGCCTCTCTGAGTCTCCGGTAAACTACGCTGAAAGCGCGCGAGATAACGCCGCCGGGCCTGCGTTGGCATTTCGACGCTACTGCTGATAGATTTGATTTCGGATACGCCTGAATTCCTTATGCCATCGAACGAACAAGACCCGCAGCGAATCCTGATCGTCGAGGACGAGGAAAACGCGCGCAAAGGGTACGAAGCTCTCCTGCACCGCTGGAATTGCCAGGTGCTCGGCGTCGGTAGCGGTGAAGAGGCGCTCGCGAAGTTCGCGGAATTTCATCCCAGCGTGGTGCTCGCCGATGTCGAGCTGCCCGGAATGAACGGCCTCGATTTCCTGCGGCAATTGGGCGAGGAGGTACGCCACACGCCGGTGATTATCATCACGGGGCGCGGGAGCGACGAGCGCGTCGTGCAGGCTATCGAGGCGGGCGCCTTCTGGTACATCGAAAAGCCGTTGAAGCCGCCCGTTCTGCGGGCGCTCTTCGATCGCGCCATGGGCCGCGCGCGCGACCAGCGCGCCGTCGCCGCGCTCACGCGGCAACTGCGGGAAGCCGGGAAACTTGGAACGCTTGTGGGTTCGTCCCACGCCATGCAGGAGCTGATGCGTCAGGTGGAAATGGCCGCGCCTTCCACCGCGTCCGTGCTGATCACCGGTGAAACAGGATCGGGAAAAGAAATGGTGGCGCGCTCGATCCACATGCTTTCGCCGCGCGTCGACCGCCCGTTTGTCGCGATCAACTGTTCTGCGATTCCCGAATCGCTGATGGAGAGCGAGATTTTCGGCCACGAGCGGGGCGCGTTCACGGGCGCCGCGGAACGCCGCATCGGCTGCTTCGAGCTTGCCGACGGCGGGACGCTACTGCTCGATGAAATCGGCGAAATGCCCGCGCCGACGCAGGCGAAATTGCTACGCGTGCTGGAAGACCGCAAAATCCGGCGGCTCGGAAGCAAAGTCGAAACGCCTGTTGACGTCCGTGTGCTGGCGGCGACGAACAAGAATCCGGAGCTGGCGGTGGCCGACGGCCACTTGCGGCAAGACCTGTATTTCCGCCTGAACGTCTTCCACATTCACCTGCCGCCCCTGCGCGAACACAAGGACGACCTTGCGCTGCTGATCGAGCATCTCTTGACCGAAATTTCCGAGAAGCATGGAAAGAAAGTGACGAGCGTCGGCGCGGACGTCATGGAATTGTTCCGTTCCTATCCGTGGCCCGGGAACGTGCGCGAGCTGCGCAACGTACTCGAGCGCGCGGCAATCGCGTCCGATCGTGGCGTAATCACGAGGACACACCTGCCCTCCGATTTCGGCCACGCTCCGGCTGTGGCCGCCGGCGGACTGAGCGGCATTCGCTTTCCGGTGGGCACTACGGTGGAAGATGCGGAGCGTGAGCTGATTGTGCAGACGCTCGCCGCCACGAGCCAGAACAAGACGCGCGCCGCCGAATTGCTCGGCATCAGCCTCAAAACGCTGCACAACAAACTCAAAGAATATGAGGCGGGGCGGAAGCATGCGTCTCAGCCTGAAAACTAGGTTCACGCTCGCGACGTCCCTGTTGGTCTTCGCCGTCGTCGCCCTTGTTTCCGGGCTGTATATCGCGCGTCTGACCAGGCAGACGCTCGCTCAAACAGCGCACGACGCCGATTTCGTCGCCCAGCAGATTCTGCGAGGCTGCGGCACCGCCGTGAGCGAAGCGAACGAACGCGGCGAAGCGGCGCCGAGCGATCCCGCGGGCCTGCGAGATTACCTGCAACACGCGTTCGACAACAGCAGCACGCTGAACTCTCTCATCGAGTCGGACCTGGGCTACGACCCCAGCATTCTCGAAATCACCATCACGGACAATGACGGCGTGGTGCTTTCGTCGAGTACCGCATCGCTGCGAGGCCAGACGGTGAAGCCCCGGCCGAGCATCCGTTCGCTGGCGGGCGCGGGATTTGTTCAGCAGCTTCGCCAGCTCTTTGGCCCCGACCAGAACTACGAGGACGCGCTTCCGTTCAAACTGCCGCCGACTCAGTTCTCAGGATCCGTTCGCATCGGGCTTTCCCTGGTTTTCATGCGCAGCGAAATTTCGCCCAACCTGATCTCCGCCGCGTATTGGGCGCTCGGCGCGGTTGTGCTCTCGACGTTGCTGGCGTTCGTTGTCAGCCGGTGGTCGCTCTCGCCCATCGAGCGCATCTCGCAGCAGTTGGACCGCATTTCAGCCGGGCAGTTCGACGCCGAGCCGGTCGTCGGGCAACCGGACGAACTGGGCGCGGTAAGCACGAAGATCGCCGGGATCGGGAAGCAACTGCAGGACGTGCGCGAAATCTTCAGCACGCTTCGCGAAAATTTGGACCAGGTGATGAGCGGCCTCGAAGACGGCCTGCTGCTTTTCAACACGGAAGGGCGCGCCGTGCTGGTCAGCCCTTCCGTGCAGAATTTTCTCGGCCAATCTCCCGAGGAATTACGCGGCCGGCGGGTCAGCGAGATTTTTCCGCCCGAGCACGCGATTCGCTCCGCGCTGGAAATCTCCGGCGAAGAAATCGAGCCGGTGGACGGGAAAGAAACGCTGCTTCCGACGCGAAACGGCACGGTGCGCATCGGGCTCAGCGTTCAGGCTATCCTCGAACAGGGCGCCCGCATGGGGACGCTGGTGACGATGCGCGACCTGGAATCACTGGAGCGCATCGGCAATCAGTTGCAGGTATCCGAGCGGCTGGCGGCGCTGGGACGCGTCACGGCGGGCGTGGCACACGAAGTGAAAAATCCGCTGAATTCGATGCGCCTGTGGCTCGAAGTGCTGAAAGGCAACATGCCGACAGATCCCGAGCCGCAGCAGGCCGTCAAAATGCTGGACAGCGAGATTGACCGCCTCGATCGCGCCGTGAAAACCTTTCTCAGCTTCACGCGGCCGGTGGAGCTGAAATTGGAGGAGACGGACCTCCGCGAGTTGCTCGACGATGTGGTGCGCGCGGCACGCCCCGCTATCACGCAAGCCGGACTCGACCTCCGGGTTGATTTTCCACCCGAGCCTGCCACAGTGCTGATTGACCGGCAGTTGATTCACCAGGCGGTCTTGAATCTGCTGTTGAACGCCTGCGACTTCACGCCTCCGGGCGGCCATATCGATATGGATTTGCAGCGCAACGGCGAATTCGCCGCCGTTTGCGTTTCCGATTCGGGGAAGGGCATCGCGCCCGAAGATCAGAAGAAAATCTTTCAATTGTTCTTCACCACGCGGCCCGGCGGAACGGGCGTTGGCCTTGCCAACACGTTTCGATTTGTCCAGCTTCATAACGGCCGGATAGAGTTCGACTCGGAGGTAACTCGCGGGACCACGTTCCGCATCGAACTACCATTGGCTCGTTTTGTCGAGGCGCCGGCCGAAAGAATTCGCGACTACAGCCGCCCATTCACGAAGGCGCAAGAGTAATGCCCAGCCGGACGATGGACTACAAAGCCGTTCTTGCGATTGCAGCGATGGCCGCCCTAGCGGCGTGCGCCGGATGCGCGAGCAATCGAGTTCAGGCGAGCGCGCCCGTCGCCACAGCTCCCCTGCCCGATGCCGAGCGGCCTATGAACGTTGCGCCCGACACGGATGCGCAGCCTCCACAGGCTGCAGCGCCCGCTCCGCCCGCGCTCTCCGCGGAGATTGCTGCTCCATCCTTGAATTCCATTCCTAAAATGCAGCTGCCCCCGGCGCCTCCCCGGCCGCCCGTCGAGCATGCTGCCGAGCGAGAGACAGCCAGCGCCGGCCACGCGCCCGCGCCTCAAGTGGTTCCCAAGCTCTCGCCCGCCGATCAGGTGACCTACGAGCGCAAGGCGACCGATGACCTCAATGTGGCCGTGAACAACCTCAACCAGGCGAACGGAAGACAATTGAATGGGACTCAGCAGGACCTGGTCGACAAAATCCGGGGATTCCTGAAGCAGTCTCGCGACGCGAGCAAGAGCGGGGATTGGGCGCGCGCGCAAAACCTTGCGGAGAAAGCTCGTCTACTCTCGATTGAGCTCGTCAGTTCGCTCTGAGCTTTTTGCCTATCGCGTGAGGCGGCAATTCGTGCCGCCGTTGCTGCTAGAATTGCGACGTGAAGACATTTGATGTCGCCATCATCGGGGGCGGCCTGATCGGCGCAGCCGCCGCGCTGGAGCTGCGCTCGCGAAAGCTGGAAATCGTCGTGCTCGATCGCCAGCAGCCGGGCAGGGAAGCGTCCTGGGCCGCCGCTGGCATGCTCGCACCGGGCCCCGATCACCCCGGCTCGGAAGCGCTCGTGCCGCTCTCGAAAAAGAGCCTCGAGCTTTATCCGGAATTTATCGAGGCAGTCGAGCGCGCTTCGCGACAATCCACCGGTTTCGTTCGGCAACCAACGATTCAGGCCTTTTTTGGCTCATCCGGAAAAGCGGAACGCGACGAATTCGTGGCTCTCCATGAGCGGCTCGGGATTCCCGCGGAACCGATTTCAGTTCGGGCCGCCCGCGAACTGGAACGGCCGCTGAGCCGGGCTATTACAGCCGCCGCGCTGCTCCCGGAAGAAGCTGCGGTTGATCCGCGGTTTTTGATTGACGCCACAATCTCAGCCGCAACGGCGCTTGGCGTCGAGATTCGCGCGAATTGCTGCGCCACCGGTCTGAACGTCGAACGCGGCCGGTGCGTGGGCGTTGTAACGGACAAAGGAGAAATTGCGGCCGGGCACGTTCTGCTGGCGGCGGGTTGCTTTTCCGGCGACGCGCTTCCGGAGATTTCGCGCCTTGCTCCGACGCGTCCCGTGCGGGGCCAGATGCTTGCGCTGCGGAATCCGGAAGTGGAGCTCGGCCGCGTGCTGCGTTCTTCGAACGGCTACCTGGTGCCGCGCGCCGGCGGCCGCATCCTGGCGGGCAGCACTCTGGAAAACGCCGGATTCGAGAAGGTGGTCACGGAGGCGGGCGCGCAAAAAATTCTGATGGCGGCGCTCGAAATAGTGCCCGCGCTTTCTGATGCGGAGGTGGTGGAGCACTGGGCGGGCTTGCGTCCGGGCTCTCCGGACGACCTGCCGATTCTTGGTCCGACGGACATCGAAGGACTGCTCATCGCCACGGGGCACTATCGCAACGGAATTCTTCTCGCGCCTGTCACCGCGAAACTGGTTGCCGCGTGGGTTCTGAGCGAACCAACTCCCGTGGATGCCCGCATTTTTTCGCCACTGCGCTTCGACCGGCGCGCCGGATCAAGTCCGGGCTGAAACAGCGCCGCGGGCGTTCTCGTACCGGGTCAGAAAGGAATTCTGGCGCGTTGCTGTTCGCGGCTTGGCGGGCCGGGCAAGGCGGAGGCCTGTCCCGGACTCGTGAAATTGATCTTGCCGGCATCAAGCATGATGGTGTGATCGAGGACAGCATCCAGGGTCGTGCCGCGAGGCAGGTCGGCATCCGGGCCCCGGCCCAACAGAACCGTGGCGAGTCCTGCGGCCGCGCCGATGCCGGCGCCAAGTCCCGCACCCCGGGCGCTCTGGGAAGCAATCGCGCCAATCCCCGCGCCGGCGACGGTCGTATCAATCACGGTACCCGCATCGTTGGCCTTGTCCGTGTCGCCGTGAATTTTTCCTTCCGAATCCGTTGTTTCTTTTCCGCCGGTCCCGGCATTGCTCGGCCCCGCGACCAGGCTCACCACATAGGCATTCGGGAGAATCATAGTCGTCAATCGCATCATGACTTCGGCACGCCCCTTCACACGCCCGGCGCGCCTTGCCTCGGTCACTATGCCGTTCACCCATGATCCGGCGGGAACGAGAATCTTGCCGTTCAAAATGACAGGGTAAATCGTCTCGAAGTAGACGGGATCGCCTGGCTTCGTGCTGCGCGTTGATATCGCGTTATGAAGCACCAGCGGAATATGCGTCCCCGCCGGAAGCGCGAGCTTTGCGTCCGAATCCGTTTTTGCCGCTGCCGGCTGGGCTGGAGTCTTGGCTGGCGTGGACCCCGCGGACTTCCCATGTTCAGAAGCGGACTCCGCCGGCGGGGGCGTGGTCATCGGGCCGGGCTGCTGCGCCCGGATTGAAGGTGCGAAAGCCGCGCAGATCAGGACAGCCGGACCAGCCGCCCGTATCATATTGACCGTTTTCATAGCCCCTCCCGTCTCCTGCCGTTAGGGATGCCGCAGTCGCCGCACTGGATGTCTTTGGACTGCGGCTGCCGGCTGCCAGGCTCCTGCTCAAAAAACCCTGTTCCAGTCCGGCTCATCGGCCCGGCCCGGCACCATCATCTGGGTGTACGAGTAAGACACCCTGCCACCCGACAAACTTCCTCGACCATTATACTTATGCTGAGGCAGCGCCCCTTGGCATTCCTACCGAAACGTCCGTTTCGATGGCCGCACTCTCTTCGCGGCAAGACGATTCTGATTATCTTCATCACTGTCTTTGGCCTTGTCGGGGGGCTTTATGCTCTGGCGAGGGTCGTCCTCTTGCGCGGCTACTCCACTCTGGAAGCCGATTTCGCCCGGCAGGACATGGACCGCGCGTCCAGCGCCCTGGAAAACGAGATCGTCACGCTCGGCCATACGAACAACGACTACTCCTCGTGGAATGAGACGTATTCGTTCCTCCAGGGCAAGAACCCGCACTTCCCGTCATCTGAGTTCCCGCCATCGGCTGTGGGCCAGATCAAAGTGAGTTTTGTGGTGATCTTCGACGAAGCCGGAAAAGAGGTGTTTGGTCGCGGTTACAACCTGCGAAAGCGGCAGGAGGCCCCGATCCCTGCGGATCTCGAAGTCTGCGTCAGGCGGACGGCGCTCGAGGCAAGGGTTCAAAGGACGCATCGCCCAGCATCCGGAATCATCATGTTGGCCTCTGGCCCCTTCCTGATGGACGCGCGTCCCGTGTTGAAAAATAATTCCGACGGCGTCCCGCTCGGACTCATGATCATGGGTCGTGCTCTCGATGATGACGCGATGATGCGCCTCGCCAATATGACCCACCTGTCGCTCGATTTGGAGCGCATCGACACTCTAGCGTCCCAGTCGAAATTCGAATCGTCCTCGGGCGCAATCGTCCGGCCGAATATCGTGGAAGTTCGGGACGATGGCGGGGACTCTCTCGCAGCCTACGAGGAGATCGTCGACGTCCGCGGCGAGCCGGCATTCATTCTTCGCATCCACCTGAAGCGTGACATCTCCGAGCAAGGCCAGACGACTCTGCTTCAGTTCCTGCTGCTGCTCCTGGCGGCCGGATTCACGTTCGGCGCCGTTACTCTCTATCTCCTCGAGCGCACCGTGCTTTCGCGAGTGGCCAACCTGAGCGAACGCATCACACAGATTGGCGCCAGCGGCGACCTCTCCGCTCGCGTCGGCGTGACCGGCAAAGATGAACTCGCCTTCCTGGCCAACGCGATCAACGGCATGCTCGAAGACCTTCAACACGCCGAAACCGAGCGCGACGAGGGGCGCGCGCGTCTCGGCATGATTATCGAGAAGATGCCGGCCGTTCTCTGGACCACCGACCGCGATCTGCGCTTTACCTCTTCGGTCGGAGCCGGCCTCGAACACCTTGGGTTGAAGCCCAACCAGATGGTTGGGTCAACCATCTACGACTACTTCCGCACGGAAGACCCGGAATTTCCCGTCATCGTGGCGCACCGCAGGGCGCTGGCGGGCGAAGCCACTTCTTACG
This sequence comes from Candidatus Acidiferrales bacterium, assembly GCA_035277685.1. GTDB lineage: Bacteria > Acidobacteriota > Terriglobia > Acidiferrales > UBA7541 > Palsa-295. The sequence continues at coordinate 18,067 of DATEKA010000123.1, forward strand.
AGATCGAATGGCAGAACCGTGATTTCGAGTCGCACGTCCAGCCGTTGCGCGATGCCGAAGGCGAAGTGGTTGGCGTGATCGGCGTGGCTCTCGACATCACCGACCGCAGGCATCTGGCCGATCAGTTGCGTCAATCCCAGAAAATGCAGGCAGTGGGACAGCTCGCGGGCGGTGTGGCGCACGACTTCAACAATCTCCTCATGGTGGTCAAGGGGCACGCGGAAATACTCCTCAATCGCATTCAGAGCGGCTCGCCGCTCCACAATAACGCCGAGCAGATTGACAAGGCCGCCGATCGCGCCGCTTCGCTCACACGCCAGTTGCTCGCCTTCAGCCGCATGCAAGTCTTGCAGGCGCGCGTGCTCGACTTGAACGAAGTCGTCGGCGGAATGACCAAGATGTTTTCACGCGTTATCGGCGAAAACATCGAACTTACGTTCGTTCCCGGGTCCAGATTGGGCCGCGTGAAGGCCGATCCCGGGCAGATCGAGCAGGTCCTGCTGAACCTGGTCGTCAACGCTCGCGACGCCATGGAGACCGGCGGCCGCATCACCATTGAAACCTCGAATGTGCAGCTCGATCGCGACTACTGTGCCAAACACCACAACATCGAACCGGGACCGTGGGTCATGCTCACTGTTACCGATACCGGGTGCGGTATGGACGCGAAAACCCAGACGCGCATTTTCGAGCCGTTCTTCACCACGAAAGCTCAGGGCAAGGGTACGGGCCTGGGTCTCGCCACCGTTTACGGCGTCGTCAAGCAGAGCGGCGGGTTCATCTACGTTTACAGCGAGGTAGGGCACGGCACGACGTTCAAGGTCTATTTGCCGCAGGTCGTAGCGGACGTCGACAAGGACGTTGCCGAAAAGCCCGCTGCTGCGCCGTCCGGCAGCGAAACTATCCTCTTCGTCGAGGACGAAGAGAGCGTCCGCGAGCTGGTCCGCGAATACTTGATGGGGACGGGCTATCGGGTTCTGGAAGCGTGCGACGGCGTTCAGGCCCTCGAAATTGCCGCGGCCCATAAGGGCGCCATCGACATTCTCGTCACCGACGTCGTTATGCCGCGTCTTAGCGGCCGCGAACTGGCCTCGCGAATCGCCGCGGTGCGCCCGAACGTTAAAGTGCTGTTCATCTCCGGCTACACCGACGACAGCATCTTCCGCCACGGTGTTCTCGAAGGCGGCGTCGCCTACCTTCAGAAACCCTTCAATTTGAAAGCCATCGCCCAGAAGATTCGCGAAGTCCTCGACGGCCAGCCCGCCGCTGTTCACAGTGAGTAGCCGCGCATCTAAATCAAAAAAACCGACTGTCCCGTCAGATCAAACCGCTTTCTGCACTTGATGTTCCGGCACGCAAGCAAATTGTCCACCCGCACCATGTACGACCGCGCTTTCTTGAAATTTTCGCGGTCCTGATCGTTCGCGCCGCCGGGGACTTGATTCTTTTTCGTGCGCACCATCCATCGCACCGGATACGTGCCCTCCTGACGGCAATGCGGGCACACCATCGGCATCTGCTTCGTTTCTTCCTTCTCCTCGTAGAACCGTTTCTCGTCCATACCTGTAGGCTAAGCCCGTTCGCCCAACTCGTCCAGCGCCACGAAGCGCAGCCCGGTCTCCTTCCATTTCGGCAGCCAGTGTTTCAGCGCATCCACCGTATGTTGCCGGTCTCCCTTCAAAACGCGATGATCCCCGTCGTGCAGCAGCAGGATATCGCCTCCCTTCGCGTGTGAGAGCCGCTGAATCACGGCTGACGCCTCCTGTGGCTTCCAGTCCCAAGCCCATTTCGACCACATCGCCACGCCGCATCCGATTCCCCGCGCGACTCTACTCACCGCTGGATTGCGGAACCCGAACGGCGGCCGCATCCACGACACTTTGCGGCCGGTCGCCTCTTGAATCGCCTGATCGCACAGTTCGAGTTCCCGCCGGATTGCGTTCGGCGAGCATAGCGCCAGATTCGGATGCGTCTGCGTATGATTTCCGATCACGTGACCGCGCGCCGCGATCTCCTTCGCCAACGCGGGCGCTGCCGCAACGTGCCGCCCGATCAGAAAGAATGTCGCCTTCGCTCCGTGCGCATCGAGAAGTTCGAGCAGTTCCGGCGTGACCTCCGGGTTCGGTCCGTCGTCGAACGTCAACGCCAGCGTTCGTGGATCTCCCGTCAAGCGGACGGTTCGCCCGAAAAGCTGCGACGAGGGCGCAACGGCTCCCCAGCAAAGTGCGCCCGCAGCCGCCAGCGCGCCTGCCGTTGCAATGATCGGAACGTGCTCCATGAGTGCGACGGATTCTCGCACAATCCGCGGCGCGCGCGAAACGCAAGCTGAAAGCACTGGCCACGGCATTTCGATTCACCATTGCCTCTGGTAGCATTACGCCGCGCTCCCAAATCGAATCCGCACCCGCGCGAGAAACGGACAGATGTGCGTCCACGTGAGTCCATGACCGTCACAACCTCCTCTCGGATGGTGCGCGATAGAAAGCTTCCCGCGCTCGCCCGCTGGGGTGCGATCGTTTGGCTTGCCGTGTGGATCCCGGCATACTGGCACGCTTGGGGTTTCGCCAATTTTCTTCATCTCTGCGATCTCGCCGTTTTCCTTACCTGCATCGGCTTATGGACCAGCGATCGGCTCCTCCTCGCAAGCCAGGCAGTTTCTTCAATCCTGGTTGATCTCGGCTGGGCCCTCGACGCCGGATGGGCTTTCTTCGCGCATCGCCACCTCATCGGAGGCACCGAATATCTGTTCGACCCCCACATCGCCCTGTGGATCCGCTTGCTCTCGCTTTTCCATCTTGTGTTGCCGCCGCTATTGCTCTGGGCGCTTTGGCGCACGGGCTACGACCGCCGCGCCTGGACTCTCCAAACTGTCATCGCGGTGCTGGCGTTCATTGGTTCGCGTTTTACCAAGCCCGCCGCCAATATCAATTTCGCGTTTCGCGACCCGTTCTGGCATCGCCAGCTCGGTCCCGCGCCCGTTCATGTTCTTCTAAGCGTCGCTGCGCTTGCGATCGTTCTCTACCTTCCGACGCATTTGGCTTTGCTCCGCGTCTATCGTTCGCGTTCGGACGATTCTGCATGATCGCGACCGAAGTCGAATTTCGCCGCCGCTCGCTCCTGAACCTGATTCATTTCTGGCTCGCGTTTCAACTCTATTCGATTGACCACCTCAACGTGGTCGCCGCCGTCACGCGCGGCAGCTCCCGCCAACAACTGCTCGCGCGCATCATTTTCGCATTTGGCGCTTTGCTGCTCGGAATCGCCGCCTCGATTCGAACCTGGGCGGCTGCGTATCTTCGCTCCGACGTGGTGCACGACCCCGCGCTTCACACCGAGACGCTTGTCGCCGATGGTCCGTATCGCCACGTGCGCAATCCCCTCTATCTCGGCACATTTCTTCTGGCGATTGGCCTCGGTCTGTTGGCCAGCCGCTCCGGGTTTCTTCTCCTCGCCGTTGGCGCGGCCATCCGGATTGTTCGTTTGATTGGACGCGAAGAGGCCGAACTCGAAGCGCGGCAGGGCGAACGCTTTCGCGAATTCTGCCGCCGCGTTCCGAAACTGATTCCCTCCATTCGCGCGCGCATTCCTTCTGCGGGCCTTCAACCCCGCTGGGGGCAGGCATTTCGCGGAGAAGCCTTCATGTGGGGTTTCTTCATTACGATGCTCGCGTTTACCGTCACACTCAGTCCTCGACTCGCGGGAATTCTCGCCGGCATCACTCTCGCTCTGTGGTTCTTTCAGCGTTGGATCCGGCGTCCGCGCAGGCCGTCCGCCGACTGAGCCGAGGAAACGGTGAATTAGTGAAGAGCCGGAACCGGCGGATGAAAAGCGGTCGTCGCGAACCTTAGTCCTGATCCCGCAACGCCTGCACGTCAATTCCGAGTTGCTGGCATTTCTTGTAAAGATGACTGCGTTCGAGCCCTAGCGCCTTTGCCGTGTTCGTCATGTGGTTGCGATTTCGCTTCAGTTCCTCGATCAGGGCTTCGCGTTCGAACGCTTCGACGCGGTTCGCCAGCGACCCGATCCCGACCGCGATGGACGATCCGTTCGAACCGAGCAGCGCCCGCTGCGGCAAAGCCCTCAGTACGTCGGATTGCTCCACCGCTTCTTCCTCGCTCAGCAGCAGCACGCGTTCGATCACGTTCCTCAGTTCCCGGACGTTGCCCGGCCACGAATATGCCGACAGCGTTTCCATCGCCTCGCTTGAAAACTGCTTCGGCCTCCAATTATTCTGCTCGGCCAGTTGTTTCGCGAAGTGCCCGGCCAGAACGGGAATGTCCTCGCGCCTCTCCCGCAAGGGAGGCAGCACGAGCGGGAAAACATGAATCCGGTGATACAGGTCCTCCCGAAATGCTCCCTGTTTCACGTGTTCCTCGAGGTTGCGGTGCGTCGCAACAATCGTTCGTACATCGACGGCAATCGGCTTGTCGCCGCCCACGCGTTCGATTTCCCCCTCTTCGAGGACGCGCAAAAGCTTCGCCTGCATTGCCAGCGGCATATCTCCGATTTCGTCGAGAAAAAGTGTGCCGTGATGCGCCTGCTCGAATTTTCCGATGTGGCGTCCGGACGCTCCGGTGAACGAACCCTTCTCATGCCCGAACAGTTCTGACTCGATGAGCTCCGCCGGAATGGCCGCGCAATTCAAGGAAACGAACGCCGCACCGCGACGCGCGCTCTTCTGGTGCAGCGTTCGCGCGATCAGCTCCTTGCCCGTCCCCGTTTCTCCGCGAATGCACACCCGCGTCTCGCTCGCCGCCACGCGGTCCACCTGCGCCATCACCTCCACCATCGCCGGGCTCGTCCAAACGATTTCGTGACGCCCGAGCCGCCGCTTCAGGTCGCGATTCTCCTCTTCGAGCCGCGTGATGCGCAGCGCGTTTTCCACGGTCAGCAGCAGCTTGTCCGTCGAGATCGGCTTTTCCAGGAAATCCACGGCCCCGAGCTTCGTCGCGCGGACGGCCATCTCGATCGTCGCCTGTCCCGACATCATCACCACCGGCGCGGCCACGCCCGTCTTCTTCAACTCCTCCAGAAGCGCGATCCCGTCTTTCCCCGGCATCACCACGTCGGAGAGAATCAGGTCGAAGCGCGTACCCTTCGCCAGGTCCAGCGCTCGCGTCGCGCTGTCGCACACCACCGCTTCGTGTCCCGCGAGCCGGAACGCGCGCGCAAGCGACGCGAGCGTATTCGCGTCGTCGTCAATTACCAGGATTTCCGCTTTGGCCGGCACCGCTTACTCCCCGCTTTTCACTGCGACCGCTTCGGGAGTCTGCGGCTTCTTCGGAGGGCGGCTGGGAAGTTCGATATGAACGGAAGTGCCCACGCCGGATTCGCTCTCGACCGAGACGCGCCCGCCGTGATCGCTCACCACCGATTGCACGATCGCCAGTCCCAGGCCCGTTCCGTGCTGCTTCGTCGTGTAATACGGTGTGAACAACCGGTCGCATTCTTCCGGAGTGAGTCCGGTGCCGGTGTCGGATACTTCGAGGTCCACTTTTCCGTCTTGGTGGGAAGTTCGCAGCATCAGAACGCCACCCGCCGGCATCGCGTCCATCGCGTTCAGCACCAGATTCTCCACCGCGCGATGCAGCAGCGTCTGATCCGCCTGAATCGTCGGCAGCTCTTCGTCCAGGTGCAGTTCCGGCGTAATCGGCGGGCGTCCCACCGCGCCGAACTGCGCTTCGAACAGCTTCACCACGCTGCGCACCACCTCGTTGACGTTCACCGCGCCCAATTCCGGCTGCGGCATCTTCGCGAAATCGCTGAAACGCCCCACGATCGTCTTCAGGTTCTCGATCTCCGACAGCAGGATTCCGGTCGATTCGCGGAACACCTCTTCGAACTGGTCCGGGTTCTTATCCTTCGACCGCCGCAAATTCTCCACCGTCGTCTGCAATGGAAAGAGCGGATTCTTCAGTTCGTGCGCGAGCCTGCGCGCCACTTCCCGCCACGCGGCCACGCGTTCGGTTTGCAGCAGCCGCTCGCGCTGATCGGCAAGCTGCTGCGTCATCTGATTGAACGCCGTTGCAAGTTGTGCCACGTCGCCGCCGCCGCGCACCTCGACTCGCGTGTTCCAGTTCCCATTGCTCACTGCGCGCGCTCCTTCCGCCAGTTCCTGGATCGGCTTCGTCACGCGCGCCGATCCCCACCAGCTGAAGAGCAGCGCGATCACGATGCCGATCACCACCGTAATTGCCGCCAGCACCTCGATGCGTCTCTGCAGGATCACCACCTCGCGCTGCGAGCTTCCCACCATCAGGATTCCCAGCAGTTCGCTCTGCCTCCCGAGCAGCGGCGTTTCGTGGAAGACCTCCGCCTCCTTGGCGTCGGCCGTTTGATTGACCGTGAATTTCCGCTCCGCAGGCTGCCGCAGGTCTTTCTCGATCGAAGACGCAAACCGGTCGGCCTGCTCGATTGCGCCGTTCTCGTCCATTAGATCGGCAGGCTCGAACTTGTTCTCCAGATTCAAATACAGCAGCGCGCGCATTCCCTGCGGCAGAACCAGCGAACCCAGAAACTCGCGTCCCAGCCGTTCCCCGCCGACAATGTAGAGGTTTCTGTCGCCAACCCGCACGGTCGAGACGGCCAGCAACGCCACCGCCGGCCCCGCCTGCGTGTCAATCTTCATCAGAAACGGGCCCTGCGCCACCCAATCTACCGTTTTTCCCGCGGTCAGCGCCTTGATCCACTGCAACTTGTATCCGAAACGCGCGTGATATTCCGCCGAAGAAATGATCGTGCCGTCGTTGCTCACGAAATCCAGAATGTCCAGGTGCGACGACTGCGAGACTCCCGTCGCGTCGTCCACATAAATGGACGGATCGGCCGTCGGTCTCGCCAGGTCGATCGCCATGCGCACCGTCGATTCGGCATTCGCGATCGTCTGAACGCGGTGCGCCACCTCCTGCCCGCGGTTCGAAAACTCGCGCTGGAACTGCGCTACAAGCGCCTCGGTGTGCTGCGCGTTGTTTTCGTCGAACGCCTTGCGCGCCACCACGGTCACGCCCGCCGCGATCAGCACCACCGACAGCACGAGCGCGATCGTGAACATCCAGAAAAGTTTGCCGCGAAACGTCACCGGTTTTTCTTCCCGGGGGTGTTATCCATTTGATCCAGCCAGATGTCCGCCAGTGGCAGGGGCTTGCCCGGTTCCGGCGCGCTCCAATCGCGCACGCGAGCGCTCACCCCGTACACATGCGGCGCCCACGCGATCGGTATCACCGAATAACTTCCCGCCACCGCCGCCTCGCGCTCGTAAATCTGCTCGGGCGTTGCCGGGTCGGCAAGCGGTTCACGATCCTCGTTTCGCGCGACGATTGGCTTCAGCTGTTCGAGGAAATATGAAAGAGCCGCTCCTGGTTCGGCCGATGGCATGTCCATGCGCGTAAGCCATGCCCCGGATCCCGGCCTTCCTCCGCCCGCAACCGCCTCGGGCGTGACCGCCATTCCTGCTGCTCGCGCGTTCACTGCAATGCGTTCCCCGATCGCCTGCAACAGCGGATCGCCCGAATCATATCCCAACCGCAACTTGGGGGAAGGCCCGATTTGCGCGACGATTTCCTTCGCGCGACTGGGGTCCGCTGCCGTCGAAAACAGGAACGCGGTTCCGCTCGACCATTGCGGCAACAGTCCGCCCGCCGGCTCGCCTTGCTTCTGCAGAATGAAGTTCACGATTGCCGCGCGGTCAATCGACCGCGCCAGCGCTTCGCGGATTCGTGCATCCCCGGTCGTTGCGCTTGTTCCCTCGAACACAATCGAGATCAGTTGATCCGGACGCGACGCGCTGATTCGCGCGCCACCCTCCGCCGCGCGCCGCGCCTGCTCGACCGGAATCTCCGCCACGTCCGCTTTGCCGAGTTCCAAATCCATCATACGGTCCCCCGCCGGCCGTCCCATGCGGATTTCCACCGAGTCCACGAACGGCCGCCCGTCCTTGTATCCCTCGTTCGCGGCCAGCACCGCGTCCTTTCCCGGCTCCCACTGCGCCAGCCGGAACGCTCCAGGTTCGGTGGAAGTATCATTGCGGCCCGCTCGATCGTAAATCAGCGATTCGATTTGCGCTTTCAGTCTCGCTTCTGCCGCGTTCCCGGGCGCGTCCAGCGAACTCAACTTCGCCGCCTCTTCCACCACGAGCGTCCCGCCGTAGTGCGGCCTTCGCGCTGTGAACGCGGGTCCCGCGGCCAGCGCCACGCTACTCGCTGCAAGAAACAGTGATAATGGACGCTTCATACATTCCCGTTTGCAGGTTTCGCGAAACCACGCGGGCCGATTTCGAATCCGTCGAGGGCCACAGCGCCAGAATAGGGCCGGGAAAATCGAGCGGCTGTCCCTTCGCGACAGCCTGCTGATCGCGTATCTCGTACAGTTGGATGTGATCCGGCTGTGTCCAGTCGCCCGCGCCCGTCACCAGAACATCCCACTCGTGACTGCACGCCGTTTCAAGCGTCGCAATGTCATCGCCCCATCCCGAAAACGTCGCCGAAGCAGTACCTGTGCCCTCGTACAATCGCGCCTTACCGTCTGTTCCGGCAAACATCCAGCTCATGCCGTCATTCTCGCTCATGCCCGCCGCGCTATAGAACGCCGGCAACTTCGCTTCGCCTTGCCCTGCGCCGCTCAGGCCGTCAAAGAAATTTCGATTCGCGCGAAACATTGCATTCGCCCGTCCCGCCGTGGATGCCAGGGGCCAGCTCATTTCCGGGTTCGTTGACGCATTCGGCGCGCAACTCAGCGATAGCAGATTTCCCGGCGTGCCCGAGCACGCCTCGCCCGGCAAAAGCGCTTCGAATTCCTGAGAGCCCTGCCAGATCGTTCCCCGGACATCTCGCGGCAACGCGGTCGCCGGGTTCAGCGTAATCGTCGCTCCCGGAATCCACTTGCTCTCACGCTGTTCGTACGAAATGATTCGCCGCGTTTCGAGAACGATGATTTGCTGCGCGTTGTTCGCCGGTGCTTCTGGAATCGCAAAATCCAGAAACGGCTCGTGCTGGCTCCAAACGATCTTCCGTTCCAGGCTCAAACCCGGCCGCACGGCGCGAACCGCCGGATTGCCCTCAGATGGGAACGCGACCATTTCGACACTCTGCCCGCCGCCGTTGCTGACCTGCGCTACCCAGATGTATCCCGCTTCGCCTTCCGACAGCGTCACAATGATCCGCGTTTCCGCTTCCGTTGCCGATACAAGGTGCAGACGCCCGCTCAGCCCTGCTTGCAACGCCGCGCCGATTTCCGCCGCTTCCGCCGGACTCAACGAAGAGATATTAGTCACCTGCAGCGAAGCCGGCTTCGATTGGTCTGCCACCGCCGCGATTTTGTCGGTTAGGAGCTTCACGGCATCCTGCCAGGGCGCCGGCAGAGACGGCGTGGAACTCGCAGCGCCTTGCGGCTCGCTCTTCGCCTGTGCAATTCCGAAAACAAGAAAGAAAGCACAGCACAACAGCATTGCGCGGGCAGGAAGAAGAAATCGGTGTGACGACGGAGTCGAATCGGACCGCATGAGATTCGCGTTCGTGGCTCGTCATCATAGCACACGGTTCACTTCCTCGGACCGGTACGGCCTGCCGGCGTCATTCTGAGGCCCGCGTATCCGGGCCGAAGCCTGCCTGCGGCAAGCAGGAATCTCTCTTTTTTCTTCGTCTCTCCGGAATCGCCACCCGGAGCCCAGCCTTCTCCTTCCAGTGGTCGACTCTTCTGTTTTCGTGATTGCTCCGCCGGCTGAGTGGCCTCGACGGCCGCGTCCAATGTTCGCCGCAAACATTCAGCCCTAGCCTTTCAACGTTGCCTGAGTGCCGCCGCTCCACTGAACGCGTCCGCCGAGGCCACCCGCAAGGGTTTTGCCGGCAGTACAAACTCATATTCCCGGCGAGCTCCCTAAGGCTGTCCCGCCGCGCGAGTCCCGGCTTGCGCCCGCACATCTGCCGCATTCCCGTTCATCGCCGCCTTCAACACATCGTTCGTGAAAAAGAATTTCCCGTCGCTCGGCACCAGCATGATTTGCACCTTATCCGACAGCTTCTGCGCCACCGTGTACTGCACCAGCAGCGGATTCGACTTCAGGGCCGCCGCCTCCAGCTCCAGTTCCTGCGCGCGCGCCTGCGCCGTCACGCGAATGCGATTCGCTTCCGCTTCCGCGAGCAATCCCTCGCGTTGCTGCTCGGCTTTGCTGTCGATCACTTTCGCCTGCGCCGCCGCCTCTGCGTTCTGTATCGTCGCCTGCTTCCGCGCTTCCGCTTCGAGCCGCGACTCCTCGATCTGTTTCTGCTTCAATGGCAGCGTGTACTGCATCGAGTCCGACTGCGCCTTCGCCTGGATCACCTCCGCCGCCGCGTTCGCCTCCGCGCGTTTCACCTCGCGGATCTTCATCGCCTCCGCCTGCGACTCCGCGATCTTCACGCGCTTGCGCTCGATGTCCGCCTGCACCTCCGTTTGATCGTCCTCTTGCTCCTTCATCAACAGGCCTTCCAGCCCCTGCGCGTATTCCTGCGGCAATTGAATTTTTCGCAGCAGCACTTCTTTCACCACGATCGCATCTTGCCCCAGCCGCGACGTGATCTCTTTCGCCGCGCGCTCGCGGAACTCGTCTCGCTTCGTCGAGAAAACGTCGCGCACGTCGTAATGCGGCGCCAGTTCGCGGAACGCGCTCGTCACCACCGGCTCGACGATCTCCGCGTCAATCGGCTGCGGCAAATTCGCCTGAATGTACGCCAGCCGCGAAGCATCAACCCGGTATCGCACGGTCACTCCGACGCCCACCGGCAATCCCTCCCGCGATTCCACCGTCAGAATTTCGAATTTCTCGTGCGCCGCCATTCCCGAGCCGGTCGAAAATACGCGGTCGCGTATGTCGTACGTCTGCACGCTCTCGATCAGCGGCAGAACGAAGTGCGTTCCTGCGTACAACGTTCCCGGCTCCACTCCTTCGAGCTGGCTGACGCGGACCCCCGCCTCGCCGGCCGGTACCACCACGATGCTTTGGCGTACCAGCGAGCAGGACGCCGCAAGCAGCAGAAGTTTTGCCGCCGTCTTCCGCCGCTCGCCGCCCAGCACAACCAGCCGGGTCCTTCTCCGCGCCGCTGGCGGTGGCGCTGCTCCCCGCGAAGCGCCACCCGCGCCTCCCGTGCCGGCGCCCGCATCTTGGTCCCTGTCCGCTTCTTCCCTTTGCGCTGCTGCCTCCGGCTCTTTGCTTCTCCGCAACAGCCGGTCCAGCTCCAGCGAGAGGTAAATGTCATACGCTGCCATTCCCAGCACCCAGGCCAGGAATCCGATCGCCGCCACCAGCAACAGAAATCTCAAGAACAGCATGGCTTCTTCTCCTCTTCCGGCGCCTTCGGCCTCAGAAGCGAAAGCGCCAAGCTGAAGCGTTCCGGCCCTGAACCCCTCGGGCGCACAACGAGCCCGGTCCTACGCCGCCTTGCGATACGCTCGCTCATCCCGTTCAGCCGCCACGCCGGCCTTCTCTTCACCAACCGCTCTTGCCGGCATCAACCGCATCAGCCCTCGCAAGCTCGCCCACTCGATCCACAGCGCCAGCGCGACTGACCCCGCGATGGCCGCCGCAACTCCCATAAAGTCCGCGATCGCCTTCATGCCGCCCTCCTGCTTCGCCCGGCTGGGACTCTGTCCGGCTCGGACTTCCGTGGCCGCGGCCAACCATGCACTGCGCGCGCCACTGCCAGAGCTATTGAGGGATAAGCACTTCGCGCGCAGCGGCTAGCGGGCCACCGTGGCCCTCGCTACACAATCGTGGAAACTTTGCGACGCATGAACACCAGGAAGCGGGCTGTGCCCGCGATGGGGAAACGTGGCCCTCGATCGCTCCTAGGGCTCTTTCTGTAGCGTCCAGCGCCGCGTGAGCAACAGCGTGCGCGCACGTGTTCCAGGCTGGCCATCAAATCCTTGGACAACGGCGGCGGGAGGCGCTTGCCTTGACCAGCATTTGGGAGTATGTATGAACCTACCCCTTCCATTTGAAAGCGAAATCGGGACTTCGTGGTGATGGCGAGGACTGTCCGGAATTGACCGGCCGGATGCTTGCCGGCGAATTCTCGCGGCCGGGAATGAGGTTCCAGTTTCTCTTCCGCTTACGCCGATGATGCCATGGTCCTCCATGGCTCGTTCACTCGAATGTCGCTTTCATTCAAAAGCCAGATCGTGCGGAAGTTCTGGGCCGCAAAATCCGCGAAGCACCGAGACGGCCCTCTGGGGAATTCTTCTGGGAGTAGATGTAGGACGGCCGAGGAAAGGTGGATTCCACTTAAAGCGAGGGAAGGTAAATGACGAAGCCCCTGGAAGCAGCCGCTTCCGAGCGATTTGGGCGTTCTGATCCGAAGGCCGCGGCTCCCGCGGTCACAATCCTGGTTGTCGACGATCACGAGCCTAGCCGCCAGTATCTGGTCTCGCTGCTCGGTTACCTGGGGTACCGCGTTCTGGCGGCTTCCGACGGACTGCAGGCGCTGCAAGTTGCACGAGCGGAACACCCCGATCTGATCGTGTCAGACATACTCATGCCGACGATGGATGGCTATGAATTCGTGCATCAGCTCCGCAATGATCCGGAGATTTTTCGAACCAAAGTAATCTTCTGTACGGCACTGTATCGTACGGACCAGGCTCGCGCGCTCGCCTCGTTATGCGGCGTTGACCATATCATTTCGATGCCGGCCGAGCCCAAAACAGTCATTCAAGCCGTAGATGCGGCGCTGAACCAGGAACCAACCCAAGTCCCTGAGGCCACCGAGGAAGTGTTCGACCGAGAACACCTGAAGTTGATTACCAACAAGTTGGTCAGGAAGGTCTCCGAACTGGAGCAAGCCATCCTTCAGAAAGCGGAGATTCTGGACGTCGCGCGAGCTCTGGCGTCGGCCGAGAATGCGGAACTGCTTCTTCAAACCCTGTGCCGGGCGGCACGCAAGCTCACGGGAGCTCGCTATGCCGGGGTTGGGCTTGTGAAGCCTGGGGAGACGGTTCTGCATTCATTTTTTCTTGCAGGGATGGAACCGAATGCGGCGGAGAAACTGGAAGCCCCGTGTGTCTCTACCGGGGTTCTCGAGCGAGTCTGCCGGGAGGGGCAGCCGATCCGGATTGACGACATCGGCAGCGACACCGTCGCGAGGGATCTACCCCGTCCCTACGGGCCACGGCGGTCTTTCTTGGGCACGGCGTTATCTTCTCGGGCAGAGCTTTACGGCGTGCTTTTCCTGATCGACAAGCTCGCGGCAAGCGCTTTCAACAGCCAGGATGAGAAGGTTTTGGTCAGTCTGGCTGCACAGGCCACTGTAAGCATAGAGAACCAGCAGCGTCGCGACAAAATCATGCGATACGCCTCCGCTCTGGAAAGCATGGAATTGCAGCTAAGGCAGTTGACTGAGAACATTCCCGAGGTCTTTTTTGCGCTGACTTGCCAACCCCCGCAGATGACCTACATTAGCCCTGCCTACGAAAAGATCTGGCAGCACTCGATCCCGGATCTTTACGCGAACCCGGCGGCCTGGATTGATGCCGTTCATCCGGATGAGCGCGCGGGCATCAGGGTCAAGTTTGAAGAGTCTTCGCGCGGCATTCCTTCGGATTTTGAATATCGCATCCAGCGGCCAGACGGGTCGATTCGCAACATTCACGCGCGCACTTTTCCAGTATTCGATGCCGCCGGATCATGTTGTCGAGTCGTTGGAATCGCCGAAGACGTAACGCGGCAAAAAGAGCTCGACCTGGAATTGATCAACGCAAGGGCTGCGGCGGAGGCTGCCAATCGCGCCAAAAGCGAATTCCTCGCCAACATGAGCCACGAGATCCGGACGCCCATGAACGGGATCATCGGACTGACCGACCTCGTGCTCGACACGGCTTTGACTCCCGAACAGGCCGAATACCTCCGCATGGTAAAAAGTTCCGCGGATTCCCTGCTGACGATCATCAACGACATCCTGGACTTCTCCAAGATGGAAGCGGACAAGCTGGATTTGGAATCGTACGGCTTCAATCTGCGGGAAACCGTTGGAGAGCTGGCCAAAACGCTTGCGCTGGCGGCGGAGAGGAAGGGTTTGGAACTCATCCTGGATATCGATCCGAACGTGCCGACGGCCGTGGTTGGCGATGCCGGCCGGCTACGTCAAGTGCTGATGAATCTTGTCGGGAACGCCTTAAAATTTACAGCGCAGGGAGAGATACAAGTACGGGTTGGTGTGCTCTCAAATTCTGCTGAACATGTGCGGCTGCTTTTTCGCGTGCGAGACACCGGCATCGGAATCCCCGCGGAAAAGCAGAAAATGATTTTCGAGGCTTTCTCGCAAGCCGAGTCTTCCAACACGCGCAGATACGGCGGCACGGGCTTGGGCCTCGCCATCTCCACAAAGTTGGTAGCAATGATGGGTGGACGCCTTTGGGTGGAGAGTGAAGCCGGAAAAGGCTCGGTTTTTCATTTCACGATACAGCTTGGCCGGGCGGACGTGGCGTCCCAATCGGAGCGGCCCGAACTCCCCGAGCTCGCGGGGGTAAGAGTCCTGATCGTCGATGACAACGCGGCGAATCGGCGCCTTCTCGAAGATTCGGTGAAAAACTGGGGCATGATACCCACCGTGGCGGAAGGCCCACAGTCTGCGCTCCGACTCCTCAACGAGACAGCGAGCGCACGGCCTGCGCTTCTGCTCACCGACGCCCATATGCCCGAACTCGACGGTTTTGGCCTCGTGAAGAAAATCCGCGAGGTAGAGTCGCTTCGAGACTTACGTATCGTCGTTCTCACTTCGACAGGACAGCGAGGCGACGGCGCGCGATGCAGAGAGCTTGGCGTCTCCGGATACTTAAGCAAGCCGTTCGACAGGCTGCAATTGCGGGTGGTACTAAGGCGCGTTCTCGCAGGAAGCGCAGCCACACAGAGATCAGACACTTTGATAACCCGACATACAATCCAAGAGCAAACGAAGTCGTTGTCGTTCCTTGTGGTGGAAGATAATTCAGTCAACCAAAGGCTTATCGCTGCGCTCCTGAAGAAAAGGGGACACCGCGTCTTGCTGGCGCAGAATGGGCGGGAAGCGCTGGATAGCCTAGAGAAACACAAATTCGATGTGGTCCTAATGGACTGTCACATGCCCGAAATGGACGGGTTTGAAGCGACAATATGTGTGCGCCAAAGGGAGCAGGCCAATGGCGGCCACCTACCGATCATTGCGTTGACGGCAGATGCGACGGCGAGGGATGAAGAGCGCTGCCTGGCCATGGGGATGGACGGATTCGTTTCGAAACCTGTCAAGTTGGATGAGCTTTTTTCCGTCGTCGAAAACGTCATTCAGCGACATGGCTGCATTCCCTGACACGAACCCCCGCGCCAAGACTCGAGAACACTCTCGGAACAAAATCCGCCAAACGCCGTCAAAGGCCGGGCACCGCGGTGTACCTAAGAGCAGAGCTGCCGGCGGGTGGTGCCTTTCCGAGAATCCAGCCTTCGCTTCGGGCGGTTTGTGTCCATGCTCGGACCGCCGTGGCTCTCGCTACACAATCGCAGAAACTTTGCGACGCATGAACACCAGGAGGCATTCCCGTTAAGACCCGGCTGTGCCGGCGATGCTATGCGCAGCCATAGCCCTGCGCTTCAGATGCTTTATCGTATGGCTCCATAACCTGTAGAATCGCCTCAGGACTTGGCATGGCCACTCCGGCTCGACAATCCGGCTACGAATCCGGCGTCCCGCTCGGCCGCCTCTTTGGCATCCCCATCTACCTCGACGCCAGTTGGTTTATCCTCTTCCTGCTGATCGCCGTCACGTTGGCTATCCAGTTCCGCTCGCAGCATCCGCACTGGTCCGCCGCGCAGCAGTGGATTCTCGGCATAGTCACCAGCCTGCTCTTTCTTGCGTCGCTTCTCTTTCACGAGGTGAGCCATAGTCTCGTCGCAAAGCACTACAAGCTTCCGGTCCAATCCATCACCTTGTTCGTTTTCGGAGGCCTCTCGCGCATCGCTCGTGATCCCGACAACGCCCGGCAGGAATTCAACGTCGCCATCGCCGGTCCGCTTGCAAGTTTTTTCGTCGCCGGGTGCTTCTGGCTGATCTGGCGCTTCGTTTCGGCCGGCGAGATGGTGCACACCGCCGCATTCTGGCTGGCCTGGTCCAACGGTCTTCTTGCCCTCTTCAATCTGCTCCCTGGATTTCCGCTGGATGGCGGCCGCGTTCTACGCAGTCTGGTCTGGGGTTTTACGCGCGACTTCACCCGCGCCACCCGCATCGCCGCGATGTCGGGAAAATTCTTTGCCTACGCCATGATCGCGGTTGGCCTGTGGCAGGCCCTCAACGGCAACTGGGTTGGTGGCCTATGGCTTGCCTTCATCGGTTGGTTTCTGCTTTCAGCCGCGCAGGAAAGCTATGCGCACGTCGCGCTGCGCAACATGCTCTCCGGTGTCAGCGCCCGCGACATCATGACCACCGACGTTCCCACCGTTCCGCGCGAGATGTCCATCGAGGAATACGTTCAGGACGTTTTCCGCACCGGCCGCCGCTGTCACGTTGCCGTCGCCGGGGAAGAGCCGGTGGGCCTCATCACGCTGGCCACTGCTCGCTCCGTCCCTCGCGACGAATGGCAGAGCATGGCCGTTCAGGCCGTCATGTTGCCCGCCGAAAAAATCCACTGGGCCACTCCCGAAGAACCCGCCCTCGGCGTCCTTCAGCGCATGCAGTCCCAGGACATCAACCAGATGCCCGTCATTTCCGACCACCACATCGTCGGCATGATTTCTCGCGACACCATCCTCCGCGTCCTCCAAACCCGCCTCCAGCTCAACCACTCCACCTGACCTTCGCGTGGACGCATTTGCCCCCAATCACCTGACAAAATCCCGAAACTCCCGCACAATCCGCGCCGCCAGCTCCTCTCCCCCCGCTTTCCCGATCAAATCGTGCCCGCCGCCCTCGACTTCCATAATCTCGTGCGGCCCACGAGTTGCCTCAATCGCGCCCTTCAACTCCTCGATCGTCCCGAATGGATCCCGCGTCCCGTGTACAAAAAACGCCGCCCGCGTCAGCTTCGGAAAATGCGCCGTGCGAACCTGCTCCGGCCTTTTCGGCGGATGCAGAGGATACGACAGCAGCAGTAGCCCATCGGCAAGCTCCGGCTCGTCAGCAACCAGCATTGACGTCTGCCTGCCGCCGTACGAGTGCCCGCCCGCAAACACGCGCCCGCTTACTTTCTCCCGCATCGTTTCAATCGCGGCGCGAACTCCATCGCGGTCCCGCGCCGCGCTTCCAAATCCGGGCGGTCCATACCGCCGCTCTTGCCGGAACGGCAAATCGAAGCGCAGCACCGCGCATCCTGCCGCCTCGAACGCATTTGCCACGGCCGTCAGCAACTTCGATTCGCAATTCGCGCCCGCCCCATGCGTCAACATAATCCCGTCGCCATCCGCACGCGCCGGCCCGTGCCACCAGCCCCGCACCGTAGCCTCTCCTCTCCGCTCCTCAACCCGCGTAACCATGATTTTCACCGCCCCCGCGCCGCCCCTGGGACCGCCAATCCCTGCTCGCCGGCAGGCAAGTCCTGATTGGCGCCTTCGCTTTTCGTAGGGGCGGGTCTGAGACCCGCCCCCCTCTGGCTGAGCCTCCCGCAACAGAAGTCCCGCCCTGCGCGTTCAGCGTTGTCATCCTGAACGAAGCCCCGCCCCGCGCGTTCAGCGCCGTCATCCTGAACGAAGCCCGCCACTGTCGTGCAGCAAGGCAATCGTCCTACGCCGGTTCGCAAAACAAAATTCGAAAAGCAACGGGAGGCGGCAAATCAAAAGCGGGCATATTTGCTCGCTATTTCTCCACATCGCGCCACCAGACCGCTTTTCATATATATTTCAGGCGAATGCTACACGCTCGGAGGCGTGTCAATGCGCGTTCTCATCGTTGAAGACGACCGCAGCATGGCCTCCCTCCTGCAGCGGGGCCTCGAGGAAGAAAACCACGTCGTCAGCGTCGCCCACGACGGCGCCGAGGGCCTCGACCTCTGCGAATCCTACCAGTTCGACATCGTCGTTCTCGACTGGATGCTTCCGCGCATGGACGGCCTCGAAGTTGCCCGCCGCCTCCGCAAGAGCGGCCGCGCCATGCCGATTCTCATGCTCACCGCACGAGACGCCGTTCCCGACATCGTCAAAGGCCTCGACGCCGGCGCCGACGACTATCTCACCAAGCCGTTCTCCTTCGCCGAATTCCTCGCCCGTCTTCGCGCTCTCGCGCGCCGTCCCGCCGCCGCCCGGAGCAACCGTCTCGAAACAGCCGATCTCGCGCTCGATCTGAGCAGCCACCGCGTCTTCCGCGGCCGCCAGGAAATCCATCTCACCCAGACCGAATACCGCCTGCTCGAATTTCTCATGCGCCGCTCGGGCGGAGCCGCCTCCCGCCGCGCCATCATCGAGGCCGTCTGGGGTCTCGATGCGGAAGTGGAAGAGAACACGCTCGATGCCTTCGTCCGTCTGCTTCGCGCCAAAATAGATAACAAGCACAAGCAGCGCCTGATCCACACCGTGCGCGGCTTCGGCTACTGTGTGCGTCCGGAGAGCGCCGAATGAAATCGCTGTCCATCGGCGCGCGCCTCACCGCCTGGTATTCGCTGATTCTGGCGCTCTCCCTCGGTCTGTTTGGCGCGCTCGCCTATTTCGCCATGAGCCACAGCATTCGCGCCACCGTTGATTCCGAGCTTCGCCACCGCCTCCAGGCCGTCTGCGACATCATCAAGGACGACACGCCTCAGGGCCTCGCCGCCGTCCAGGACGAGTTCGGCGAGCTCGTTGACAGCGAAGGTTCCGGCTCCCGTTTGCGCGTCAGCTATCTCGGCGGTTCTCTGATCTACGCCTCCCCGGGAATCCGCAACGCGATTGAGCCGCTCCATCCGCAGCCCGCTTCCGCCACGTTCAGCGCCCGCATCGAGGGCTCTCGCTTTCGTCTCCTCCGCCAGACCGTCCGCATCGGCGACGCCGATTACGACATCGAAGTCGCCGCCGCGACCCAGCCATTCGACCGCTCCCTCGAGCGCTTTCGCGAACTCCTCTACTCCCTCGCTCCGATTTTTCTGATACTTGCCGCGCTCGGAGGCCACCTCCTCAGCCGCCGCGCTCTTGCTCCCGTTGACCAGATCACCCAGGCCGCTCGCAGCATCGGCGCCCACGACCTCTCCCAGCGCCTCCAGGTCTCCCGCACCGGCGATGAACTCGACCGCCTCGCTGCTACCCTCAACGAGATGCTCGCGCGCCTGGAAGACGCCTTTCAGCGCGTCACACAGTTCACCGCCGACGCCTCGCACGAGCTTCGCACGCCCGTTTCCATCCTGCGCACCAACGCCGAACTCGCCCTGCGCAAGCCGCGCTCCGATGCCGAATATCGCGACGCCCTCTCGCGCATCCTTGACGAATCCGAAAAAATCTCGCGCATGATCGAGCAGCTCCTCCTCCTCGCGCGCGCCGACTCCGCCTCCGGCCTGCTGTCCATGACGCGCAACGATCTCGTCGCTGTCTTGCAGAATGCCTGCCGCGAAGCCCGCGTTCTCGCCGAAGCCAAGCATCTCGCCTTCAACGAGTCGCTTCCCCAATCTGCCGTCTGGGTCCAGGGAGATCCCGCTTCGCTCGAGCGCCTCTTCATGATCCTGCTCGACAACGCCGTCAAGTACACCCCCGGCGGCGGGCAGATTGACGTCCGCCTCGGCGCGGACGACGGTTTCGCCGTCGCCGACATTCACGACACCGGCCCCGGCATCGCCCCCGAGGACACCGCACGCATCTTCGACCGCTTCTATCGCGCCGACCCCGCCCGCTCCCGCGAATCCGGAGGCACCGGCCTGGGCCTCGCTATCGGCAAATGGATCGTCGAAGCCCACCATGGCGAAATCCGCCTCGATACCGCCGTCGGCCAGGGTTCCACTTTCCACGTCCGCCTCCCTCTCTCCCGCGAGTGACACTGGCGCTGAATTTGAAAGCGTGAAAATGTCTTTATTTTGCCGCCTCCATTTCCTTGCTGTTCGTGTCTTCTCGGGAGAGAAGCTGAACCGGGCGCGCCTCGAACTACCTTTGGTTTGCCGCCTCCCGCAGCGCTTCGATTCATGCGCCGCGAATTGGCGTAGCTCGGCTCCCTTTCGATGCCCATTGGACATGCGGCTTTAGCCGCTGGGTTAGGACGCGGACTTCAAGGCGGCCGCGCCTCGCGCTACAGCCAATTAGCAAGGAAGCGGCCCCTCGCCAGTCTGCAGCAGACAAATCGAAGCGCCGATGGAGGCGGCAAAAAAACAGTTTCAATCTTTATCCCGCGATTCAACTCCGCCAGTCCGCAGCAAACAGAGCGGATTGTTTGTGCGAAACGAGCGTGCGCGCTCTAGTGTTTTCTCTTCTTTATCTGCGTCCTTTGAACCCCGCCGCGCATCCAACCGCGCCGCGCGGCATCCAACAGGAGTCGCTTGTACTATGCAAGTGAGGCGGTCAGACTGGCTGTTGCGGGACCCATTCACAACGACTCGGGAGGCGCCATGCCAATCAACGAACTGCTGATCCAGGAATTCGACCGCGAGATGACCAACACGCGCAAAATGCTCGAGCGCGTCCCGGAAGAGAAATGGAACTGGAAGCCTGCGGAAAAATCGGGAACGCTCGGCTGGCTCGCCGGACACGTCGCCACGCTGCCCGGCTTCGGCACCGTCATCATCAAGCAGCACTCGCTCGAAATCGCGAACGCAAATTTTCCGCGCGTCGAAAAGCACGCCATGCTGATCGACACATTCGACCGCGCCGTTCAGGACACGCGCGCCGCGCTCGGCGGCCTTACGGACGACCATCTCAAGCAGGAATGGTCGCTCATCAACAATGGCCAGACGATTTTCAAGCTGCCCCGCTATCACGCCCTCCGCGCCATGTGCTTCAACCACGTCGTCCACCATCGCGCGCAGTTGACCGTCTACTTCCGCCTCCTCGGCGTCCC
>DATEKA010000124.1:0-53513 GCA_035277685.1 Candidatus Acidiferrales bacterium
GTCGACGACGTGAGCCTGAACGTTCGGGAAGGCGCGATCCTCGGCCTGCTTGGTCCCAACGGCGCGGGCAAAACCAGCACGATCCGCATGGTGATGAACATCCTCGTCCCGGATGAGGGATCGATCCGCGTATTCGGCGAGCCGCTGACGGACGAAACGAGACGGTCTATCGGCTATCTGCCGGAGGAGCGCGGCCTCTATCCGAGAATGGACGTTCGCAGCGTGATCGTGTTTCTTGCGGCTTTGCGGGGGCTTACGCAGGCCGAAGCGGAAAAGCGAGCGAACGAATGGCTCGAACGTCTGGAACTCAAGGATTGGGCGGACAAAAAAGTGCGCGACCTCTCGAAGGGCATGCAGCAGAAGGTCCAGTTCATCGCCGCCGTGCTGCACAAGCCGCGGCTGGTGATTCTCGACGAGCCGTTCTCGGGCCTCGATCCCGTGAACGCTTCGATGGTGAAGGACATCATGCTGGAACTCAGGGAGCAGGGCTCGACGATCGTGCTGTCCACGCACATCATGGAACAAGTCGAGCGCATGTGCGATTCCATCTGCCTGATCAACAAGGGACAGAAGGTTCTCGACGGCGATTTGCGCGCAATCAAGCAGTCCTACGGGAAAAACACGGTAAGGATCGAATTCAGCGGGCCCGACGGCTTTCTGAGCCACCCAGCCGTCGCCAGCGTAAACAGGTTCGGCAGCGGCGCGGAACTCAAGCTCAAACCGGGCGCGGATGCACAGGATATTTTGAAGGCCGCGCTGCAGTCTGGAACGAGAGTGGAGCACTTCGAGCAACTCGAGCCTTCGCTCAACGACATCTTCATCGAGAAAACGAGCCATGCGTAGCATCGGGCTGATCATCAAGCGCGAGTATCTGACGGCGGTGAAGACGAAGGCGTTCGTCCTGACGACGATTCTTCTGCCGCTGGTCGGTATCGGCTTCTTCGCGATGATTCTCTTCCTTGTGAACCATCAGCCGAATAAAACGTTCCGGCTCGCGATTGTGGACAATGCGGGCGGGCTGGCGCCTGCGATTGCGCAGGGTCTCGACGCCAAGCTGCCCAATGGGCAGCCGCAATTCAAGGTGATTCGCTCGATCGAGGACCCGCCGGCGGCGGATAGCGTTCAGGATCAGTTCCGGATGCAGGTGAATTCGGGCGAGCTCGACGCCTACCTTCTGATCCCCGCGGACCTCAAGAAACCGGTCGAGCTGCACACGCGCAATCCCGGCGATTTCAGTTTGCAGGGACCGCTGCTTGCGGCGCTCAACCGCGCGATCATTCTCGAGCGGCTGAACGCGCGGGGCATCCACGTGGACGATGCAGCGGAACTGACTCGCGGCGCCGATCTGGAGCTGATCAAGGTAACGAAAACGGGCGAAACGGTGGAGAAAGGGCAGTCGGTGGGCATCGCGATCGCGCTGGTGCTGCTGCTTTACATGTCGCTGCTGATTTACGGCATCATCATGATGCGCTCCGTGCTGGAGGAAAAAACGACGCGGACGATGGAAGTACTGATTTCATCCGTCAAGCCGTTCGACTTGCTGACCGGAAAGATTCTGGGGGTGGCGGCGACGGCTTTTACGCAATTGGCCATCTGGATCGTTTCGCTTTTACTACTGCTCACCTATGGCGCGGCGATGGCGGCGAGCATGGGTCCGGATTCGCCGTTCTCGGGCCTTCACATCCCAGCATCGCTGATCGCTTACGCGGTGGTCTTCTTTGTGGGAGGCTACTTTCTCTATTCGGCCATGTACGCGGCGATCGGCGCCGCGTGTTCCAGCGAGCACGACGCGCAACAAATGCAGTGGCTGGCGACGGCCCCGCTCGTTTTCACCATGCTCATTTACAGCATGGTTTTGAGCGACCCGGCGTCAACGATGTCGATCATGCTCTCGGAAATACCGTTCTTTGCGCCGGTGCTGATGCCGTTGCGCATCTCGCTGCAAACGCCGCCGTTCTGGCAAGTCGGGCTGTCGATCGTACTCTTGTTCGCCACCACGATCGGCGCGATCTGGGCATCTGCGAAGGTCTATCGCATCGGCGTGTTGATGTATGGGAAGCGCCCCACGTTGCCCGAACTGGTCCGTTGGCTTCGCTACACGTAAATTCTTCCACTTCGATCCAATCTATTTTCCAAACGGGTGCCGGGACAGAGGCAAATCCGAGCGCCACGCGTCAAGCGCGGAAG
Source organism: Candidatus Acidiferrales bacterium (assembly GCA_035277685.1). Lineage (GTDB taxonomy): Bacteria > Acidobacteriota > Terriglobia > Acidiferrales > UBA7541 > Palsa-295. The sequence goes on from DATEKA010000124.1 coordinate 2,188, forward strand.
AGAATTTTAAGCCTACAACAAAGGAATGTTGGGACAGCGAGGAGCAGTACGCGATCCGAGCCTGGGAACGCTCCGCGGTTCCCGGCCGAGCAACGAATACCCTGTCCTTCGGGCGCCAAGGCGTCTTCGTCAAGACGCGCGCACCATGGCGGCTTATGTTTTGAGCAGATGCCGTCTCGTGGATGGCCGGCTGATCCACATCGGCGAGCTCCAATGGAAAGTCCGCGGGAATGCGGTGTTCACGCCGGTGCTCGTTGAATGCCGCGCGAATCTCCGCTCGGCGCGCCCAAAGGATCGCGCCGACGAATACCAGGAGCACAGTGCCAAGGAATATCGCCGCAGTGATCGTCCAGACCATGCCGTTTGCTCGCAGTCGAAGCGGTCCCCGCCGCGCCATTCGAGGAGTTGAGGCGATTATAATCCTTCGCCGGCGACGTTGGGAACGCATTCGGTTCACGCAATTGGCTCACTACGGCGGCGGTGCTAGGTCAACGGCCTGAAGAGTCCTGGCGCCGTTTAGGCCAGAGGAGGGCGGAAGCCGTCGGAGGCTTGCTCGATTATTGCGGCGATAGCGAGAGCTGCTTCTTCTTCCCACGGACGGGCAACGATTTGCACTCCGATCGGCAAGCCTTCGGGCGAACGGCCAACAGGCACGACAGCTCCGGGAGTACCCAGCAGATTGAACCAGGCGGAATAGGCCATCGCGTCGAGATATTCGACTTTGCGTTCATTGATAATCCATTCCCGCTCGCCGTGGCGGAAGGCGGGAATTGCGGCGACCGGGCAGAGCAGAATCGCAAACTGTTCCATCTTGGCCAGGAATTGGCCGCGGAGCACATCGCGTTGGAGCAACGTGTCCAGCAGTTCGGTCGCGGTCAGCGGCGGCTGTTGCTGAACTGCGTCACGAAATTGACGGAAAAGCGGGCTGATGCGGTCGTCGTTGCCGTCGAGCATGGGGGAGAAGGCCATTTGCCCGGCGCGGCAAAATAGATTGGCCCAGAGCCGCTGGGCGCGATCGAGATTGTCCGGAACCCATTCGACCACTTCGAACCCTTGCGAGCGCAGCGCGTCCGCCGCTTTGCGGACGGCACCACGTGTCTCGAGTGTTGCCGGCGCGAGAGCGTGTTCAAGAAAGTAGCCAACACGCAGCTTGCGAATTTCGGTATCGCCCCAGCGGCGGAGCGGGACAGGCGCAGCGCAGGGATCGCCCGGATCTGGCCCGGCGACGACTTCGAAAAGGCGCTCGACGTCGCGAACGGTCCGGGCCATCGGACCGACGACGCCAAGTTGTGCGAAAGGGCCGGCAGAACCGGGGAAGTGGCCAGTCGAAGGAACGCGACCGGGCGTCGGCTTCAGTCCACAAATACCACTGAAGTGCGAGGGAACGCGAATCGAGCCACCGCCGTCGCTGCCGATCCCGCCGGCCGAGCAGCCGGACGCCACTGCGGCTGCCTCTCCGCCGCTTGAGCCGCCGGGCGTGCGATGGGTATCCCAGGGGCTGTTTGTGCGGCCATGCAGCGAGTTGTCGGTTTCCCACGCCATCAGAAATTCGGGAACGTTCGTATTGCCGAGGATGATCGCGCCGGCTGCGCGGAGACGAGCGACGAGAGGCGCGTCCGCAGGCGCAACATAATCGCGGCGAAGAAGGCTGCCGCACTCGCAGGGCCAGCCGGCGACATCGATCGAGCTCTTCATGGAGATGGGTACGCCGTGGAGCGAACCGAGCGAGCTCGAGGCCACGCTTCGGACGGCGGCATCGGCAGCTCTTGCTTGGGGTCGGGCACGGTCGAAATCCGTGTAGGTGTACGCATTGAGCTGGGGATTCAGGCGCTCGATACGAGCGACGTGCGCGTCGATCAGTTCGAGGGAAGAAATTCTGCGCGCGCGAATGGCATCCGCCATTTCGCAGAGTGACAGGAAATGAAGATCGGTCAAATTGGCTCCTCGTTTACATGGTGCGAATCGGGAAGTCTACCACGGCCAAGTTGGCTACCCCGCCACCGTCGCGTTCACGGTGCTGCCGCAAAATCTGCCGCCGCAACGTCGACGGCACGATCCATTCGCAGGGGGCTAGTATTTTTCAATTATTGCGTGGGGGCGGGCTGGCCGGTAACGTACGCCACATCTGTGTCAAGGGTGCGAGCGCTTTTACAAATTTTGCCGGATGGTTTCGAGGGGACTTCATGCGAGGAAGGGTGGTCCTGGCATGCCTTTGCTGCTTTGTAGCCTTGGCGTGGGTGGCGCGAGGGCAGAGTAATTATGCTGCAGTAACAGGGAGCGTGATCGACCCGCAGCAACTCGCCATCAGCGGCGCCATAGTCGAATTCAAGGCGACCGGAACGGGCCTGACCCGGCGAGTAGCGGCCAACCAAAACGGAATTTTCGAGGCACCAGCGCTGCTGCCCGACGATTACCGGGTCACCACAACCGCCCCGGGGTTCGAACCCGTCACGCAAAATCTTCACCTGGATGTCGGCCAGAAACTCACGATTCAAGTGCGTCTGGCGGTGAGCAGCGCAGTACAGCGGGTGCGAGTGACGGCTGGGATGGACGTGCTGCGGGCCACCGACGCGAGCGTTGGCGAGGTCGTGGAACCGAAGTCGATCCAGGAGTTGCCGCTGAACGGGCGCATGCTTCTCGACCTGGTTCTCACCGTGCCCGGCACACACCGGGGTTTCGGAGCGCAACAAGGAAATGTGAACCCGCTCTACTGGCGTCCAGGCCAGGATTCCGCGCTGAGCATCGGCGGCGGGCGGCCAAACGCGAACTTCTATCTTATCGACGGCTCGACCAACACAGATCCCACGTTCAACACGCAAAATCTGAGCCTATCCCCCGACGCAGTGAAGGAATTCCAGGTGGAGACGAACAGCTACACGGCCGACATGGGCGGCGCGGGCGGCGGCCAGATCAACGTGGCCACGCGCTCGGGCACGAGCCAGTTTCACGGGACGGTGTACGAATTCTTACGCAACGGGGCCCTTGACGCGACCACTTTCGACGCCATGGGTAACAACCATCTGGCGCAAAACAATTTCGGGGGATCGTTCGGCGGGCCCCTGCATGGAAAGAAGACCTTTTTCTTCGCGAACTACGAAGGACTGCGCCTGTCGCAAACAGACACTCAACTGCTCACAGTGCCCACCGCGGCGGAAATGAACGGCGACTTCAGCACGAGCGGCATGAACATCTACGATCCCACCTCGAACCCGAGCCCCCCAGCATCAAGCCAGAGACCGCAATTTCCCGGAAACGTGATCCCTCCGTTGTGCACGAATCCGAATCCGACGCCGTCGAATTGCGTTGTTAATCCGAATTCGCCGATCAACCCTGTTGCATGGGACTTTCTGCAGCTCTACGAGCCGAAGCCGAACATGACGGTGGGTTCCGGACCGGACTCGAACAACTATCTCGATGCGCGAAACGAAACGCACTACACGGATCAAGGCACGTTGCGCATCGACTATATCTTCAACAACGAGGACACGATCTTCGGACGTGTTTCCATCGGTTCGGAGAACGGCTTCACGCCTACCGGCAGTATGATGAATCCTAACGCGGCGACCCTTCCCGGCTTTGGCGCGAAATTCGACAATCTCTCGCAGCAGTCGGTCGGCTCCTGGAACCACATTTTCTCCGGCGCCAAGTTGAACACGCTCTCGGTTGCGCTTTCTCGTCTGTCGATGAATCACACATCGCAAAATGACAACGTGAATGACATCGTGAGTCAACTCGGGATCACAGGTGTCGGATACGGCGGAAAAGGAGCCTGGGGTGCGCCGTGGTTCGCGCTTCAGGGCTACACGGGGATGGGCGATACGTTCGCAGCGACCCCAATGCATGCTTGGGATACCGTAGCTGAAGCACGCGACACATTTGCGTGGCAAGAAGGACGCAATGGCCTGAAGTTCGGCGGGAGCTACCTGCGCTTCATCTGGCCAATGTGGGGGTTTTTCGAGAATCGCGGATATTACCAGTTCACTCGCGGCTATACGAGCCAGACCGGCTCAAATGACGGCACGGGATCTGCTCTGGCTAGTTTCCTCCTCGGCCTTCCTGTGGCAAAGCAGGTGCAGGCGGGAATCCCTCAGATGAATCTGCGTAACTGGGGCGTTGATGCGTTCGCGGAAGACAGTTGGGAAGCGACGCCAACAACAACTTTGAATATCGGCCTGCGTTACGAATTCGAAAGCCCGCTGTGGGACCGCGACTACACGAATTCGAACATGATTTTCAACGATGGCGTGCCCTCAATCTTTATCGGCGGGCAAAACGGCTATCCCGCCGGTCTGATGTACTCGAACACACACAATTTCGCGCCGCGAATCGGGATCGCCAAAAACGTTCCGCGGTTCGGCCTCGTGTTTCACGCGGCGTACGGGATTTTCTACACGCCTGTCGATCAGAACACGTGGTGCAATCAGCGTCACAACGTTCCGAACGTTTTTCCGGAGACGATCCAGAACAATAACTACGAAGTGTCTTCCGCGCCGAACGCCCTGGGCTTCAACTTCGCGCCTCCCGTGCTGGGCCCAACGTCGTTGGGCGGCACCCCGGTGAGCTTCACGGCATTCGATCCCCACGCGCCGTCCGAATATGTCCAGCAGTGGAACACCCATTTAGGGAAAAGCCTCGGCCAGAACACCACGGTCGAGGTCGGCTACATTGGATCGCGCGGCTTCCACTTGCAGCAGGCTGACTTGATCAACAACGCGCCTCCGGGACCGGGCGCAATCGGGCCGCGGCGCCCCATCAAGACCGTCGCGTTCGTGGCGAATGCCGTGTTTCCCAGCCAGGACACAGTCGTTGGCGGGGGAACGTTGACCGCACCTGCCATCAATCTTCTGGAGAACACGGCGAAGAGTTGGTACGACGCGGGCTATGTCAACCTGCGGCGGCGGTATTCGAATGGCCTGGGCCTTCTCGCGAACTATACGTTTTCCAAGTACCTGGCCAACGCTCCCGATTTTCGCTCGCCCATGGATGAGTCAGTGCTCCCGCAAGACAGCTTCGATCTCGCGGCAGAAAAAGGGCCGGCATGCGATGTTCGCCATCGTATAGCGATCAGCAGCGTATACGATATTCCGGCGTATCGCCGCAACGAGTGGATCCGGTTGCTGACACAGAATTGGCAACTTGCCACGATCTACCAGTTCCAGACTGGGATGCCTTTCACCATTTCTGTTTTCGGTGATACGGCCAACGCTGGCTCGATACTGGGCGAAAACCCTATTCGCGCGAATTATACCGGACAGCCGATCTACACCGCCGGAACGCATACCTCCGCGGAATGGTTCAACCCCGCTGCCTTTGCTGCTCCCCCAGCCTACAGCTTCGGCAATGTGGGGCGGAACTCACTGTATGGCCCGAGCTTGCAGACGCTGGACATGTCGGTGGCGCGGGAATTCCGGATAAGCGAAAAACTGGGTCTGCAGGTCCGCGGCGAGGCCTTCAATTCCTTGAACCAGGTGAATCTGGGTACGCCAAACCGCTACGTGAATGAACCGCAGTTCGGGACCGACACCACGACAATGACTCCGGGGCGGCAGCTGCAGCTTAGTGCTCGCGTCGTGTTCTGATCGGAGGGGGCCGACCGCTGGCGCCTCAACCAGACAGGACACAGGAGCTGGAAGACCAAGACGGGGCCTAGTAGAAATCTACTATTGACCGAGGGCAGGTCAGGTGTGATCGTGATCAGGCTTCCAAGGAAGGCTTCGGTGGGCGTGATTTCGGCAATCCTTTCGATTTTCCCGTGGCGAAGCGTGATAGTTTCAACCGGGTGTTGATCGCAGCACAGCGCCCGAAACTGGCAGCGGCTCGACGGCTCAGGCTGCTGCCCGGATGATTTTCTTCGGCATGAGAAACTGGACTTTGCGACGACTCCTCGGATATGTGACGGCTGCGCTCGCGGTTTCCGCTTTCATTCTTTACAGTTGGCCGGTCCCGACGATCCTTTATGAGGGGATCGTTCTGCTACATCTGCTGCTTGGCGTCCTGCTTCTCTTGATCGCGATCCCTTATTTTCTACGGCTCGTGCGGGAAGGAACGATTGCCGAACGGATCGGCTGGGTGGTTCTCCTGGCCGGTGGGCTCCTCGGCGCGGCGATTATCTACACGGGGGCCCGGCGGCAAGAGTGGAACCTTCTTTACTCTCATATTCTGACAAGTGTTCTTGCGTGTGCGATTTTGGCGTTTGTCCTTTCGGGCCGCCGTGGATGGCTCTCCGCAAATGGCGGGAAATCGGCGCTGCGACTCGCGATATGCGTGGCGATAGCGGCGGGGATTGCGGGAGCCGCATGGTGGGTGCGGACAGTTCCGTGGCAGCGGAGTTATGTGATTCGCAATCCGGAAATGGCTCCCGCGAGCATGGACCAGGAGGGAGCCGGGCCGGCGAGCCAGTTTTTCCCAAGTTCCGGCGAGACGCTGACGGGGAAGACGGTGCCGCAGGATTTCTTCATGGATTCACAGGCGTGCGAGCGTTGCCACGCGGACATTTATCGCGAATGGCAAAGTTCGATGCACCACTTCTCCTCGTTCAATAACCAATGGTACAGGCAGGCGATCGTTTACATGCAGAACACCGTGGGGGTCCAGCCGTCGAAGTGGTGTGCGGGCTGTCACGACGCGGCGCTTTTCTTTCCGGGGAATTTCAACACGCCGATTGCGTCGCGTGTGCATACGCCAGCGGCACAGGCCGGGATCGGCTGCATGGTCTGCCACTCGTTTCGCACGATAAAGAGCACGATGGGGAATGGCGATTATGTGCTGCAGTACCCCGCGTTGAGCAAGCTAGTGGCGACGAAGAACAAGTTCCTCCAGCATTTTATTGACTTCATGATTGAAGAAGATCCGGAGCCTCACCGTCGAACGTTTCTGAAGCCATTTATGCGGAAGCAAACGGCGGAATACTGCTCCGCTTGCCATAAGGTACACCTGGATGTGCCGGTGAACCACTATCGCTGGGTGCGCGGGTTCGACGATTACGATAATTGGCAGGCCAGCGGCATTTCGGGGTTGGGCGCGCGGTCGTTCTACTATCCTCCGAAGCCGCAGAGCTGCGAGGACTGCCATATGCCGCTCACGGAATCGAATGATGCGGGGAACATCAACGGCTTTGTTCACAATCATCGGTTCGTGGCGGCGAACACGGCCGTGCCGTATGCGAACAAAGACGAGAAGCAGCTCAAGGAGGTCGAGGATTTCCTGCGGGACAAAAAGGTCCGCGTTGATATTTTTGCCATGTCGCAGGACAAGCCAATAGCGAAAGGCCGGGCGGAGGTGCGGGCGCAGCAACAACCGCAAATCGAGACGACGTTCGCGGTCGGCGAGGAAGCGGAAATGCCGACGCCGTCAGCGCCAGTACCGGCGATGCCACCGCAGCCTGTGACGGCGCCGCTCGATCGCGTGAACGCAGCGGTTCGAGCGGGCGATACGATTCGAGTGGACGTCGTGGCGCGAACCCTCGGAGTGGGACACTTTTTCCCGGGCGGAACAGTGGATGCGTTCGATTGCTGGCTGGAGTTGAAGGCGACGGATGATCATGGACGCGTGGTTTTCTGGAGCGGCGGGGTAGAAGACAGCGGGCGCGGGCCCGTTGATCCGAGCGCGCATTTCTACCGGGCGCTGCTGATCGATGCGCACGGGAATCCAATCACGCGGCGGAACGCGTGGGCGGAACGCGCAACCGTTTACGTTCACCTGATTCCGCCGGGCGCCGCTGACACAGTCCACTACCGGCTGCTGGTCCCGAAGAACGAAAGCGGAAAACTGCACCTGACAGCCAAGCTGAACTATCGAAAGTTTTCATGGATCAACACCCAGTTCGCGTTTGCGGGAGTGCTGCACGACACCCATCCAAACGACGTAGCGCCGAGCTACGACGATCGGCAGATGACGTACACCGGGGATCTCGCGGACGTTTCGGGCAAGATCAAGGCAATTCCGAACGTGCCCATCGTGACGATGGCGCAGAGCGCGGTAGACCTCAACGTGCTGCCGCCCAGTGCGCCGGAGCCTATGCCGAAGAAGGCGTTCCGGGGAAGCGAATGGCAGCGTTGGAACGACTACGGCATCGGGCTCTTGCTGCAGGGCGATTTAAAAGGCGCCGAAGATGCGTTCCAAGAGATCACCGAGAAGAATCCTTCGAATGTGGACGGCTGGGTGAACGTCGGGCGTGCCCGCGTCCTGGAAGGTGATATTTCCGGCGCCAAGCGCGTCCTGGAGAAAGCGCTGCAGATCGCGCCGCGGCTGGCGCGTGCGAATTACTTTTATGGCCGCGTGCTTTTGGAACAGGGAAATTACGACGGCGCCCTTGAACACTTTCGCGTGGCGGCTCAGCAGTATCCGGAGGATCGCGTAGTCAGCGACGACATGGGGCGGGTATTTTTTCTCCAGCACAAATACGCGGAGGCCGTCTCGCAATTTGAGCATACGTTGTCCATCGATCCGGAAGATCTGGAAGCGAACTACAATCTGATGCTTTGTTACACCGGGCTCGGCAATCAGGAGAAGTCGAAGGCTTTCGAGACGCGGTATCTCCGGTTCAAGGCCGACGAAGCTTCTGAGACCCTGACCGGCCCATACCGGGAGGCGCATCCCGACGACAACATCGAGCGCCAGAGAATTCATGAGCACGACTCCGGTGCGATCTCGGAGTTTCTGCCGAATACCGCGGAGGCCGGCAAAGCAGGGCAGCGGCTCCTCGGTATCCGGCGCGCGGGCGCGGATTCGAGGAGGGGCGGCGAATGAGTGAGCGGGGGCGCAACCGGTTGTTGGTTGCGGTGCTTTCGGCCGGAGTCTCATTCGCGTGCATTGCGCCGGCGATAGCTGCGAAACGATCAGCGCGATCTGCGCCGCCCGGCCTGACGAGTGGCGAGGCCGGCATCCATTTCGAAGACATAACGCGTGCGGCTGGTATTCACTTCGTCCATAACAACGGCGCCTTCGGCCGCAAGTGGCTCCCGGAAACGATGGGCTCCGGGGTTGGCTTCATCGATTACAACAATGACGGCTGGCAGGACATTTTCTTCGTGAATGGGCAGGACTGGCCGGGGCACCATGTTCACGGCGCAACGACGCTCGCGCTCTATCGCAACAATCACGATGGGACATTCACGGACGTCACCAAGCAAGCAGGGTTGGCCCTCTCGATGTACGGAATGGGCGTTGCCGTCGGCGATTACGACAACGATGGATATGACGACCTCTTCGTGACCGGCTACGGGCAGAATCATTTGTTCCATAACAACGGCGACGGCACGTTCACAGACGTGACGAAGAAGGCCGGACTGATGACGGCCGGCGAACTCAGCACAGGGGCGGCGTGGGTAGATTATGACCGGGACGGGCGTCTCGACTTGCTGGTGGCGAACTATGTCGAATGGTCGCCGGAAAAAGATTTGTACTGCACGATGGATGGGAAAACGAAATCGTACTGCACGCCGGAGTCGTATCACGGCGCGTCGGTTCGCCTGTGGCATAACAACGGCGACGGAACGTTCATGGACGTTACGAAGAAAGCGGGCCTGTACGACACAACCTCAAAGAGCCTCGGCATCGCGGTTTTCGATGCGAATCGGGACGGTTGGCCGGATATCGCTATTAGCAACGACACGCAGCCGAATAAACTGTACATCAACGATCGCAACGGAACATTCACCGAAAAAGGCGTCCCGGCTGGCATCGGCTTCAGCGAAGACGGCGTAGCACGCGCGGGAATGGGGATCGACGCGGCAGACTTTGACCGTTCGGGATACCCGAGTCTAGTCATAACGAATTTCTCGAACCAAATGATGGCTCTCTATCACAACGAAAAAAACGGACTGTTCGTGGACGAGGCGCCGCAAACGGCCGTGGGACGCGACAGCCTGTTAACGCTCGGCTTCGGCTGCTTTTTCTTTGATTACGACCTGGACGGCTGGCTCGACATGTACGTGGTTAACGGCCATATCGACCCGCAAATAGAACGCGTGGCGCAGCGCGTCCATTATGCGGAGCCGCCGCATCTGTTCCATAATCTCGACGGTCATCGTTTTCAGGACGTCGCCGCAGCGATGGGCAGGTCGTTCGACGAACCGCGCGTCGGCCGAGGCGCCGCTTATGGCGACATCAACAACGATGGCGCTCCCGACATTGTGATTACTACGAACGGCGGGCCTTCCGCGTTGTTTCTGAATCGCGGTGTGACGAATCACGCGTTGCGCATCAAACTTGTCGGTACCAAATCCAATCGCGATGGTATTGGAACGGAGGTCGTCGTTTCGGCGGGAACCGATAAGGAAACGAGGACTCTCTCGAGCGGATCGAGCTACCTCTCTTCGAGCGAACTGGTCCTCACCTTCGGATTGGCATCGCACAAACAAGCCGATGCCGTCGAAATCCACTGGCCAAGCGGTCAAACCGACCACCTCTCGAAGGTCGCGGCCGGCCAGTTCATAACGGTCAAAGAAGGCCAGGGCATTGTTGCTGCTAAACCGTTCGCAAAACGGTAAAATGCAGCGCGTTCTTCGACGAGGGCGGTCGCGTCGGGCTTGCGTCTTGTTTTCGTCAGCCCGGCACACTGTGCGTTTCGTAAATCAACGAGCATTTTCCTGCTGAATGAGACTTCCGCCGAAAGAAGCATGGAACGTTTGCCCATGAGCCGGCTTCTCCGCTTTAGCGCGCCGGCGATCATCCTGCTCTGCGCGCTGATGGGCGCGGGCCAGAAGAAGCGGCGTCCCGCTGGACGAAAGGCTCCCGCCGAAGCATCGGCTCCGGCAGCGGATTTTCACGTCGAGGCGGCGCGGGAGAACGCAATCGGAATCGCACTCATGAATCGGCAACAGTTTTCCGATGCTCTCGGACATTTTCAGCGTGCATGCGTTCTTGACGCCCGGTCCAACGTGCCCTGCATGAACATGGGCATTGCGTTCTTCAACATGCAGCGGTACGACGACGCGCGCCGAGTGCTTTCGAAAGCTGCGGAGCTCGATGCGACGAATCCGCGTTCTTGGTTCAATCTCGGACTGCTGGATAAGGCGGAAGGAAAGCCGGAAGCGGCAATCGTGGACTTCCGGAAAGTCGAGCAAATCGATCCCAGCGATCCGGACACACACTATTTTCTCGGTTTGCTCCATTCCGAACAGCAGCAGTACGCGAAGGCCATTCCGCAGTATCAGACGGCTCTGCGGTTGAATCCTTTTCATCTTTCCGCGGAATTCGGACTCGCGCAGGCGATGCTTCGGTCCGGCGACAAGGAAGGAGCGAGGATTCACCTGGCGCGTTTCCAGCAGATGAATGCGGAAAAGCTTGGAACCCCCATCAGTTTTACCTACGGCGACCAGGGGAAGTATTCGCTCGGCGAAGAAATGGTTCCTGCGCCCGAGCCAGTCCCGCCGGCGATTCCGGTGCGTTTCGTGAACGCCACATCGGCCGCGGGTCTTCCCGCGCCGCGCTCCCCTTCTGTCGAAAGGCTCGCAAACGAAGAGGGAAGTTTGAAATACGAAGCGAAGAATCCTGCAGCGCCAGCATCCGCGCCAGCGGGAGCGCCGACACTGGCGGGGTTCTTGGGCAGTGGCGCGTGCGTAATCGACTACGATACAGACGGCAAGCCGGACATATTTTTCGTTGACGCATCGGGAAATGGCTTTGCGGGTCTCTATCGGAACCTCGGCAACGGGAGATTCGAGAACGTCACTCAGAAAGCCAAGCTCGACCTGTACGGCGAGGGAACGAGCTGCGCTGTCGGCGACTACGACAACGATGGCCATCCAGATTTGGCCGTGGCCATCAACCGCCGCGTTCACCTTTTTCATAACGAGGGCAATGGCACGTTCAAGGACGTCACCGATGCGTCAGGAATCAGCACCCACGGCCTCATCCTGGGGATGACCTTCATCGATTACGATCATGATGGTGATCTCGACCTGTACGTAACGCGCTTCAACGATTTTCCGTTGGCGCACCCGCACGAGCCGTTTTCATTTCCGGAAAATCTGCCGCCCCCGGGGAACGTTCTGTGGCGCAACGACGGCAATGGAAAATTTACGGAATGGACTAAGGAGGCGGGTCTCGCCGGAAGCGCCGCGTCGGTGGCCGCCATCGGTAGCGACATCAATAACGATCGCGCGATCGATTTTGTCGTGACGGCGTTCGGTGAAGCTCCTTCGATCTACCTCAACCCGCGCGAGGGATCATTTAGCGCAATCGAACCCTGGTCTACACAAATGCCCGCGTCTGCTGCCGGTGCGGCGGCGTTCGACTTCAACAAGGATGGCTGGATGGACCTGGCCTTCACGCACTGGGCGCAGCCGGGCCTGAGTTTGTGGCAAAACATGGAAGGCAAATCGTTCCGGCGCGTCAAACTGCCCGATATCGTCTGGATGCGTGGCTGGGGAGTTGCGCCTGTCGACTACGACAATGATGGTTGGATTGACCTTGTTGCCGTTGGAGAAGGATTCGACGGCGCTGGACACATTCTTCTGCTTCGCAACGAAGGGCCTGCTGGATTCCGCGATGTCACGGAAGAGACTGGGCTCAGCAAGGTTGTGCTGCACAATCCCAGGTCGGTGATCGCCTGCGACTTCAGCGGCAAGGGCGCGCCTGACCTGCTGATCACTCAGAACCGCATGCCGCCCGTGCTGCTGAGAAATGAGGGCGGAAACAAATACAACTGGGTTCAGGTGGCGCTTGAAGGCCAGCACGACAACAAGAGCGGGATCGGCGCCAAAGTCAACGTAATGGCAGGTGCATTGCGGCAGAAGTTCGAAGTTCCCGGCGCATCGGGTTATCTAGGCCAGGGAGCGACGGACATCTTGGCCGGCCTTGGAACCGAATCGTCGCTCGACGTGGTGCGCCTGCTTTGGCCCACGGGCGTGCCTCAGGACGAGTTGAAAATCGAGTCAGGAAAGCGAAACCAGGTGGCGGAGATCGATCGCCGCGGCAGTTCGTGTCCAATCGTGTTTGTGTGGAACGGGAAGCAATTCAAGTTTCTTGCCGACCTGATCGGCCCGGGGATCGTCGGCCATTGGATTGGGCCCAATCAACGCGACGTTCCCGATCCCGATGAATACTTCAAGGTCCCGGGCGCGGATGTGCTCCCGCAGAATGGCCGCATTTTATTTCGCATGTTGGAGCCCATGGAGGAACTCGACTATTTAGATCAGGTGCGGTTGATTGCCGTCGATCATCCCGCAGGCATGGAAGTGTGGCCCAATGAGCGATTCGCGAGCAGTCCGCCGTTTCCGAAGTTTAAGGTGATCGTCAGCGAGAATGCGCATCCCCCGGCGGGCGCATGGGACGATCGCGGTCGCAATGTTCTGCCACTTCTTCTTAAGCGCGACCGTCGGTACGTCATGGACCTGCCCGAGGCTCCATATCAGGGTTTCGCGGGAATGCACTCGTTGACGCTCGATTTGGGAATCTGGGATTCGAAGAAGCCGCTGCGATTGCTGCTGGATGGCTTCACGGATTATTTTACGGCAAATTCGATGTATGCGGCCTGGCAAGCGGGCGTTACTCCCGTCGCGCCGCGCGTTGATGCACTGGAGAGTCCCGGAAAGTGGGTGCGCGTCGTCGACGATATGGGATTTCCAGCCGGGCTTGCGCGAACGATGGTAGCCGACCTGACTGGGAAGCTTCCGCCCGGAACACGCGAAATCCGCATCACCACGAACCTGAAGATCTACTGGGACCGGATTCGCATAGACAATTCAGCGGCTGACTTGCCGTTCCGAACCACGGAAATCCCTCTCGCTACTGCATCGCTCGATTTCCGTGGTTACCCGCGCGTTGTCGAGGGCAATCCAAAAGATGATGATCCGGTGAACGACATCCGCTACGTTTACGCCGATACCAGTTCCACCGGCCCCTACACGCGACAGGTTGGAAATTACACTCGTTTCGGCGATGTGACGCCGCTGGTGAATGCGGCGGACGATGAATACGTCATCTTCGGCTCAGGGGATGAAGTCGCTGTTAGTTTCGACGCAACGAAACTGCCGGTCCCTCCGCCCGGCTGGACACGCGACTACTTCTTCTATGCGAACGGCTTCGCGAAAGACATGGACTTTTATGCCGCCGATGGCGATACCGTGGCGCCGCTGCCCTTCCATACCCTTACTCCATACCCCTATCCGGCTGGAGTCGCTTACCCGTCAGACGATCGCCATTTGCAGTGGCAAGTCGAATATAATACGCGCGGCGTTGCCGGTCCCGCTGGACCAGTGTATCTCTTCCGATATCCGGAATCGGCGCGGCATTGAGTCGGTAGTTCGCCTGCTTGTTTGGGTGCTGCCGGCATGTTAGGTATTTTGAAGGCGTGTTATTTTCCGCTCCAAACAAGATGACACAGGCCCATACGGTTGAATCCGGTTCCGCTGCGCAAACGGGCGACGCGTCCGGAAAGGCGCGTTTAAATCGCGCTCCTGTCTTCTGGCGGATTGAAGGCAGCTTGCTTAATTTGACGGCCGTAAGACCGGTAGCCTTCTTCAGTTGGAACGCGCAAACCTTTCTCGAGCGCTGGGCCCGCCGCAGCGCCATGGGTGTGTTGGCCCTTGGGCGCCCCCTGTTTTATTTGACCAATCGATCGTTCGCCACGCGGCTGCTGCACATGGTGCTGCGCGGCGTCAGTCGCGATCGTTTGGACCTGCTCGGGGAAGAATATTTCGAATACGAACTGAAGCCGCGCCTGAAACAGAAAGGTCGCGAAAAGCTCGAAGAAGTTGTCCAGTCTGGTGAACGCGTCGTGCTAGTCAGTCAGGGGCTCGACCACATCATGCAGCCCCTGGCGAATTACCTCGGGGTGAGCGAGATCATCTGCAATCGGCTTGATTTCCGCGATGGCATCGCAACCGGCCGCTTACGTGATCCCGTGATCCGTCCTCGCGGACCCTTTGCGCGGTTCTCGGGTAACGCGCCCGACGGCCGGCGGTCCCGAGTGAAATTGCTGAGCGATCTCCGATTTCAAAAAAGTCCAGATGGGCTGGATCAAGCGATTCAGCCGGTCGGCAGCCGCTTAAGTCCGGCGCAACCACCGCTTATCCATTTCAACTCGCACAAGCCGCTGGAGCCCTTTTCGGTTCGTGCGTCTCTGCGCGGCAAGACCGTTCTCTTTATCGGTGCGACTGGTTTCATCGGCAAGGTGTGGCTCGCAAATCTGCTCGAGGATCTTCCAGAAATCGGCCGGGTCTATTTGCTGATCCGGCCTCATCGCTCGAAGACATCGCTCGAGCGGTTTCAAAAGCTCGTCGAGGAATCGCCGGTTTTCGAATCCCTCGCGCAAAAGCACGGATCGAATTTGGCGAAGTTTCTGCGCGAGAGAGTCGAAGTCGTCGAAGGAGACGTCACCCAGCCGGGGCTCGGCGTGCCTGGCGATGTGCGGCAATCAATGATCCGCGATGTGGACGTAATCATCAACAGCGGAGGTCTGACAGATTTTAATCCGGACCTGCGCGACGCCCTGGCCACGAATGTCCGCGCGACTGCCCATCTGCTGGATTTCCTTCGCCAGTGCGATCACGCAGCGCTTCTCCATCTTTCGACGTGCTACGTAGCCGGGCGCCGGGACGGGCGAATTTTCGAAGAGCTTCCGAAGAACTATACGCCTCGGGCTGTGCCCGGTTTTCATGCCGCAGCCGAGTGGAAATCGCTCGAGGATCTCGTTCGCCAGGCGGAATCGCGCGCTGAAACGGAGGAAGTTGGCGAGGAACTGCGCCGGGCGGCGCTCGGAAATGAGCACGCGGCCAAAGACCTGCAAGGTCCCGCGTTGGAGAACCAGGTTCGCAAGAACCGTGTCCGTTGGGTTCGTCAATCACTTACGAATGCCGGGATGGAGCGTGCCAGCGAGTTCGGGTGGCCAAACACCTACACGTTTACCAAGAGTCTCGCCGAGTCGTTGATTCGAGACTTTCTCGACGCTAACCCGCGCGCGGCGATCGCGATTGTCCGTCCGGCGATCGTCGAATCGTCCATCGAGAAGCCATTCCTCGGATGGAATGAGGGCGTCAACACGTCTGCGTCGCTGTCATATTTGTTGGGGACTTTCTTTCGCCAGCTTCCGACGAACGAGAAGAAGTGTCTCGATCTGATCCCCGTTGACCTTCTTTGCCGGGGCATGACCCTCGTCGCCGCCGCCCTCGTTTCGCGACGCCATGCGACCGTATACCAGATGGCCAGCTCCGTCACGAATCCTTGCGATATGCGCCGGTCCATCGAGCTCACGGGACTCGGACATCGCAAGTTTTATCGCGCCCAGAATGGTTTCCAGCACCGTATGCGCGCTAAATTCGATGCCATTCCAGTCTCCAAGGCTCGCTATGAGAAACTGTCGGCGCCCGCCCAGAGGGCGGTTGTGCAGGCAATCAACCGGAGCGTGCAGGGGATTCCGTTCATTCGGCCGCCGCTGGCGCGGCGGGAGCGTGAGTTGGATAAGGTAATCAAACTAATCGAACTATTCGAACCCTTCATCCTGCTCAACGACCACGTCTTCGAAGCGGCCAATATCGAGAGGCTCAGCGCAACCCTCATTCCGGAGGAGCGCGCGAGCTTCGGCTACGACGTGCGCTCGCTCGACTGGTGGAATTATTGGATCAACGTGCACATTCCGGCGCTGCGCAAGTGGTGCTATCCTCTCCTCGAAGGCCGCCAGCCGGAGACGCGACCGCGCAGAAATGTGCCCCTGGTCGTGCGGGCGGAAAGCGTTGTAATGGAACCCGAAAGCATTTCCGGCCAGGCGGGTTAGAACTCCAAAACCGTGTCTATCTTTCTGACGGGCTCGACCGGCTACATCGGCGCCCACGTGGCCGCAAATTTGCTCGCGGGTCATTCCGACCCGCTCAATCTTCTTGTGCGCGCCCGCGACCTTCAGGAAGCGCGAGAACGGTTGTGGCGCGCGCTCCAGTTGCACATGGACTTCGAGCGGTTCGAGAGTCTCCTCCAATCGCGGATCCGCGTCTTTCTCGGCGACATCACCAGCACAGAATTCGCACTGGGAAATGACGAATACGCTCGCTTGGTGAAGACAACCGATTCGGTGATTCACTGTGCAGCCTCCCTAAACCGAAAATCCGAAAAAAGCTGTCTCAACGTCAATTTGCGCGGCACGCTCGAGGTGATTCAACTGGCCGCGCGTGCTCGCGATCATCACGGGCTGCGGCGCTTCAGTCACGTCAGCACGGTCGCCGTTGCGGGACGGCGCGCGGACGAAGTCATTCGGGAAGAAGCGGCGATCGACTGGAGCCTTTCCGATTACGATCCCTACGCGCGAACTAAGAAGTTCTGCGAACACATGATCCGCGAGCTGCTCGCCGGGATTCCGTTCATCATATTTCGTCCGAGCATCGTCCTGGGCGACAGCCGGCGCCCCGAAACGAATCAGTTCGACATGGTGCGCGCGTTCGTTTTTCTCGCCGGACTCCCGGTTCTTCCGTTTTCCCCGGGCGATAAAATCGATATCGTGCCCGTTGATTTCGTCGCGGATGCGATCGCAAGTTTGCACCAGAAACCGAATCCCGCGCACGACACCTACCATCTGTCGTCCGGCGTAGATTCCGAGACGTTCGCCGCCCTGACGGACGCTCTCGCAAGGGCCCAGGACAAGCGAAGTCCCATTTTTGCGCCCAGCCTTGAAACGCCTTCGTCGAAAATTGTGAGTGCGCTTGCGGGAAGAGCGGGGAAGGTCGGCGGTCTGGCCACTCTGCTGAAAGTCTTCTTGCCCTATCTGATCTGGAACACGGTGTTCGACAATACGCGAGTCGTCGCCGAGATGGGCCGCCGGCCCGCTCCTTTCTCGCAGTATTGCTATCCCTTGCTGCGCTTCAGCCGCGAAAATCGTTTCACCTACCCCTATGCCGGTTGGCCTGCGCGCGCAGCGAATCAGGACGCATGCTGATGCTTGACGCCGATATCGTCCTCGAACTCTGGGTTGCGGCGATCATCGAGCTCAATAAATTCCAGTGGATGCTCGGTGCGGGCGATGCTTGGAAACCGGGAAGCAAGCTTAAGCTGCTTCTTGCGACTTACAATGGTGCGCGCAATACCGGAGCGGATGTGCGCGTCCAGGAGATCGTGCGGCAGATCCGGCGGATTCTTGGACAGGAAAACGTCGAAGTCTGCGTGATGTCGCAGAATCTCAAATTCACGCAGGGTTATTTTGAGGGCGCGTCCCAGGTGCATCTGCCGGACGTTTACCCTCCTTTTCTTCATTCGCAGATCCGGCGGCAGCACGGTGTCGTCGCTTGCGAAGGCTCGATGTTCAAAAGCAAGTTTGCCAACGCCCTCACAAACATGACGATCGGCGCGCTTGGCATCGCTGCCGCGCAAAATAAGCTGAGTATCGCTTACGGCGGCGAAGCAGGTGCGATGGACCCGTTCCTGCAAAAAATGTGCAAGCGGTTCTGCCGCGATTCTTTCATCGTCACCCGCAATCCGGAATCCCAGGAGGTGCTCGGCAAGCTGGGAATCCGCTCGGAACTGGGCACCGATACAGCGTGGACCTTTGAGCCGTTGGGGCCGGAGTTCGGCCGAAGAAAACTCCTCGATGCCGGCTGGGACGGAGTCGCGCCCGTGCTGGCGATTTGTCCCATCAATCCCTTTTTCTGGCCGGTGAAGCCGTCCTTGAGGAAATGGCTGGCGCACTCGGCATGCGGGGCCTATAAGAAAAGCTACTACCGCACGATTTATTTTCATCGCTCAGGGAGGGACGTGGATTCGGCTTACGAACGTTATCTCTCGTCCATGGCAAACGGAGTGCAAAAGTACCTGAAAGATCGCGCAGCTTTTCCGATCCTGATCGCGATGGAGATGCTCGATCGCGATGCCTGCGAACGTGTGTCGGATAAAATGGGAGGCGTTCCCGCGTTCACCTCCGATCGGTACAACATGTTCGAACTGGTGAGCATATTGCGAGCGTGCGACCGCATCCTCTCGTCACGGTACCATGCCATTGTCACGTCCATGCCCGCTGAGGTGCCTTCGGCCGGAGTAACGATGGACGAGCGCATCCGCAATCTCATGCGCGAACGCGGTCATGAGAATTTCCTGCTGACCGTGGACGACGCGGAACTCGAGGAAAAAATACCCGATGTCCTTCGCGCGCTGGATGCGAATGCGGACCAGGTCCGCTGCGCGATGGGGCGAATCGTTGCGCGGAATCTACAACTGATGGCTCGCATGGGGACGTATTTCGAGGAGCAGGTTGCGCGCACGTATCCCGAGTTCCCGATTCGGCGGGGTGTTCTGAGCTGGGAGGATTACCTTCCGCCGTTGAGCTCTCTTTTGCGCGCCCTGATCGAACGGCACGAGTCCGCTCTTGCCTGAAGCGAGTGCGATGGCGAACCAATACAGCGCGGGTCCAATATCTCTCTGAACAGCGGCCGGCTTGAATGACCTTTCTGGAAAATATCTTCGATCGCCTCCAGCGCGCCGGCGAACGGCCCGTTCTGGCGGAAATACGCGGAACGCAGGTCGTGAACTTCTCGGGCGCCTATTTTCTCGCGCAGATCGCTCGAGTGCGGAAATTCCTGGTCGAGCAATCGTTGCGCAAAGGCGACCGCTGCGTCTTGCTTGCAGCGAACAGCTTCCAATGGGCCGCGCTCGATCTCGCGTTGATGTCCGAGGGAATCTGTGTAGTGCCGCTCTACGTCCGCCAGTCGCCCGCTGAACTTGCCGCGATGCTCCAGGATTGTGAGCCGGCCCGGATTTTCTGCTCCGACCCTGCTCTCGCGGAGGAAATCCGGACGCGTTTGCCATCCGCTCCGCCTATCGCGTCAAGCGAAGCCGTATTCGGAGGCGACGGCGCTTTGACTGCCGAACCGGGTGCGGCAGCTCCGTATCATCACGCAGATTCGGACGCGCTCGCGATTATCTATACGTCGGGAACGTCCGGCGAGCCGAAAGGCGTCATCTTGAATGCAGGCAACGTGAACCATATGCTGCCGTGTACGAACGGACGTCTCGACGAATTGATGGGGAGCCGGGAGAATCGCATTGGCGCGCCCGACCGGATATTCCACTACGGGCCGTTCTGCTTTGCTGCATCCTGGATTCTTTTATTGACTGCGCTTTCGCGCAACAGCGTCCTGATCCTTTCGACGGATTTGTCGAAGCTCTCCGAGGAGCTTAAGCTTGCCGAACCGAACTATTTCATCAACGTCCCCATCTTTCTGGAACGCGTTCGGAGAAAAATCGAGGAGACGATTCACAACCGCGCAGGCTTTGCCGCAAGGGTGTTTTCCCGCGCTGAGCGCGCATATTTCGCTCGCCGCAACGGCAGAGGCGCGCCGCTCGATTCGCTTGGGCTGATACTGGCGAATCGCACCGTATTTCCAGCCATTCGCAAAAGCGTAGTCGGGCCGAACTTGAAGGCGCTTATCTGCGGGTCTGCGCCGCTGTCGATCGAGACGCAGCTTTTCTTCATGATGCTCGGCATTCCCGTGCTGCAGGTCTACGGCTTGACTGAGACCACCGCCATTTGCACCCTCGATGACCCACATCGGGTCGTGCCGGGACGCGTAGGCCCGGCAATTCCCCGTGTCGAAATGATGGCTTCGCAAAGCGGCGAGATCCTTGTCCGCGGGCCCAACATTTTTCCCGGGTACTGGCGGCGCCCTGCCGAGACCGCGAAAGCTCTCGAAGGAGGCTGGTTTCACACCGGCGATTTGGGCGAACCGGATGCCGCTGGCAACTGGCGCATTACGGGCCGGGCGAAGGATCTGATCATTCTCAATTCGGGCCACAACGTAGCTCCCGAGCCGATAGAAAACGACTTGGCGAAACGATTGCCGGAAGCCCAGCAGGTGGTGGTTGTCGGTAACCGGCGCAGCTCGCTCGGCGTTCTCTTGACCACAAACGGCTCGAACGGCCTGAAGGCGCCCGCGGTGCAATCCGCGATTGACGCAGTGAATGCCAGCTTGCCACATTACAAACAGATTCGAGCCTTCCGCATTCTGGACGCGCCATTCACCATCGAGGCCGGCTTGTTGACCTCCATGGGCAAGCTGAAGCGCGACGCGATCGCCGCCCGCTGCGCCGGTCAGATCGAAGAGATGTACCAGAAGAAATCCTCATGAAACCCTTCCGAGGCAAAGCTATCTCCTGGCAACTGAAGCAGGGCGTGATCGAAGTTGTGCTCGATTGCGCGCCTTGCAACGAGATCGGCACGGTGACGCTTGGAGAGCTCGAGCACTTCGTCGCTGAAATCGAGGTGGTCAAAGATGCGCACGCGCTGATTGTGTCGAGCGCTCGCAAAGAGGGCTTCTGTGCCGGGGCCGATTTGCGCGAGTTGTATCGCGAATCGCAGAAAGTCGCTGCGGAGGCGCGCGCGAGGGGAGTGCGCGATTTTCTCGAGCGAATTCATGCCGTGATGAACGCAATCGACGAAAGCCCGCTGATAACCATTGCGGCGGTCAACGGAATTGCCTTTGGCGGCGGCTTCGAGCTGGCCCTTACTTGCGACCTGATCATCGCGGACAAAATGGCGCGCTTTTGCTTTCCCGAGCTGCGCCTGGGCTTGATACCCGGTTTTGGCGGAATTCCGCGTCTGAAGCGGGACCTTGGAAATGCGGTGATTCGCGACCTGCTGCTCACGGGGCGCAGCATCAACGCGCAGAAAGCGCAATCGGCCGGTTTGGTCAGTCAGGTTGCGGCGGAAGGCGACGTTCTTCGCGTGGCGCGCGCAACCGCCGCGCAGATCAACAAGTTCGACCGCGAAACGGCGGCCGCCGCCAAGCGCTTCATCAAGGCGATTCCGCGGGAGGAGCTTCAGCGGGAGACAGACATCTTCTGCGAGCTTTTCACTCGCCCCGCAGTTGAGGCCGGCTTGCGCCGGTTCGTCGAGAGCACCGATCCGCTCCCATACTTGCCCTGAGGGGAGAGGGCCCAAAAGGCGAAGAAACGACGAAGGGTGTAGCGCGGATCCTTTGTCGAGTAGAAATTTGGGGGCCCTTTGTTTTCATGGAGTTACGGTCGTTTCTACTCGAGAGCTGTATCGAGTAGACGCCGTCTGGGGGACCTCCCCGTGCCGGCGTTCCAGGTTTGTGGCAAGATAAGGGGCCAATGCCGACGCTCGACAAGACAACGGACGAGATTCTTCAGCTTGCGGCGAAGCATTTCAACGTCGCACCGGGCAAGCTGAGTCCCGACGACGATTTTTTCAGGAAACTGGGAATCAACAGTCTTCAGGCGCTCGATTTGCTCACGCGTCTTGAACAGCACTTCCACATTGAACTGCCCGATTATGAGCTCCAGGGCGTCTCCGATTTCCGCACGCTTGCCGAACGCATCCACGCCCGCCTGTGATGCTGGATCTTGACAAATACAACTCACTGGGCGAAGCGCTGAGCGCGGCGCTGGACCGCTGGCCCAACGAAACTTGCCTGATCGAAGCGGATCGCGACCGCGAGAACGCTCGCCTCACGTATAGTCAGTTCAAACAAGCAGCGTTGCCTCTGGCCAGCGCACTGCAACGGGCAGGATTGGCAGAGGGCACGCGCGCCGCCATCATTATGACGAATCAGTCGAAATGGCTGATCTCCGCGTACGCGATCTTTGTCTGCGGCGGCGTTCTCGTTCCGCTGGACTATAAACTCGCGGCGGACGAGCAATTAAGGCTTCTGGCGCACTCGAAGACGGAATTTCTTGTCGTCGAGTATCCCATCTGGCGCAACATCGCGAAATCGCCCGCCGTCAGGAGCATGGCAATTCGGTTTGTGCTTGTTACGGAAGGGCCGGCCGGCGCGGAACTTTCAGGAGCGTATCGCTGGGAGGACTTCCTGGACGCGCGCGAACCGCAATTTACGCCCCGCCGGCGCCAGGACACGGCGTGCGTCGTTTATTCCTCCGGAACCGGCGGCCGGCCCAAGGGGTGCCTGCTGACGCACGGGAGCTACCTGGAACAGTGCAAGGCGCTAACAGCCTGGTATCCATTTTGGCCCGGAGTTCGCTACCTGAGCATTCTGCCAACGAATCACGCTATTGATTTCATGGTGGGCTTCATCGGGCCGTTTGTCTGCGGGGCATGCGTCGTGCACCTTCGCACGCTTCGTCCTGAATTCGTGCGCGAGGCATTTGCGCGCTACCGCATCACTTATGTGACGCTGGTTCCCGCGATTATCAAGAATCTGGAGCGCGGCCTGCGCGACAAATTCAACGCTCTGCCAAGGTGGAAGCGGGCCATGCTCGGCGCGTCAACGGCTGTGAATAAACGACTGACGCGCAACCGGCCAAATCTGCGGCTCAGCCGCATGCTATTGCCCGGAGTGCACAAAGCGTTCGGCGGTGAACTGCTTGCCCTGATCACAGGAGGCGCATTCATCGAGCCGGCCACACTGCAATTTTTCTACGACCTGGGAATTCCGGTCGCCAACGGTTATGGGCTTACCGAGGCGTGTACCGTGCTCACGGTAAACGATCTGAAGCCGTTTCGCGCGGACACGGTGGGAAAACCGCTCCCGGGCGTTCAACTTCGTATCCTGGAGCCGGATGCCGAGGGCATCGGCGAGGTGGCCGCGAAGAGCGAAACAATCATGGCGAGCTATCTTGACGACGCGGAGTTGACCGCCGAAACAATCGTCGACGGTTGGTTGATGACCGGAGATCTGGGCCGAATCGACGCGAGCGGCCATTTGCAACTGTTCGGCCGCAAGAAGAACATGATCGTCACCGAGGAAGGGAAGAATATTTATCCCGAAGACATCGAATCGGCGTTCGAGCGCGCTCCGGTCAAGGAATTCTGCGTGTTCGCGGCGAACTATCTCTGGCCTGCCCGTTCGATGCTGGGCGAGCAGCTCGTGATTATCGTGCGTCTGGACCAGGGGCAGCAGTTCACCGATGAAATCGTCGCAAAACTCTTGGAATGCAACCGCCGGCTCCTCAATTACAAACGAGTGCACGGATACGTGGTCTGGAACAGCGACTTTCCACGGACGGCTTCAATGAAAATCAGGCGAGCCGAGCTGGCGGAACAAATTCGAGCAAACGCGAGCCGCGGTTCGATAGTGCCCTTGTAGCTTGACATGACATGAACTGAAGTTCGAAATCCTGTCCGATGAACCTGTCCGATGAACCTGCGCTTCTTCGCCATCATTAACCCGGCGGCCGGTGGAGGCCGTTGCGGCCGGCTCGCCGATTCGGCGCTGAACCTCGTCCGCCAAACGGGTGTAGATCTGGAAATCGCCCGGACAACGGCGGCGGGAGATGCGATCGAGGCGGCACGGCAGGCCTACGATCGGGGATTCACGCAATTTCTCGCGGTGGGCGGTGATGGAACGGCCTGCGAGGTCGTTAATGGACTGTTCCCCCAGGCGCTCGCGGGCGAGCGTCCTGCGCTTGCAATCCTTCCACTTGGTACAGGGAATTCCTTTCTGAAGGATTTCACGTCCCGGGGATTTGCGCACACGATCGATGCGATAGAAAATCGCAGCCATCGCGCCTGCGACTTGATCCGCCTGGTTCACGATGGCGGCGAAATTTATTCTCTGAATCTCGTGAGCCTCGGTTTTCCGGCAGACGTGGGAGAACTGACGAACCGGCGCTTCAAAAGGGGCGGCCAGCCCGGCTACGTTCTTGGCGTGTTCACGCGCCTCGCTCGACTCGAGTATCATGCTTTTCCGCACCGCCTGGATGGGGCCGGTCAATGGGACCGCCGCCCCTGTCTTTTTCTTTCCTTCAACAACAGCAAATTCACGGGCGGGAAAATGATGATCGCGCCGAAAGCGGATCCGGCCGACGGCCAAATTGAATATGTCCGATGGAGTCCAATCGGCCGGCTCGGCCTGATCCGTACGTTTCCCCGGCTGTTCACCGGGACGCATATCAACCATCCGCTGGCCGCGCGCGCCTCCGTTAGCCGCGTGGATTTCGAGCTGGAGGCTCCGGTGAACGTGCTGGTGGACGGTGAAATTCTCCGGCTCCGGTGCCGTTCGCTTGAAATTCTTCCTGGCGCGCTGGATGTGTTCGTATGAGAAAGTATTCGCGGTGAAGAACATCTATCTGACGGTTCGGTCGGCGTTGCTTTGGGCCGCTAGCGGAGTTCATTTCGCGGTTGTTTGCACGTTCCTCGTGTTTCTCGGGATTTTCGTCGATCCGAGCAAGAACGACAGGCCGCAGCGCGTTTTCTTCCGCAACATTCTGCGCATTGCCGGGGTAAAATTCGAGGTGAAGCGGGCGGCGGGATTCGATTCCCGGCAGACGAGTATTTTTGTCTGCAACCACGTCAACATCTTTGACCCATTCGTCATCTATTCCGCGATTCCGCAGTTCGTTCGTGGATTCGAGCTGGAATCGCACTTCGAAGTTCCGATCTATGGATGGATGATGGGCCGCTTCGGAAACATTCCCGTACCCGACACTCCTTCACGCGAGGGGCTGGAAGTAATGACTCTGCGAGCCAAACAGGCCCTGGATTCCGGCGTCAGTCTCATCGCGTTTGCCGAAGGATCCAGAACACGCGATGGCCGCGTTCACGATTTTAAGAAGGGGATTTTCCGGATCGCGCAGCGGTTCGGAATTCCTGTCGTGCCGATGAGCATCGTCGGCTCATACGAATTCTTTCAAACAGGGAACTGGATGTTGTATCCGGGCAAGATCACCGTCTACTTGCACGACACGATCGAGACCTCCCGGCTCGCGCCCGCAGAGGTCGAGGCTTTGCGGAAGCGTGTTCAGGAAATTGTGGCTGCGCCGGTGGACGAATCGTTCCGGGAAGAGAAAGCACCTCAGGCGGTCTGAGTGACCTCAGGTTCCGGCAGGCCATGTCCGTCGCGCAGTTCTTTCCAGGTATAGACGACGCGATGAATCACCGTCGTGGTTGAGAGCGTCGCGATCACCCACAGGACCGGCGCCATTTTGGCGAACGCCCCGCCGATGATCAGCAGGACCAGCCGTTCGGGGCGCTCCATGAATCCGACCTTGCAGGAGGGAATCAACGACTCTGCGCGCGCCCGCGAATAGCTCACCATGAACGAACTGGCCATGGCCACCGCGGCCAAAACCATGTAGAACGTGCGCCCGATCAGCGTGTAATAGACGACCAGACCCATATACAGCGCCAAGTCGGAATAACGATCGAGCGTGGAATCGAGGAATGCGCCGAACGCAGTGACGCGCCCGATGCGGCGCGCCACCTGCCCGTCGGCCATGTCCAGAAACCCGGCAAGAAACAGCACCGCGGCCGCGCGGTGGAATTCCCCCATGGCAAAGAGGGCCGCAGCCCAGCCGTTCACTGCCATCCCCAGGAACGTGAACGTGTTCGGGGTGATTTTAGTCGCTGCCAGGCCGCTCACGACGCGTCGCAGCAGCCAACCAGCGCCTTCCCCAATCCAGTACGTCAGGGCGTGTTTCAAGCCTGTGGAGTCATTTCCCATCTTCAAAAATCATAGCGCGAGAGGCGCGCGCAAACCATCATTGCCGCAGTCGCGCAGAAGGGCCCGAGGGGCTCGCTCCGGGTTGCATTCGCTGGGCCCCTCGTAAGCGTACGACCTGCTAATCCTCCTTCGAAGGCGTAACCGCGATGATCGAAATCCCCGCCTTCGATATCTCTTTGTTCAGCGCGGGCAAGTCTTTGCTCTTTGTTTGCGACCACTGTTCGAGCGGCGGCGCGATTTCTCCGTTCAGGCGGTCGTATACGGTATAAGACTGTGCCGTCGGCGCGGTGTCGGCGCCGTCAACCGTGCTCAGCAGCGCTTGCAGTTGATCGGCCGGCATGATCGGGAAGTTGAGCGAGTCTTCGCCCGACTTCGACTTCAACTGAACGAGTCCCGCTTCGATTGATTCGATTTTCTTGTTGAGATCGTCGGCTGCGGAAACGGCAGGCTTCGCTTTTGACTCATCGCCAACGCGCTTCTTCAGCGCAGCGATCTGCGCCTGCACTTCCTTCATTTCATTAACGGCTTTGTGCGCTTCGCTGAGGCGGTCGCGGATTTTCAGTCCCAATTCGAGCTGCTTTTCGAGGCCGGCCTGTGTAACCGGCACGCGCGGGTCTTCCTTTATCTCGAAAGAAACGGTGTAGTCCTTGCCCGCGGCAATGAGCTTGGCCTGATATTTTCCCGGAACGGCAAACGGGCCCGCGCCCGAGCCTCCCCAGACAACGAGTCCCGGAACCTTCGTCGCCGGTTCGTAGCGAAGATCCCAGACGAAGCGATTCAGCCCTTTCTCCGCCGGAATCGTCTCAGAACCCCCGCGCCGGAACGGATTCTCCTCCGCTCCTTCCTCCTGCTTGGGCTTCTTGCTCGAGAATTTCCGGATCACGTTGCCCTTCGCGTCGAGGATGTCCAGCTTGATTTCATCTTTCGGCGCATCCTTCAACCAATAGTCGAGGATTGCACCCGAAGGTGGGTTGGCGCCCGCGCTCTCGCCACGCAAGGGAAAAGAGAAGATGCGAGTCCGGTACGCAGCCTCCGGCGCGAAGAACTTCACATCCTCATCCTGGGTACTTGCTTGCAGTTGTCGCAGAGGCGTGATGTCGTCGAGGATCCAGAAGGCGCGGCCGTGCGTTGCAACCACCAAATCGTTATCGTGGACAATCAGGTCGTCAATCGGGGTCTGCGGCAGATTCATTTGCAGCGATTGCCAGTTCGCGCCGTCATCGTAGGAAACATAGATTCCTGTCTCTGTTCCGGCATAGAGGAGCCCCTTGCGCTTGGGATCCTCGCGTACCGCGTGAACGTATGCGGTATCGGGAATCCCGTTGACCAGCTTCGTCCACTGCTTGCCATATTCCGTGGTCTTGTAAATGTACGGCTTGAAGTCGTCGAGCCGATGACGATCCACGGCGACGTACGCGGTCCCGGCATCGTGCGGGGACGGATCAATCAAACTGATCATGCTCCACTCGGGCAGGTCTTTCGGCGTCACGTTCGACCAGTTCTTCCCGCCGTCGCGCGTGAGCTGAACCAGTCCGTCGTCCGTTCCTACCCAGATCAGGCCTTTCTCCAGAGGGGATTCGGCAATGGCGAAGATCGTGTCGTAGTACTCGATGCTGGTGTTGTCTTGCGTGATGGGACCGCCGCTCGATTGCTGCTTACTTTTGTCATTGCGCGTCAGATCGGGGCTGATCGCCGTCCAGCTCATCCCGGCGTCGGTGGATTTGAAGAGCACTTCGCCGCCGTGATAGATGACGTTTGGGTCTTCCGGGGAGAGCGCGATTGGCGCCGTCCATTGGAACCGGTGGACCAGCTTCGCCGCTGCGTGTCCCATCGGATTGAGCGGCCAGGCGGAAATGTCCTGTTCCTGGCCGTCCTTTTTGTCGAATCGCGTGATGAGCCCGTCGTACGAGCCCGCGTACACGATGTCCGGATTGCGCGGGTCAGGCACAACGAATCCGCTTTCGCCTCCGCCTACTTCGTAGTAATCGGCGCCGGTTATCGCGCCGCGGTCGCTGCGGCTCGCGATGGAAACAGTCGAGTTGTCCTGCTGGGCGCCATACAGGCGGTAAAGGAACCGATTGTCGGTTGCGATGTGATAGAACTGCGCCGTAGGTTGATTATCTTCGGTGGTCCATGTTTTTCCGCCGTCCGCCGTCACGGTCGCTCCACCGTCATCGCTTTCGATCATGCGGTCGGTGTCCAGCGGGTCGATCCAGAGCCCGTGACGATCGCCGTGCGGCGCGTTGATTGTGCTGAACGTCGCTCCGGCGTCGGTCGAACGGTACATTCCCGTGTTCAGAATGTAGACTTCGTCCGCGTTCTTCGGATCGGCGAAGATATGAGTGAAGTACCAGGCGCGCTGCGTGAAACGATGGTCGGCGGTGATTTTCTTCCAGCTGTCGCCGGCGTCATCGGAACGGAATAGTCCGCCCTCCTTGGCTTCGATCAATGCGTACACGCGCTCGCCGCCCGGCGCAGCAGCGACTCCAATTCGGCCGTAAACGCCTTCCGGCAGCCCATGGCCTTTCAGTTCCTTCCACGTTGCGCCGCCGTCGCTGGATTTGTAGAGTCCGCTGCCCGGCCCGCCGCTATCGAGACTCCACGGAGTGCGGACTGCCTGCCACAGCGCCGCGTAAAGGATGTGGGAATTGCCGGGATCGAAGGTAATGTCGATCGCGCCGGTCTTCTGATCTTTATAGAGAACCTTGTCCCAGTGCTTTCCTCCATCCGTCGAACGGAAAACGCCGCGTTCCTCGTTCGATCCATAGGCATGCCCAAGCGCCGCCACAAAAACGATGTCGGAGTTGTGCGGGTCCACGATCACGCGGCCGATGTGCCGGGTATCGTCCAGGCCAATGTGCGTCCACGTCTTGCCGGCATCAACCGACTTGTAGACGCCGTCGCCAAATGAAATATTTCCGCGAATGCAGGCTTCGCCGGTTCCAACATAGATGACGTTCGGATCCGACGGCGCCACAGCAATGCTGCCTATGGACGAAACAGGTTCTTTGTCGAAGATTGGCGTCCACTGGAGGCCGCCGCTCGTCGTTTTCCACACGCCTCCCGCAACGGCTCCGAAATAATAGGTATTCGCGTCTCCCGGGATCCCGGCGACAGCGAGCGCGCGCCCGCCGCGGAATGGTCCTACCAGGCGCCATTTCATGCCCTTTAGCGTATCCGGCTTCAAAGTTTGCGCCGGGACCACCGGCACAAAAGCGAAAACGAGCACGAACAGAATTGCCGAACGCAGAATGAAATTTGCCAATCGATGTCTCACCCAATCCTCCGCAAAAAAGCGCCGCGATTCTACCCCGTGGCGAAGCGCTTTTGTTCAGATTTTTCGATATGGCGCAGTCGCTTCGGGCCTTGCGACAAAACCCGCTGCCGCGCGAGCGCGGTTCGCGAATCGGGCTGGCATGACCGGAATATCCTTTTCTGCCTTCCCTTTCGAGCCGCTCGAGCTTCGTTTCTCGCGCGCACCGCGACAAAAAGCTCTCGACCGGCGGACAACGCGGGCGTTATCTCGAATCTTCGGTAGAGTTGCCGCGAGAAACACGTAGGAGACATAGGCAGCGGAAGAAACGCAACTTACGCGAAACAGTTCGAAGAACCTACAAGGAATACCCTATGGCTGCTATCTCAACTATTCGAGAGACTTCTTGCAGAGGAAAGACAGCACTTAATCCACGGACGGGGTACGCATTCGTGCAGTTGAGGGTTCTCATCGTTGACGATAACGCCTATGTGAGGCAGAGCGTCCGCTGGACGATCGAGCACGACCTCGAATGGCAGGTGTGCGGCGAGGCCGCCAACGGAGCCGAGGGGATTTCCGCCGCCGCTCAAACGAAGCCGGATATCGTCGTCCTGGATCTTTCAATGCCTGTCATGAACGGAATCGAAGCCGCGCGCCAACTGAAGCGATTGATGCCCAGGACTCATCTGCTGATGTTTACTTCCTTCGTTACACCCACATTGGAGGAAGCAGCTCGCGACGTGGGGATCGAAGCGTTCGTCGCAAAAAGCGACGGCGCCGCTGTGCTCCAACAGAGTTTGAGGCGTCTCGTCTCGCCCGCGGGAGCCTCGGCAGCGAGTTGATCCGTCCATCTAGCCATTCGTAGCCAGTCTTCCGTTCCGAAACCGCGCCGCTTGAGTCAGCCTCGCCCACGTTGAACGGGACGCTCATGGGCCGGGCGTGAATGTCCAGGTCGCGATGTCTTGGGTCGCGGAAAGTCCGCCGGTTCCGCCGGTAAAGCCTACGTATGCCGTATTGCCGGCGAGCGCGGGGATGTTGATGACGACCGATTTCGTAAAGCTCTTTCCCGTCACTGAATCTGTGATCGTCCATGCCAACGTCGTTCCGTCGTACGTCATGTGTACGTTCATCAAGTTGCCGCTGTGAAGATTGACGCCTGTCGTCGTCGCGCCGGGGGTTGCGGCAGGGGAAGCCCCATTTGTCCAGGAGCCCGTAAGGCTCACGGCCTTATTTCCCAGAACGGTGCTGTACAACTGAAATCCCACCGCCACGCTGTTGCCGATGCCCGGAATCGTGCCTGACGAATTCGTGCCGTAGCCCAATCCTCCGCCTCCTGCCCCCACTGCGGAAGCAGTGTTTCCTTGAATGGTGAACGTAAAGCCGTCCGCGTTGGGGTTCGTAAGCTGAAAGCTGAAGTCGTTCGTGAAGGACTGCACATTCACGGGTGTGGTGAAGAAGGCGCTTCTCGCTTCTCCCGCACCACCGTCGGTCAGCCGCAATCTTGCCCCGCTGATCGTCGCGCCATTCAACGTCATTCCGGCGGACGTGAACCCGCTCCCATAGCTTGGCGAACTCCCTCCTGACGTCTGAATCGTGTACGTCGCCAGGGCCACCGTGCTGTTCGTCATGCCGCTGGCCGTAGCCATCGCTTGGATTGTTTCCGTGCTGTTTACGCTGATCGGCCCGCTGTACTGTGTGGATGAGGTAGTTGGTGTCGTCCCGTCTGTCGTGTAATAGATCGTCGCGCCACCGGTCGTATCCGAAATCATTACGGATTGCGGTGAGTTGTAATTCCCGGCCCCCGGATTGAACGTCGGCGTCGCGACTTGCTGGATGCTCGCCGTGGACGTATAGGACCACGTCAAAACGTCCTGAGTGGCCGTGAGGCCTCCCGTTCCACCGGTGAAGCCGACATATGCTGTGTTACCGGCCAGTGCCGGAATGTTGACTGTGACGGACGAGGTGAAGCTCTTCCCGGTGGTGGAATCGGTAATGGTCCACGTCAGGGTCGTTCCGTCGTAAGTCATGTGCACGTTCATCACGTCGCCGCTATGAAGGTTCACGCCTGCCGTATTCGTACCCGGTGTCGCCGAAGGGGAAGCGCCATTGGTCCACGACCCAGTCAAGCTTACGGCTTTGTTTCCGAGGACCGAGCTGTACAACTGAAATCCCACAGCGACACTTTTGCCAATGCCCGCAATCGTGCCTGACGAATTCGTGCCGTATCCCAATCCTCCGCCTCCTGTCCCTACGGCGGAAGCAGTGTTTCCCTCAACAGTGAACGTAAAGCCGTCCGCATTGGGGTTCGTGAGCTGGAAGCTGAAGTCGTTGGTGAACGACTGGACGTTGACCGGAGCATTGAAGAAAGCGCTCCTTGCTTCGCCCGTTCCGCCGTCCGTCAAGCGGAGGCGTGTTCCGCTGATCGCCGCGCCGCCGTTGAACGTCAAGCCAGTGGAAGTGAAACCAGCCCCGAAATTGATCGAAGGTGTAGAGTTCGTGACCGTGAGAGTTGCTGGATTGCTCGTCACCGAGCTCACGGTGTTAGTGACCGTTACCTCGAACGTAGTTCCATTGTCCCCCAGGGTGGTGGCCGGTGTTGTGTAACTCGATGAAGTTGCGCCGGAAATAGGCGCGTACCCTGAACCTGTGTTCTTGGACCATTGATAGCTGAGCGGAGTTGTCCCGCTGGCTATCACGGAGAAAGTGGCGGTCTGTCCCGCGGCAACCGTCTGGTTCATGGGTTGCGTGGTGATGGATGGGGCGACCGGCGGAGTCGAGCTGGGCGTGAAGGTCCATGTCGTTATGTCCTGGATGGCTGTCAGGCCGCCGGTACCTCCGGTGAACCCCACATACGCGAGACTGCCGGTCAGGGCCGGTATGTTAATCGCCCTGGAATCTGTGAAGCTCTTCCCCGTGGTGGAATCCGTAATGGTCCAGATCAGGGTTGTCCCGTCGTAGGTCATGTGTACGTTCATCAGGTCGCCGCTATGAAGATTGACGCCCGTCGTATTCACACCAGGAGTTGCGGAGGGCGATGCTCCGTTCGTCCAAGAGCCCGTCAGGCTCACAGCCTTGTTCCCTAGAACCGAGCTGTACAGTTGAAACCCGACTGCGATACTGTTCGGAATGCTGCTGTACCCGAGCCCGCCGCCACCTGAGCCCAAAGCAGTCGAGCTGTTGCCTTGGATCGTAAAGGTGAAGCCATCTGCATTGGCATTCGTAAGCTGGAAATTGAAATCGTTGGTGAACGACTGCACGTTGACCGGGCTGGTGAAGAACGCACTGCGCGATTCGCCTGTTCCACCGTCGGTCAGGCGCAGGCGCGTGCCGCTGATCGCGCCGCCGCCGTTCAGAGTCAATCCGGAAGCGGTGAACCCGTTGCCAAAGCTCGGGGAAGTGTTTCCTCCAGACGATTGGATCGTATAAGTTGCAGTTGCCAGGGCGCTGTTCGTCATCCCACTGGCAGTCGCGATTGCCTCGATCGTCTCGGTGCTGCTAACCGTAATGGGGCCCGTATACGTTGTGGACTGATTCGTTGGCGTTGTGCCGTCCGTGGTGTAGTAAATCGTCGCTCCGGTTGTTGCGTCCGAAATCGTCACTGGCAGTGCTGCGGTGTATGTCCCGGGCGCCGGACTGAACGTGGGAGTGGCCGCCTGTCCCGATCCCGAACCAAGTAAGCCGTAGGCATCGAGCTCGCCCTGCGCCCCGATGTACACCTTGCCGTTCGCAATCGTAGGAACGGTGAACTTCACGGCGAGCCCCGCCTTATCGCGGCTATTTGCCGCCTGAGAACTGTTCCAAAGCTCGTGGGTGACATTGGTGGCGTCAAAAGCGTGCAATACCGCTGCGCCCGTGTCGTACTTGGTGGAATCAATGGCCCAGACGATTCCGTTCGTGTTTCCGTTTGAGCTCACCGAAGGCGTAGCGCCGGGGAACGCCAGCGAGGAGGCGGAATGCGTCGAAGACGTTGCCAACCGGCCGTTGTTGAGGGCATATGCCCTCAGGAAATCGTTGACTCCCCAGAAATAGACATTGTTATTCCAGTACGCGGGCATGCTCCAGAGCCCCCCGCCCACGGCCGAGGTGAGTTCCTGCACGATTTCGGTGTCGCTGGTGCAGCCGGAACAATAATGAGTATTGTTGGTTGTCAACTGATCGCGGTTGATCAGATAAATCGTGGCCCGTTTGCCGGCCTCGATCAGTTCATGGGAGAAGGTGCCCGGCTGATCCGGCAGCAGAAGAATCCCTCCGGAACCGAGGTCGCCATCGGTGGTGTTCAGGGTTGCCTGATTGTAAGGTGTGAAATAGTCCGTCACAGCGAGTGTGCTCGGGTTCAGCTTGAGAATGGTGTCGCCGTAATCTTTCGAATCGAACGTCCCGTTTCCCGTAACGGCGAAGATGTTCCCGCTCGGGTCTGCAGCCAGCCCCGCGCCAGAATTCCAAATACCGCCTTCCGAGCCATTCGGCGTGGATAGGAAAACGGCCGTTTGTGCCAATGAGGATGCGTTGTATGCGAAGATCCAGCCATGAAAGGGAGCCGCGTCGCAGTGAGAGGCGTAGCTGACATAGACGTTTCCATTCGACAACAGAAGCCCCGTGCGGCTTAATTGCGTGGCGTTATTGAAGGTAACGGTGGTACTGCCGTCTCCAGTGCCGGCAACGGTCGCGGTTATGACGACCGGCCCCGGCTGCACTTCAGCTCCCGTGGTGACGTCGAGCATATGGAGGCGGTGGATGAATGAACCGTTCCCAAGTTCCGACTTTGCTTCCAGATACATCAACTTCGTATTGCCGTCGATTACCGGGGTGCTGGTGACGCCGATTACGGGCTTGATGTTATTGCAGGAGTCCGCAGCGAGGTCCGCAACGGGTATCGCCTTCTCTCCTGTCGCTCCTCCGTGCGCGGCGTCGACCAGGTTGGCATGCCAGAGCTGGCTGCCGTTGTCTGCGTCGAAGGCATAGACGCTATCGTTTTCCGTCGCCACGAAGATAACGTTGTGGGCGCCCCCCGCGATTGCGAGGCTCGGCATATACAGCGGCTGGGCGTACACATAGCCGTCGACCGCCGACTTGAAAAGCTTCCCGAAAGTGGTGGAGTTCACGTTGCTGGTGGTCAGAGTCGTCTCATTCGTATTCTGCCCGGTCCGCATGTTGTCGTTGTGCTGGGTCAACACGTTTACCTGGGCCGATGCGGACAAGACAGGAAGCACCAAAGCCAACAGCAAGACCGCTCGTTTCATGAGGGGACCTTTGTCATTTGTCATCGATTTAGTCATGCCGCAGTTTCCTTTGGAGAATTCGGCCCAGAATGAGCAGCCCCCTTGGAATGGACAACGCGCCCCAAGCAGGTTCGTCGCACACGACGAAAGC
Source organism: Candidatus Acidiferrales bacterium (assembly GCA_035277685.1). Lineage (GTDB taxonomy): Bacteria > Acidobacteriota > Terriglobia > Acidiferrales > UBA7541 > Palsa-295. The sequence continues at coordinate 37,147 of DATEKA010000124.1, forward strand.
GCGAAAATAATTCGTTCAGTTTTTGCGGATTACTCTCTCCGGCCAAATTCGAGCAATTACTCTGCCACGGGCGTCCTGGTCCCGACAGCTGATCACATGCCTAAACCTTTTGGATCGCGTGAATTAGGGGAGAAGGTGCAAGTCGGAGGCAAGGAATCGTTTGCAACTGTGCAAAGTCTTGCGCAATAAGAGACCCGCGGCTGCTTCAAACGGGTTCGCAAACCGCGAAACCCACTCTGTGGGCTCGTCGGCCGGCAGTGAGAATTACGGACGCCGAGATTCGAGCGCCTTCGCGCGATGATGGTGCCCGGGGCGGGATTCGAACCCGCACGCCCGTAAGGGCAAGGGATTTTAAGTCCCCCGCGTATGCCATTCCGCCACCCGGGCAGGCTTGGGCTGCATTATATAGCGTTCTCAGGGGTCAGGCTGCATCAACAAACTCTTCTCCCAGCGACGGCGGAAGATAGCTTTTTATCGAAGAAAAGGCGAAGGCGTTACGGCGGATCTTTTGGCGGCTAGAAATTTTCCAATGCTTTGTTTTCAGCAACTTACGGCGATTTCTATTCGCAGGCATTTGCGGGTAGGAGTCAACTGTGAGTGGGGACTCCGTCTCATTCCTTCACGACCGCCTTGACCAGATTTCTGGGGCTATCCACGTCGGATCCCGCCAGCACGGCAAAATGGTAGGCGAAGAGTTGAAGAGGAACGACCTCAACCAGCGGAAGCAGGAGCTCGGGCGCAGGAGGAACAAATAGCACGCGCTCGGCGGAGCCAGCAACCTCGCGGTCGCCTTCGACGGCGACGGCAATCGCTTTCCCGCCGTGTGATTTCACATAGGCAAGGACGTCCAGAGTTTTCTGATAACGCAGAAGCGAATCGGGATCCGTGATGTCGTGAGTGGCCAGTGCGATCACGGTCAAGTCGCTGTCAACGAGAGCGTTAGGACCGTGCCGAAGTTCTCCTGCCGGCAAGCCTTCGGCCTGCACGTAGGAAAGCTCTTTGAGTTTGAGGGCAGCCTCGCGGGCGATCGCGTAATGTATGCCTCTTCCCAGAATCAAGAACGAACGGGCATTGCGGCAGAAACCGGCGGCTTCGGAGGCGGCCGCGTCCCAGGCGTTTAAATTGCGTTCGATGAGGTCGGGAACAGAGGTGAGCCGGGCGAGATGAACGCGCGTCACTTCGGAGGTAATCCTGCCGCGCCGGCGGGCGAGAAACAGTGAAAAGAGATGCAGGATGGCCAATTGCGTGGTGAAGCTCTTGGTAGCGGGAACGGCCTTTTCGGGCCCGGCGAAGGTGAGCAGGGACGCGGTGGCCTCACGGGTTATGGTGGAGTTCGCGACATTCGAGATTCCGATGGTCTGGGCACCGCGGTTCAGGGCCTCGCGCAACGCCGCGGTCGTGTCGCCGGTCTCGCCCGACTGCGAAATCACGATGACGATCGGGTCGGAGCCGGCGTGAGTGGAGCGATAGCCGTATTCGCTGGCGTACTCTACGTCCACGGCGGCGCCCGCCAGATCCTCCATCATGATCTCGCCGGCGAGCCCGGCGTTGCGACTGGAGCCGCTGGCGGCGATGATGATTTTGCGAAACGCGAGAAGCGCGCTTTCCAAACGTTCCAGGGCGCGCGGGAAGATAGCGTCGCCTTGAACGTTGTTGAGGATGGTGTCGCGAATCGCCCGCGGCTGGTCGTAAATTTCGCGCAGCATAGCGTGAGGGAACTCACGGTTTGCGGCGGCTTGGCTGCTTGCCTTTGTTGGCATTCGCTAACGTCCTTCCATTACCGCCATGCTGTCGCTAACGGAATCGCCGAATCATCAAAGTGTGCCTGCCGGAACGATAGAGGCCCACGACGTAGATGGCGGGCGTCCCCTTGGTGGAGTAAATCAACTGGCGAATTCGCAGCATCGACGTGCCCCGGGGAATGGAAAGAAGTTCCGCCGTTCGCTGATCGGCATCGGTTGCGTCAATTTCCTCGTCAGCATAAGCAAGGGTAAGCCCGTGTTCGCGTTCGAGAGTGGAAAAAAGCGATCCGCGTTCCAAATTGGGACTCGCGAGATCGGGGAACTCTTCAGCAGAGAGGTAGCAGGTTTCGAGAGCGAACGGCTCATCCCCAGCCAGTCGCACGCGTTGAACGACAGTAAGGGGGCTGGCCGAAGCCAGCGACAAACGGGCGGCGATTTCCGGGTCGGTCTCGTTGGAACTCAATCTGACGATTTTCGAGCGACCGGACAGCCCCCGGCTGGACATCTGTTCGGTATAGCTCATCAACTTGTTGAAGTGGATTTTGGGAGGAGCGACGAAGGTGCCGGCACCGTGCCTGCGCTCGACAAGGCCCTCCCGAGCGAGGTCGGCGAGGGCGTGGCGAGCGGTCATCAGGCTGACCTTGTGGATTTTGGCAAGCTCGCGTTCCGATTCGACGAGGTCGCCTGGATGCAACCTACCTATTTCGATGCGTTTACGGATCGAATTCTGGATTCGACGGTAGGCAGGCTCGCCATTACGGTGGTTGGTATTCATCCAATCTCCGGCCGGTTCGGTATGACCTGATTCTCTCTATGGATTTCTGGAAGTGTACCACACGCTATAGAGCGGCCTACATGGTTCTATTACCCGCTATAGAGCGCCTCCCGCCCGCTATAGATACTGCTATAGCGGATTATCGCGGCCTGCAAATCGCGTAACTCTCGTATAGCACGTTTTTATTGCTACGCAAGCAAAATTCTGCTTGACAACAAAGAAACCGTGCTATATAGCTCAGTGCCACGCAGGGAGGGTTCGGGGTATAGCAGCCTCTCGCACAATTGGGCAGGAGGTGCCTGTGAAGCGGATGTGCCGGTCTTTCGCACTTGTGTTTTCCCTGGCCGCATTTCTGATCGCGGCCTTGTTTGCCACAGCAACGCCACTCTGGAGCCAGGATGTAACGGCATCCATAACCGGAACGGTGACGGACCCGTCCGGCGCAGCCATCGCTGGTGCGACAGTTACCGCGACGGAGGTAAATCGCGGGACGGTCTACACGACGAAAAGCAACGACTCCGGAATCTACAATCTGCTTCGCATTCCGATCGGAACGTACAACGTAAAAGTGGAAACAAAAGGTTTTGAGAGCGCCATGCAGTCATCGGTTACGCTGGTGCTCAATCAGATTGCGCGGATGGATTTCCAGTTGAAAGTCGGAGCGGCAACGGAAACCGTTGAAGTGACATCGGCACCTCCTGTATTGCAAACGCAAACGACGCAGCTCAGCACAGTGGTTGACTCGACGACGATTGAGTCGCTGCCCTTGGCATCCGGCAACTACATTCAACTGACACTGCTGGCGCCCGGCAGCGTCCAACCGAACCCAAGCACAATGGTGCAGGCGCAGCGCATTGACTTTGCAGGCAGGCCATACATAAATGGAAATCGGGAGCAGTCGGATAATTTCCTTCTCGACGGTGTTGACAATAATGAGGTATCGGACAACCTCGTCGGGTATCAGCCGCAAAAGGACGCGATTCAGGAATTCAACCTGATCACTCAGAACGCGCCCGCCGAGTTTGGAAGTTTTGCCGGCGGGATTATCAACGCCACGATCAAGTCTGGTACGAACAGCTATCACGGAGACGTCTTCGAGTACCTGCGCAACGACAAGTTCAACGCCAACAGCTGGCAGAACAACCTGAATGGTGTGCCGAAGGACAAGTTACGGTGGAACCTTTTTGGCGCGACGTTTGGGGGCCCCGTCAAGAAGGACAAGCTGTTCTTCTTCGTCGATTATCAGGGGCAGCGATTTGATTTTCCTTCTTCCGCTGTCCCTACGCCACCGAAGACATTCACGGCGGCCGAGCGCACAGGCAATTTCGGTGACCTCTGCAAGGGCGGGTTCACCGCCGGAATCTGCAACGACAGGGACGCAAATGGCGGCGTTATCGACCAACTTTATAGCCCATACGCGGTGGACGGAAGCGGAAACCGCACGCCGTATGCGAACAATGTGATTACGGACCCGATCAATCCTGTCGCCCAGGCCCTCTTCTCGTCCAGCATCTACCCGGCGGCGACGAGTACGAATCCCGCGGACAGCACCTATGAGTACAACACAGCCAGCGCGATCAACGTCGATCAAGGCGACGCACGAGTCGATTACAACATCTCGAACTCCGACCGTCTCTTTTTCCGCTATTCGCGTGAGTTCCAGAACAATCCCGAAACCGCCACTGGTTCCGGCGTGCTGTGGGGTTTAAACGACGGTCACGCGAAAATGCAGAACGGCGTGCTGAACTGGACGCACGTCTTTTCGCCCACACTTATCAATGAGGCGCGGATGGGCATCAACTATGTGCGTTTGGATACGAACAACACAGACACGACGCCACTCGGCAATCTGGGGCAGCAGCTTGGGATACCGAATGCGAATGACCCGGGTCCTGGCCTACCAAACCTGAATTTTAGCGGGTTCGCCACGGGGGTTGGCGGGTCGGCGGTCGTACAGCTCTTTGCCACCACGGTGCTACAGTATGAAGACAACCTCATCATCAATCATGGTCGGCACACGTTCCACACGGGATTCCAGTTCTTCCATGACAAGATAAACGCCTATTACTCCGGCAACAACGGACAGCTCGGGTTCCTGGACTTCAGTGGCAAATTCACTGAGGGCTTGAACGTCAACACGAACGGCTTGCAATCGGGTGTTGGAGCGGGCAGCGGCTATGGCGGGGCCGATTTCTATCTAGGCATTTCGAACGACGAAGGCCGCGGCTCGGTCGGCGGAACGTGGCATCAGCGGGCGAATGTAATAGCCGCTTACTTCCAGGACGACTGGCAGGTCACACCGCACCTCACGCTGAATCTCGGGTTACGTTACGAAGATCACACCCCGTGGACAGAAATCAATGATCGCATGCTCAACTTCGGCTTCTACAGCGGCATTCCGGAGGTTCCCGCCGGTTCGACCGTTCCCGTTGGACTCATGGTGCCCGTCGGGAGCGCCGCGCCGGTCGTCGGATCCACCCGGGCGCTCTATAACTCGTACAATGGTATTGGAAACTATCAGCCCCGCATCGGCTTCGCATGGACGCCGGGCTTCCTAGGCGAAAAGACCGTCCTTCGCGGAGCCTTTACCTCTTCAACATACCTCGAGGGCACAGGCACAAACCTTCGCCTGACTTTGAATCCGCCATACGGAAGTGAATTCGAGGCTATCTACACCGGCACGGCCTTCCAGTCACCGGGATCATTGCCTCCGACGATCGATAATGGACTCCAAACGCCGCCTCCGACTGATCCGTTCGCGGGCGCCATCGCTCGCTTGTGGGCTCCGGATGTGCAGCCTGAAATCAACAATGAGTGGAACCTTACGGTGCAGCAGCGGCTGACAAACACTACGACGCTTCAGCTAGGGTACGTCGGGCAGCGCAGCACGCATCTAATGGTTCCCTCGAACTACAATCAGAAAGTTGTGACGCCGAACGGCTGTTCGGTCGCATCGACCACGTGCGTCGAGAACAACGGTGTTTTTTACTCTCTGACGGACGGGCCGATCATGGGAGGTAATCCGATTCTGAAAGACGACCTCGGCCCGATCTCTGGAACTGCAGCCAGCGGCAATATGGACTACAACGCTCTGCAAGCCGTCCTGCAGAAGCAGTATGGAAATGGGCTGCAAGCGCAGGTTTCCTACACCTACTCGAAGTGCATGACCAACTCCAGCGGCTACTACGGTTCGTGGGGTGGTCAGACGGTGCCAACCTCACCGTACTTCCAGGATATCTATAACCCGCGCGCCGAGTGGGGAGGCTGCTTCTACGACGTCACGCACGACCTGACAGCCAGCGCAGTCTATGACCTTCCTGTTGGCAAGAACCGCATGTACGGGAAGAATCTGAATCCTGTCCTGCGCAATATCGTTGGCGACTGGACGGTCAGCCCAATCGTCACCCTGCGTGGCGGCTTCCCCTTGACGTTCGAGTACTACGATTTCCTGGGGACAGGCACACGAGGCGAGCGTCCGGACTGCAACGGACCGATTCCGATCGTGAACAAGCGGGCCACGATATCTGGGGTTCCGGGTATTCAGTGGTTTGATCCCAGCAACGCGTCAGCGCCGGCGGGGGCATTCGGAACGTGCGGCATTGGCACCGTGCGAGGTCCGGGTGAGAAAGAAGTCGATATGAGCATCATCAAAGACTTCCACATCACTGAAGCGAAACGGATTGAGTTCCGGAGCGATTTCATCAATCTGTTCAACCATCCGGTTCTGACCACCGGCTACTGCACGATCGGCATCGGAGCAGCTGGGTGCGGGACGGACGGCGTGATCAACACCTCACAACTGGAGCGCAACATTCAGTTCGCTCTGAAGTTCATTTTCTAACCTCCACCCCCAGGCTGTAGAATGGGGCAGGCGATTCGGGTCGCCTGCCCCATTTATTTTGTGTTTATGTCGCGCACCGCTTTATTGACGTTCTGTTTTGGGCTATCCGCGCTGGTTGTGCCGCCGGTTCACGCGCAGTCTGCCGCCAAATCCCGCTCGCCACAAAATTCTTCCGCAGCCGAGCGGGGAATCGAGCTGGCGAAAGAGGGCCAGTGCGCGGCGGCGCTGCCTCTCTTGAGAGGCGCGGCGCGAGCCTTGGATCGCGAGACGAAGCGGGGCGCCGGCTTGGCCACGGTTCGGTGCGCGCTGAAGCTGGACAAGCCCGAGGCCGCCGTCAGCGCGATTTTGGCGCTGAATCGGGATTTTCCGCGCGATCCGGAAGTTCTTTACGTCACGACGCATGCGTACTCCGATCTGGCAACGCGCACGTCGCAGGAGCTCGCGAGGACCGCGCCCGATTCCTATCCCGCGCGAGAGTTGTATGCGGAATCGCTCGAGATGCAGGGCAAATGGGACGACGCGGAGGCCCAGTATCGCAAGATTCTGGCGGCGCATCCCGATCTTCCCGGCATTCATTATCGAATTGGCCGCCTGATTCTCTCGAAGCCGCCGGCGGCTACGACGGCAAGCGACGCGACGCGCGAGTTCGAAGCGGAATTGAAGCTCGATCCGAAGAACGCGGATGCCGAGTACGTTCTCGGCGAACTGGCGCGGGGGTCGTCGAAATGGGAAGACGCGATCGCTCACCTGTCGCGCGCCGTGAAGCTCGATCCGGATTTCTCCGCCGCGTACCTGGGGCTGGGAATGTCGCTGAACTCGGCGGGCAAATTCGGCGATTCGGTCGCGCCGCTCGAAAAATACGTGCATTTGGAGCCGAGCGATCCCGCCGGCCACTACCAGCTTGCGATTGCGTGCGCGCGCAGCGGCCGCAGGGAAGAAGCCGAGAAGGAGATGGCTGTTCAGCGCGAGCTTGTGAACAAGTCGCGGGAGGCCCAGGGGAAGGAGTCGCAGGGCCCGGGCGAGCCGCGGTAAATTGTGCGCCGAGTCGTTGCCGCCGATGCGCCGAGCCTCGCAGATTCCGGTGATCGCTCAGGAATGAAGGCGGGAGCGCAACTGTTTTCAAGGCGGCGTTTTCTGCACGCGCTCGGGTTTGCGGGCGCAAGCGCTTCGGTTTTGCGCGCCGCGCGATGGCCGCTTCGAGCCGGAGCATTGCCTTCCTCGGCTGCGGTTCCTGTCTTCCAGCAAATTCCCGCAAGCGTTAGCGGGATTTCATGGGTTCACGTCAACGGGCGCTCGCCGGAAATGTATTTGCCGGAGACGGTCGCGCCCGGCTGCGCGTTTTTCGACTACGACGATGACGGCTGGATGGACATTTACCTGGTGAACAGCGGGAAATGCGATTTTTACGATCCGAATCCGCCGCTGCGAAACGCGCTCTACAAAAATAATCGCGACGGGACATTCACGGATGTAACGCTCAAAGCAGGGGTCGCAGGAAATGCGTACGGGATGGGCGTTGCGGTGGGCGATTACGATGGCGACGGTTTTCCCGACCTCTATGTCACACAGTATCCGCGCAGCATTCTCTATCACAACAACGGCGACGGCACATTCACCGATGTAACCGCGAAGGCCGGCGTGGCCGCTCCTGGATGGGGAACGAGCGCCGTTTGGTTCGACTATGACAACGACGGGCGGCTCGATCTGTTTGTGTGCGGCTTCGTCGAGTACAACAAATCGAAGAACAAATGGTGCGGAAATCGCGCGACGAACGACCGTTTTTACTGCATTCCCAGCGTGTATGAGCCCGCGCCTTCCTGGCTGTTCCACAACAACGGCGACGGCACATTTACGGATGTGAGCAAGGAGTCAGGAATTGCGTCGGCGCTCGGGAAGGCCTGGGGCGTCGTCGCGGCAGACGTGAACAACGACGGGCGCATGGATCTGTTCGTTTCCAACGATACCGTCGCGAATTTTCTTTTCGTGAATCGCGGAAACGGGAAATTCGAAGAGGACGGCCTGCTGGCCGGCGTCGGATACAGCGCGTATGGGCGCGCGCGGTCGGGAATGGGCGTGGACGCCGCCGACATTGACCAGGACGGCTGGATCGACCTGTTCGTCGCGAATGTCGATCATGAAATGTATTCGATGTACCACAACAATAAAGACGGAAGCTTTACGGACATGGCCCCGCAGGACGGCATCGGCTCGACGACGAAATTGATGAGCGGCTGGGGGCTGAAGTTTTTCGACTACGATAACGACGGCAATCTCGACTTGTTCCTGTGCAACGGGCACCCCGACGACAAAATCGACGCGCGCGTTTTCGGCGTTCATTACCGGGAACCGCTTCTCCTTTTTCGCAATACGGGCGCGGGGTTCGAGAACGTCAGCGGCGCAAGCGGCCCTGTTTTCGACGAGCCGCTGACGGGCAGGGGAATGGCGCTCGGGGACTTCGATAACGACGGCCGCGTTGACGTTCTGATCGCGCAGAACGGCGGCCCGCCCATCCTGCTGAAGAATAACGGCGGCGATCAAAATCATTGGCTCGGTCTGCGCCTCGTCGGGAAAAAAGCCAACATTGACGCGGTCGGTGCAAATATCACGTATCAGGCGGGCGACCTGAAGCGCCACGTCTTCAAAGTAGGCGGCGGGAGTTATGCGTCATCTCATGATCCGCGCGTGGTGCTAGGACTAGGCTCGCGGACCAAACTCGACTGTATGGAAGTGCGGTGGCCCCTGCCCAGCGGGCTTGTGGAACGGTTCACCGATCTCCCGATCGATCGCTACGTCACAATCACGGAAGGGCGAGGCAAACCGCAGCTCTGAAGGCTGCCTGCAGGGATGTCCCATGGGCACTCACATTTTCTTGACACCCCGGAATACCGACTCGCCCGTATGTTCAGGGCTTCCCGCAACCTCTAGTATGGGTTGAGATTACTGTCACGCCCCGGCCATCCGTTTTGCTTTGGAGGTATGAGATGAAATTGTTTACGAGCGCGGCAGTCTTGTGCTTCCTGGTCGCAGCGCCCAGTTTCGCATATTCCCAGCAGGAACCGCAGCAGGAGGAACGAGCAAAACAGGAGCAGAAGAAGAATCAGCAGGAGCAGAAGCAGCAGGAACAACAGAACCGGCAAGAACAGCAGAGGGCGCAGCAAGAGAACCGTTCAAGGGAAGCTCAGCAGAAACAAGCTCAGAGGCAAGAGCAGGAGCGGGCCAAACAGGAACAGCAAAGAGCTCAGCAGGAAAACCGGTCGCGTGAGATGCAGCAGCGCCAAAATCAGAGGCAGCAACAGGAACAGGCGAAGCAGGAGCAGGAACGCGAGCGGCAGAACGCCAAGGCGCAGGAACAGCAGCAGCGGGCGTACTCGAAGCAACAGGACAATGAACGGCGGCAGGACGAACGCCGGCGAGGTAACGAACAGCGCCAGGAACAAGCCGAAGGCCGGGAGCGGTATGAGGCGCGCGACATCCATCCTCACCACGGGGGCCGAGCGATTCCTGACCGCGATTGGGATGACCATTTCGGCCGGGAGCACGAGTTTCACGCGCATTGGTACCACCGCGGAATCAACCGCTTCCGATACAGCAACTTCTGGTTTGAGCTAGGCCAGCCATGGCCGGTGGAATGGGACCCGGACGACGACTTCTATGTCACCTACGATTACGACACAGACGATTATTACCTCTGCGACATGGAACATCCCGGGATTCAGTTGCTTGTGATCGTTCAGGACTGAACGAAACGATAAGCGCGTGCGGCGGGGCCTCGTTCAACGAGCGGGGCCCGCGCTGACGCCTCCTCCCAATGTGAAGGGCTCTTCAGTTTCATCCTTTGAGTAAGCAGCCGGGGTGTACCGATCCGCTTGTAGCGGCGCTTCTCGTTTTGCCCGACGTCAACGCCGTGTGCTAGCCTCTCGCTCTGCATTCAATAAGGCGCTTTTACAGGTGACCTCTGGCTCAATCGTGGATTGCTGCCCGTGGGGCGCGTTCGCCGCGTGACCATGCGCGCCGTTGACGTCATCCGCAAGAAGCGCGACGCCGCAGAGTTGACCCGCGAAGAGCTTGACTTCCTGATTCAGGGCGCCACCAGTGGTTCCATCCCGGACTACCAGCTTGCTGCTTTCCTGATGTCTGTCGTCTGGCGAGGCATGACCAGCGCTGAGCTTGCAGCGATGACTGAAGCAATGCTCCAGTCAGGACAAGTGCTCGATTTTTCCGCTCTGCGCGGCTGTAGGGTTGACAAGCATTCGACCGGGGGAGTTGGCGACAAGACATCTCTCGTGATCGCTCCCGTGGTAGCCGCCGCGGGATTGGAAGTGCCGCTCGGGCGGAAGCGTCCGTTCGTTCCGATGATCAGCGGCCGCGGGCTCGGGCACACGGGCGGAACGCTGGACAAGCTCGAATCCATTCCCGGATTCGACGTGAACCTCTCGCTCGCCGAATTCCGTTCGGTTCTCGAGCGATGCGGGTGCGCGATGATCGGCCAAACGCCTGAAATTGCTCCGGCGGACAAGAAGCTGTACGCGCTGCGCGATGTCACGGCCACAGTCGAAAGCCCGTATCTGATCTGCGCTTCCATCATGAGCAAGAAACTGGCTGAAGGGATCGATGCGCTCGTTCTCGACGTGAAAACCGGAAACGGCGCTTTCATGAAAAAGCAGAAAGACGCGGAGTATCTCGCGCAACTTATGGTCGAGACGGGGACGCGCATGGGTAAAGAAGTGGTCGCGCTGATTACGGATATGGACCAGCCGCTCGGCCGGAAAATTGGGAACGCCCTCGAAGTGGACGAATGTCTCGACGTCCTTCACGGCGGCGGCCCGCCGGACCTCCGGGAATTGTGCAATGAACTGGCGGCTTGGATGCTCGTGCTTGGAGGGCGCGCGTCGGATCTCGACGACGGGCGCGCTCTTGCGACGGAAATGATCGCATCCGGGCGCGCTCGTGATACATTCCGCGAAGTCATTCGCGCACAACGAGGAGATCCACGGGTCGTAGACGACCCCGGGCTTTTGCCGCGGGCAAGGAATGTGGCGAAAGTCAAGGCGCCGCGCCCGGGGTTCGTCACTTCGATTCGTTGTGAACAGGCCGGCCTGGCCGGCATGCTTCTCGGCGGCGGGCGCGAGAAAAAGGAGGACGCCATCGATCCGGCTGTGGGACTCATTCTGGAACGGAAAGTTGGCGAGGCCGTGGAAGCGGGCGCAACCCTCTGCACGATTCACTACAATTCGGACGCGCGACTCGCCGAAGTTGCCGGCCTGCTCTCGAATAGCTTCACGATCGGAGATTCTCCGGCCGCGAGCGGACCTATCGTGAGAAAGATCATCGGGTCAGGGAGCTAACGGGATGCACCGTTTCGTCGGCATTCTTGGGATGCTCACCATGATGTCGCTGGCGTACCTCTTTTCCACGAATCGCAGGGCTATCCGCTACAAAACCGTTGGGTGGGGGCTCGGGCTTCAGATCGTGTTCGCGTTTCTGGTGCTGCGATGGGACGGAGGGCGCGCAGCGTTTTCGTGGCTCGGAGACAAGGTGAATTGGATTCTGGGTTTCGCCAATTATGGCGCTACGTTCGTTTTCGGCCCGCTCGCGCAGAACGTGAAGCCATGGGGCATCGTCTTCGCGTTTCAAGTTCTCGCCGGGATCATTTTCATCGCCGCGCTCTTCGCCCTGCTCTACTACGTCGGCGTGATGCAGCTCATCATTCGCGGCGCGGCTATTTTCATGACGAAGCTGATGGGCGCGAGCGGAGCGGAATCGCTGAACGTCGCGGCCAGTGTCTTCATGGGTCAGACCGAAGCGCCGCTGACGATTCGCCCGTATCTTCCCGACGTCACCCAATCCGAACTGATGACCATCATGACCAGTGGGATGGCTCACGTGTCCGGGGGAATCATGGTGGCCTATATCGCCTACGGCATAGAGGCCAAGCACCTGCTCGCCGCCGTGATTATGACCGCGCCAGGCACGCTTCTCCTTGCGAAGATGCTGGTGCCGGAAACGGAGAAGCCCCTCACCGGCGGACGCGTCGAAATGACGAACATCGAACGGGACACGAACGCTCTTGCGGCCATTGCGCGAGGCACCACCGATGGGCTGAATCTCGCCATCAATGTTGCCGCCATGCTGATTTCCTTCATCGCCCTGATATACCTGGTGGACGGCATCTTTGGCGCGATTCATGGACACGCGGCCTGGTTTCCCGTGAGCCTCGAACAGATATTCGGGTGGGTGTTTTCGCCAATCGCATGGCTGATCGGCATTCCGTGGCACGAAGCGCCGCTGGTGGGAAATCTTCTCGGATTGCGGATGGCGACCAACGAGCTGATCGCCTACCAGCGCCTCGGCGGGATGATGACGGCGCATGCGCTCGATCCGCGATCGTTCACCATCGCCACGTTCGCACTGTGCGGCTTCGCCAATCTCAGCTCGATCGGCATTCAGATCGGAGGCATCGGCGCGCTCGCGCCGAATCGAAAGTCGGATCTCGCACGTCTGGGCATCCGCGCCATGCTGGCCGGCACGATGGCGAATCTGATGTCCGCATCCATCGTCTGTATCATGCTGAAATGAGACCGGCGAGCAAAAAGTCCGCGACGGGAAAGTCGGAATTCGCGCGCGCTGACCAAGCGGCGAAATTCATCCTCAGCAAGACCAGGCTGCGCCCGCAAATCGCCGTTGTTTTGGGCTCCGGACTCGGGGCTTTCGCGAACGATCTGTCGGACTCCGCGCGGATCCCTTACGGGAAAATCCCAGGTTTCGCTCGCTCGACTGCGGTTGGCCATGCGGGCCGTCTCGTCATCGGCAAAGCCGGCGCGGTCCCGGTAGCGGCGATGCAGGGCCGCGTCCATTTGTATGAGGGATATTCGACGCAGGAAGCCGCTTTTCCCATGCGGGTCCTCGGCCGAATGGGGGTTCGCGCCGCGATTCTGACGAACGCCGCCGGGGGCATCAATCGCGATTACAAACAGGGCGCGCTCGTGGTAATCCGCGATCACATCAATCTGCAAGGCGCGAATCCATTGACCGGCGCAAATGATGAGCGCTTCGGCCCGCGATTTCCCGATATGACCGAGGCGTATTCGAAGGAATATCGCAAGATCGCGCTGGCGGAAGCGCAGCGCCTTGGAATCGAAGCTCACGAAGGCGTTTATGCCGCGCTCGCCGGACCCAGCTACGAAACGCCCGCCGAAATTCGGTATCTGCGGACGATTGGCGCCGATCTGGCCGGCATGTCCACCGTTCCGGAGGCGATCGTCGCGCGGCATATCGGAATTCGCGTCCTGGGCATTTCCTGCGTGACGAACATGGCCGCCGGTGTCCTTGATCAACCGCTCAGCCACGCCGAAGTTCTGGAAACCGCCGAACGCGTGAAGGGCAGTTTCATCGCGCTGTTGCGCGCCATCATCCCCCGGATTAATGCGGTCAATTCATAGCGTTAGAGACTGTTATGTTTTGCAGCCTCCCGCGACGCTTCGATGAGAGACTTCTGAGCTGGCGTGGAAAGCAACATTGAAGCGGTGTAGGAGGCTGCAACAGATAGGTCTCAACGAACATCGCGAACACTTAGACGGCGTTAGAGTCCAGGCATCGAAAGCGGTGTCTCTCAGTCTGGAAGTGTAGCCGCGCCGGTGATGGTGAACCCGGTGGGTGCGCCGGAAGGTTTCGTCAAGCCTGGGCGGCTGACGGGCTGGCCGCCGCCCACCCACACTTCAACTTTGCCGGGGGTTATGCGGCGGGTGCCTTCCGGATCGACGGTGCTGAGCTGCCGATTGCGCAAGGTGAAAGACACCGTTTTCGACTGGCCCGCATCGAGGTGAACGCGCTGGAATCCTTCCAGCGCGCGCAGCGGAGCGCCCGCAACTCCAGGATGCGTCAGGTATAACTGCACCACTTCATCGCTGGCCATCGAGCCTGTGTTCGTCACGCTCACGGACACTTTTTCGGTCCCGTCGGCCGCGACCTGGGGGCTTGAGACGGTCGCGTCCTGATACTCGAACGACGTGTAACTCAGTCCGAAGCCAAATGGGAAAAGCGGCTCGCCCTTGAAATAACGGTACGTGCGGTTCGCCATGGAATAATCATCGAACGGCGGGAGCTGACTGACGCCGGTGTAGAACGTGACAGGCAAGCGGCCCGCGGGGCTGAAGTCGCCCGCCAGCGCCTGAGCGACGGCCGTCCCGCCCTCTTCGCCGGGATACCATGCTTCGAGAATCGCGGGCAGGTGTTCATCGGACCAATTGATGGCAACAGCGCTTCCGCTCATCAACACGAGGACGGCCGGCTTGCCGAGCGCCGCAATCTTTCTGAGAAGCTCTTCCTGAGGATCAGGCAGCACCAGCTTGGTACGGTCGCCGCCCAGGAAGCCGTCGGCCTTGATTTTCATTTCCTCGCCCTCGATGCGCGGGGAAAGTCCCATCACGAGCACGATGAGATCCGCATCGCGCGCGGCCGCAATCGGATCAGGCGTTCCCGATTCCGCCGGTCCAATCAATCCCGTAGCTTGCGAGTAGACGACCTTCGAATTCGGGAAGCGGTTGCGAATTCCAGCCAGAACAGTGACTGGCTTCGACGGCGTCCCGTTGTAATTGCCGGTAAGCGCGTCGATGTTGTCGGCATCGGGACCAATCACGGCGATTGTTTTATACGTGCGCTTCAACGGGAGGAAATGGTTTTCGTTTTTCAGGAGCACGATCGATTCGCGCGCGGCTCTTAGCGCCAGTTGGCGGTGCGCTTCCGTGTCGTTTTCCGAGGGCTTAACTCGCGAATAGGGAACCATGGACGGCGGATCGAACATGCCCAGCTTGAAGCGAGCAGTGAAGAGCAGCCGCAGCGAATGGTCGATGTCCTTTTCGGGAAGCAAGCCCTCCTTGACAGCCTGCATCAGCGCATCGCGATTGCTCGTGATCTGGTCCTGGGGCCAAGCGCAAACCAGATCGGTGCCGGCCTTGAACGCGTCCGCTTCGGCCGCAGACATCGATTTCGCATAGTGATGGCCGTCCCAAATGTCCTGCACAGCGCCGCAATCGGACACCACGTAGCCCTTAAATCCCCAATCCTTGCGCAGGAATTTCTGGAGCAGATCCGTGTTCGCGCAGGCGGGCTCGCCGTTCAAAGAATTGTAGGCGCACATTACCGATCCGACTTTGCCTTCAACAACGGTGGCGCGAAAGGCGGGAAGATAAGTGTCTTCCATGTCATGCAGGGATGCCTTTACGTCCACTGAGTGGCGCGTGGGCTCGGGGCCGCTGTGGACAGCGAAGTGCTTCGAGGTCGTCAGCGTCTTCAGGTACTTCGGATCGTCGCCCTGCATGCCGGTGACGTAGGCGACGCCCATACGCGACGTGAGATAAGGATCCTCGCCGTAGGTTTCCTGCCCGCGGCCCCAGCGTGGATCGCGAAAAATGTTGATGTTTGGCGACCACACCGTGAGACCGCGGTACCATTCGCTTCCGCCGCCAGGCTCGAGAGTGGCGTAGTATTTGGCGCGAAACTCCGTGCTGATGACGCCGGCGGCCTGGTGCATCAGGGGCTCGTCGAATGTAGCGGCCATACCGATGGCTTGGGGAAAAACCGTGGCGTAACCCGCGCGCGCCACGCCGTGCAGGCCTTCGTTCCACCAGTTGTAGTTGGGCACGCCAAGGCGGGGAATGCCGGCCGCGACGTGGGTGAGTTGCGAAATCTTCTCTTCGAGAGTCATCCGCGAAATCAGATCGTCGACGCGCTGCGCGATCGGGAGCTTCGGGTTCTTGTACGCAAGTTCCTTTGCGGATTGAGCCGATTTCTCCTGGGCGCCAACGGTGGCGCAGAGCGCCAGGCACAATCCGCAAATTACCGCAGCCGTCTTTTTGTTCATTTCCTCACCCCAATTCGAGCGATTGCAGAGACAAACAGGAAGAGCAGAAACTGTTCCGCGAACAGAACAGGCAAACAGCGCCCATCGCGGGCGAAAGCTTCCGCGCGGTACATACTAATGACAGCGCCCTCGAATTGGAAGAACGGGAGT
>DATEKA010000125.1:0-2055 GCA_035277685.1 Candidatus Acidiferrales bacterium
TTGGAGCCTTCGCGGGCTTGGATCTGTGAGCCCTAGGTGTCCTATGATGCCCTCTCTCATTTTCGTGTTCAGCTTGGGAGCGCTGGTTCAGTTCGCGATTTCCTATTGCAGGACTCTGTTGATGACGTCGGGCGAAGTCTCTCTGTCGGACCGCGTGCGGGAAATCACCGGCATTTCGGCGAGCAGTGTGCCCGCGGGTGATTTCGATCGCTTGCTGCAACTCGTTCGTTTCGCCCCTCATTTCCCAGGCGATGCCGGCCAGATGCGTGCCATCAGTGTCTATTATCACCTCGCCAGCTTCGCCTCAAAGATCGCGGGCCCGATTTCGAGAGAGGCATGCGAGTGGCTAAACACTGAACTCTCTCGCTGCGCCTATTTTGCCGCGGTCGCTCTGGATCGGCGTTTGGCACTGGCTCCGGTAAGTAGTCGTCCTCTCTAGGCACACTTGCCGGCCTGTTCCCGATCATGTGGTGGACAACAAGCATGCTGACACCGACCGTCCTTCGCCAACACAAGGCGTACCCAATAATGGGGCGTTGCACGGGCGAAGTCCTGCTCAAACAAGTGCGAATTGCGGTCCGCCTGCGGCCCGAACCGATTTGAGGCAGCGGCCTAAAGTGATAGAATCGCTTCACGTGGAAAATGAGCGGGCGTAGTTCAATGGCAGAATAGAAGCTTCCCAAGCTTCGGACGTGGGTTCGATTCCCATCGCCCGCTCCATAAGTCGACGCCACATCAGGCTGATACGGTAAATGCGCCTGGTTGTGGTCTGACCGCCAGTATCCTCGCGTTTCTAGCACGGCTCAACAGGTTCAAATTGAATTGGCCTCGGGCGTCGTGTATCGTACTTGCACGCCCGGTCCCATGCCTTCCACAACGGAATGTCCGCACTGCGGACTGGAAAATCCACCCGGTGCAGCCGTTTGCACCGTATGTAGCACTCCGCTGCCCTTTGTTAATCGGACGCCCGGAACGATTCCCGCTTCAACCTCGACACCCGGCCCCCCGTCGTCTGTTGCTCCACTCAGCGACGAAACGCTGCCCAGCACAAGCGGCTGGTCCGCGCCTGCCGCGCCCATCAGCGAGGCCGCCCTTCTGGGCGCTCTGCAACCCGGGCGCGTCCTGGGAAATCGCTACGAAGTCCTGCAACTCCTAGGCGAAGGCGGCATGGGCGCCGTTTACAAAGCCCGCGACCGCGAAGTTGACCGCCTGGTGGCCCTCAAAATCATCCGTCCTGACCTCGCCAGCCGCCCCGACATCCTGGCGCGTTTCAAACAGGAACTGATCCTCGCGCGCCAGGTGACCCACAAGAACGTCATCCGCATTTTCGATCTTGGCGAGGCCGACGGCCTGAAGTTCATCACTATGGACTTCATCGAGGGACACGACCTCAAGTCCATCCTGCGCGAGAAAGGGAAATTCTCTTCCGAAGAAGCGGTCAAAGTAACCACTCAGATCTGCCGCGCCCTCGATGCGGCGCATTCGGAAGGCGTGGTTCACCGTGATTTGAAGCCGCAGAACATCATGGTGGACGCCAACGGCCGCGTCACAGTCATGGATTTCGGCATCGCCCGCTCGATGGAAACGACGGGCATGACGCAGACCGGCTCTCTCGTAGGTACGCCTGAATACATGTCCCCCGAGCAGGCCAAGGGCGAAGAAGTTGACGCGCGCTCTGACATTTTCACCCTGGGGATCATTTTCTACGAGCTGCTGACCGGCAAAACTCCCTTCTACGCCGACTCCGCATACGCCACTCTCTTGAAACGCACGCAGGAGCGCGCACGCAATCCCGTCGAGCTCGATCCCACGATTCCTCACTACATCAGCGACGTGGTAATGAAGTGCCTCGAAACGAATCGCGAGCAACGATACTCCTCGGCGCTCGACATTATCCACGACCTCGGCCAGCACACCGTCACGTCATCGAGAACGGCTCTTCCTGCCATTGCTGCACCGGCGATTCCGGCCGCTGCGCTGCTGACGCCGGCTTCATTTCTCCAAAAGCATCGACTGTGGATCGCCGTCGGAGCCGCCTTTCTCCTTCTCGCCGTC
>DATEKA010000126.1:0-6137 GCA_035277685.1 Candidatus Acidiferrales bacterium
TGTCGCTTTTTCGTGCAGCGTGCGCCTTGCTCCCGCGTCGGGATGGCCTCAGCAACGAATGTTTTTAGGGGCGTAGCTCAGTGGTAGAGCAGCGGCCTTTTAAGCCGAAGGTCGTGGGTTCGATCCCCACCGCCCCTACCACGTTTCACGGAACCAAGTTACCGCGCCCGGCAATCTAGTCCGAGCTCTTGGAGGAAGGCGTTCGCGCGTGCGTTGTTTCGCGCACAACCAGCTCCGGGGCAACGACGATCTCCTTGGTGGCGGGGCGAGCCGCATCGGAGCGTATGCGGCGCAGCACCGTTTCCGCGGCAATCGTCCCCATTTTCCGCAACGGCTGGCGAACGGTAGTCAGGCCGGGGTTCTGATAGGCGGCGCTTGGAATGTCGTCGAAGCCCACGACCGAAACGTCCTCCGGGACGCGCAGACCCGACTCCCGAAGGGCGCGAATCGCCCCCATTGCCGAAATGTCGTTGAAGGCGAAAATCGCGGTGAACGGTTGCCGCGATTTGATCAGACCGGTGGTCACCTTGTAACCGAGCCGCGGGGACGGTTCGGCGCCCTCCAATTGCACGGTCAGCTTTGACGAGACACATATTCCCAACTGCGTGCTCGCTGCGAGGATCGCGTTCCAGCGCACCTCGGTGTCGGAACTGAACGCTTGACCCTTAATGAACGCGATGTTGCGATGGCCCAATCCAACCAGGTGTTTCAGCGCAAGATTGGCGGCGAGTTCGTGGTCAAGAACTACATTCACGACGCCGGGCGCCTCGTTGTGGCCTGAGACCGTAACAACGGGGACGCGCAATTTGTGGCGCCAGGGGGTGTCAACGGCAATGATGCCGTCGACGGCGCGGTCCAGGAACAATCGAGGATACTCGTCGATCAGGTCAGCGCGATGGCGGTGGCTTGCGACGAAATAGAAATAGCCGGCGCGAAGCAGGTCGTCTTCGATTCCGCTGAGAACGGTGGTCGCGTAACCGTCGCTGACTTCGGGCACCAGAACGCCGATAGTCAGGCTCCGCTGCATGCGGAGCGAGCGCGCAAAAAAATTCGGCCGGTAGTTGAACCTTCGCGCGGCCGCGTGGATCAGAGTCTTGGTCTGCTGCGAGATGGTGTCAGCCACGGGCGAGCGATTGATCACTACCGAGACGGTCGCAGGGGAGAGGCCCAGATGATCGGCGAGCTGCTTCAAGCTGAGGGTGCGGCCCGCGCGTCTTTGCGGCGCTCGTGCGTTCGGCTTTTGGGAGGGCGATGCTGCCTTCTTGCGGGCCATCGAAATAAGCCTCTAAACCGGCCGACTCGCGTTCAATTTTCGGCCAAACGCTGTGCTGCGTGGGGCGCGCTAATCTGCGGCGTCCGAATCGCAACGCGAAGTATCGCAAATCAGCAGGAGTCTCCCATAATCCAAATTCTGGGACAAGTGGTCCGTACAGAACAGAAAGGGCTTGACCCGAAAACACCGTATGTGCTTTATTCGAGACACGGGTGGGAGGGGTTAAATCGTTTTAGTTCCGATTTAGGAACCAATTTTATAACGATGGGCGATTCTTGAGAGAGCCCTCCCCGAAGAGGAGCGTCACATGAATCTGCGCACTAGGGTGTTCGGCAACTCTTGGCATGGACGAGCTGCGATGCCGGTCGCAGTTTTGCTGCTATCTGCTTTGTTGTGGCCGGCATTGGCCCAGGCCCAGTTCCGCGGTTCGCTTCGCGGAACGGTAACCGACGCGCAGGGGAACGCCGTTGTCGGCGCAACGGTGACTCTGACGAACACAAACACTAATCAGACGCTTACTTCGACAACCGATCAATACGGCATCTATCAGTTCAACGCGCTGCCTGCCGCCCCGTACCAATTGACTGTGGAGCAAAGCGGCTTCGCGAAAAAGGTGCTCGAGCACGTCTCGATCATCCCCGAGCAGCCGAACACGCTGGATGTGCAACTCGAAGTTGGTCAACTTCAACAGAGCGTGACGGTTTCGGGGACGACCTACGCTTTGGATACGGAAACCGCGAATATCAGCGGTACGGTCACCAACAATCAAGTTCAGCATATGCCGTCCTTCGGGCGCGACGTCTTCAAATTGATTCAATTGGCTCCAGGAGTTTTCGGCGACAACCGACAGGGCACGGGAGGCGGAGCGAATCTCCCCGGCACACAAGGTCCGGGGGCGACCGGCGGCAGCAACGGTATTTTCCAGACCGAAAATGGTCCCCAGGCACTTGCCGTTGGGCAGCAGTATGAAAACAACGGCATTTCAATAGACGGTATCAGCACAAGCAGTGCCGTGTGGGGCGGGACCACGATCATCACGCCCTCCGAGGACTCCGTCGAGAATGTGAAAGTGCTTGCGAACGGATACGACGCCGAGAATGGACGTTTCAGCGGCGCCCAGATTCAGGTCACTTCCATGAGCGGCACAAACAAGTATCATGGCACGGCATTCTTTAACGCCCATAGACCGGGCCTCGACGCCTACCAGCGATTTAATGGCCAGGGAAACAGCGTGTTGAGGGACAACAGCTTTTTTGATCAGTTTGGCGGAAGCGTTGGCGGCCCGATCTGGAAAAACAAGCTTTTCTTTTTCTTCGACTATGAAACGGTTCGGAGCCCGAAGGCACAGACCAACGTCTCTAACGGGTGGTATGACACGGCGGCATTCGACGGTTTGGCTCCTTCCGGAAGCATCGCCCAACAGTACCTCACTTTCCCCGGTTCTGGCGTCGCGAGTCTAGGTATCAATCCGTCCACGTGCGCTAACGCCGGCCTGACCGAGGGCGTGAACTGCGCCACCATACCCGGCCAAGGATTGGACGTCGGCTCGCCTTTAACCTCCGGTTTGGGCACACAGGATCCCGGCTGGCAGAGCACGTCCAATCCAGGCGTGGGAGGCGGCTTGGATGGGATCGCAGACATCGCGAACTACATTACCTCCAGTTCGAGCAACTACTCCAAGGAACAGTACAACGGACGTGTGGATGCGGACGTGACCACGAATGACCACGTCACATTTGCGCTTTACTATGTGCCACAGTCGACCAACTTCCTCAACGGTCCAGCCCGCCAGTACAACTTTTTCCATCACTCGCAGGTCAACGAAGCATTCTCCGCGATTTGGAACCACACATTCTCGCCAACCCTGCTCAACGAATTCCGCGTCAATGCCGCCGGATGGCGCTGGAACGAGGTCGCCTCGAATCCGCAATCGCCCGTCGGCCTTCCGACGGACCGCATCGACACAATCGGGAGTATCAATATCAGCCAGTTTGGGCCGAACGTTGGCAGCATCCTGAATCAGTGGACGTACACCTATAAGGATGTGGCCACGAAGGTCGTGGGGCGCCATACCATCAAGTTCGGCGGCGAGGTTACACGACTCTTCTACTTGAACGACTGCGCTGGTTGCGGCGTGCCACATTACAACTTCTTCAACATCTGGGACTTCCTGAACGATGCTCCGCATGCCGAGGGCAGCGGCTTCGACCCAAGCACGGGGTTTCCCACAACGAATCGCCAGGACGACCGCGGAGCGATCTGGGGCATCTTCGCCCAGGACGACTTCAAGCTTCGCAGGAACCTGACCATCAACCTGGGCCTGCGCTATTCCTATTTCGGCCCGCTCTCGTCCAAACAGGGGAATATGTTCGCGGCCTTTCCCGGGAGCGGCTCGAGCTATTTGACGGGCCTGGTCGTTCGCCCGGCCGATTCGTGGAACGCCCAGAAGAACAACCTGGGACCCCAGGTCGGCTTTGCCTGGAGCCCGGGAATGTTCAACGACAAGCTCGTGATCCGCGGCGGCTACGGGCTGAATTACAACCAGGAAGAAATCGCCATCTCGGCAAATATCGCGACGAACCCCGGCTTGATCGTCTTCCCCACGTTCTCCATGTCGACGCCGAGTTCGCCGAACCCGGGGATTATCTACGCGGTTTCGTCCGACGTGCATTCCATCTATGGCTATCCCGCGAATCCGAACGCGGTCGTGTCATTCGGAGCGAATGGCCTCCCGACCACCGGGCAGGTCAACGTCGGCCTGTTCCCGCGCGACTTGCCCACGATGCGCGTGCATCACTACTCATTGCAGGGTCAATACGATCTGGGTCACGATACGGTCGCGTCGCTGGGCTATCAGGGCAGCCTGTCCCGGGACATCTTCTTCCACGAGAATCCGAATGCCGCCCCGGCGGCGTTCGGCTATACGCTGAACCCACAGATCGGCGGCGGCGACTACTGGGGCGTCTCGGGTCGCGGCAACTACAACGCTCTCCTGGCGGAACTGAACCACCGCTTCTCTCGCGAATTTAGCGCCGATGCGCAGTTCACGTGGGCCAAGAGCATGGACACCAGCTCGGGGCCCTATTTCGAACAGCCATATCCGTACGACCTGAACTTGGATTATGGGCGCTCCGATTATGACGTGAGCAAAGCGCTCAAGATCTACGGGATGTGGCAGCCGGTCATTTTCCGTGGTGAAAACGGCTGGATGGAGAAGATCTTCGGTGAATGGTCGATCAGCGGAATCTTCAATATCCATTCGGGGTTCCCCTGGAGCCCGACTGTGAGCGTTCAGGGCGGAAGCCTCTACTGCGGGACTTGCGGCTACGGCAGTCTCTTCCCTGCCTCGTACATCACCAAGCCCGGGACGGATACGAGCAACGATCAGTTCAAGACCGGCTCGAATTATGCGAACGGCGGCATGGCGTACTTCGCTGTTCCGACGTACACCGCTTACAGTGGCAGCAATTTCGGCAATTCACTTCCGCAGGATCCAGGTGTGCACCGCAATTCCCTCAATGGCCCCGGCTATAAAGATCTGGACCTGATGCTGGCCAAGGGCTTCGGTCTACCGAACATGCCGGTGCTCGGCGAGAATGCCAGACTCGAGTTCCGAATCGACGCCTACAACGTGTTCAATAACCTCAACTTTGATCCTGGCTCTATCTCAACCAATATCGCCAATGCAAACTTCGGCCAGGCGACGGGAGCGCTCGGCGGGCGCGTCGTTACGATGGGAGCTCGGTTCAGCTTCTAGCTAGCCGGTCGCAATACGCAGTTCTCCTAGGCAAAGGCAGCCGGCGGATGGATCAAATCTGAGCCATCAGCCGGCTGTTTTTTTTTGCTGACGGTTCGCAGCTAGGACCGGCGCCCAAGACCGCCTGCGCTTCATACGGGAGGGTCCGTGATGCTATGCTTCCGAACGCGCTTGTTGAACTACGGATTGTTCGGAACGCTCGCTCTCCTCGGTGCGGTTCGCCTTTTTGCTCAAGCCCCTCCGTCCGCAAACGTCGAAATCGTCCGGATTGACGTCCGCGCGAAGGCGCACCCGTTTCCACACTTTTGGGAGGAGATGTTTGGGTCGGGGCGGGCGATCCTCTCGCTGCGCGAGAGCTACCGGGACGATCTTCGGGCGATGAAGAAGGTTACCGATTTCGAGTACGTCCGTTTCCACGCGATCCTCCACGATGAGGTAGGAGTTTATCGCGAGGACAAAAACGGCAAGCCCGTTTACAACTTTTCTTACGTTGACCAGATCTACGACGGGCTGCTGGCGAATGGAGTGCGCCCGTTCGTTGAAGTCAGTTTCATGCCACACGCCCTATCGTCGAATCCGAAGGCGCTGCACGCCTTCTGGTACAAGCCGAACGTGGCGCCGCCGAAGGACTGGGCGAAATGGGACGGCTTGATCAGGGCGTTTGCGCAGCATCTGATAGATCGCTATGGAGAGAACGAAGTCGCGCGCTGGTGTTTCGAGGTGTGGAACGAGCCAAATATCGATTTCTGGACGGGCGTTCCAAAGCAAGCCACATATTTCGAGCTGTACGACCATACCGCGCGCGACTTGAAGGCGGTTAGTACGAGGTTGCGCGTCGGAGGTCCCGCGACGGCTGCGGCGGCATGGGTCAGCGCCTTTCTCGAACACACGAAGGCGAACAACGTGCCCGTGGACTTCATCAGCACGCACGGATATGCCGACGACACCGTCGAGAATCTGTTCCACGCGCACGAAAACATCCCGATGGACGACCGCGTGTGCCGCGCAATCGCAAAAGTTCACAACGAGATTGTAGCGTCCGGCGAGACAAAGCTTCCGCTCATGTGGACCGAGTGGAACGTCCCTTCTTTCGGCGAACTGCACGCG
>DATEKA010000127.1:0-3568 GCA_035277685.1 Candidatus Acidiferrales bacterium
CGGTTACAACGTCGTTCTCCGCGACATCGAAAAACGTTTCCTCGATCACGGCCTCGACACCATCACCAGGAATCTCGACCGCGAAGTGAAAAAGGCCAAAATCACGGAAGCCGACAAATCTGATGCCCTCGCCCGCGTCGACGCGACCACCGACATCTCAAAGCTCTCTGCCGCCGATTTCGCCATCGAAGCCGTTCCCGAACAGATCGACTTGAAAATCCGGGTCCTCAAAGAGGCGGACGCCGCCCTGCGCCCCGGCGCAATCCTTGCCAGCAACACATCCTCAATCTCCATCACCCAGCTTGCCGCGCAAACCTCCCGTCCCGATCGATTCATCGGCATGCACTTCATGAATCCCGTCCCGGTGATGGTCCTGGTCGAAGTCATTCGCGGCCTCGCCACCAGCGACGAAACATTTCAAACTACGATGTCTCTCTGCGAGCGTCTCGGCAAAAAGCCCGTCGCCGTCAACGACGCTCCCGGCTTCGTCTCCAACCGCGTGCTCATGCCGCTCATCAACGAAGCAGCCTTCGTCGTGATGGAAGGCGTCGCCACGCCCGAAGCCGTCGACGCGGTGATGAAGCTTGGCATGAATCATCCCATGGGCCCGCTCGAACTCGCGGATTTCATCGGTCTCGACGTCTGCGTCGACATCCTCGACGTCCTCTTTCGCGGCTTCGGCGACTCGAAATACCGCGCTTGCCCTCTCCTCCGGAAGTATGTCGCGGCGGGGTGGCTGGGAAGGAAATCCGGCCGCGGCTTCTACCAATACTCCTGACGTTTCCCCTTACAATCATCTCGAGAGCAACCAAATCTCGGCCATTTAACGCGCTCGTTTCGAAGCCGGGCCTCAGAGTCAGTGTGATGTCGATGGTTTCGTGTCAGGGTACGACTTCAGTCGTACCGCAGGCCGCACAAAATCAATGCGGCTTTAACCGCTGGGTAGCGGCTGTTCTAATTCACGGAGGCTCCTCGGCCTCTGAAGCACACATGCCTGTTCGCATCAAATTTCGGCCTCACCAGGCCATCGCGCGCCATCCTCGTGCCGGCGCGAAAACCTCCACAAATCGCTGGGCAACAATCTTCGCGGTAATGGCGACAGTCCTTCTACCGTCGGCCTTTGCGCAATCCCAAGCGCAACCTACCGCCGCTCGCGCACAAAATGCCCCTCAGCCACTCGCCAACGCCGATCGTCTCGTGCTGGACCTTCCCAGCAATCAGTGGTTCGAAGGCCCCCTCGCACTCGTCACCATCTCGCCGGACGGCAACTGGGCGCTCGTCAAGCGCCTCGATCCGCAAACGAGTCTGCATCTCTATTCTCTGAAGACCGGCCAGGAAGATTCCTTCAGTCTCGTTGCGGATCTGAATCGCATTGACAACGCCGTCTTCTGCGGCCCCTGGGATTCGCTCGGCCCCGGCGGCCTCGCGCGTCTTGGCGAACGCACCGTCGAAGACGGCTGGTTCCTGCCAACCGATGACGGAGAGAAACTCTCCGGCCTTCCCTCGGACGCAGTTCTTGTTTGTGCGCGCAACGCAAACGAGCTGGCCTACTACCGCAGGGGCGCGCCCGATCAAGCTGTTTTCATTGACGTGCGCGGCCGCGTTCGCGACTACGGCATCTCCGGCAGAATCACGGCGATGGCCTTCTCACCCGACGGCAACTATTTCTACGGCCTGCTCTTTCTCCCCAGTGGCGAATCATCTTTGATTCGCATCGACGCGAATACCGGCCAATCGCGCGTCGTCGCCAGTCATCTCGACGCGAGTCCGCAACCGGAGCACATCTCAATTTCACGAGACGGCAAGAAACTGTATCTCGCGCTCGCATCCGGTTCCGCGCCGAACAATCTGGCGCGTCAGAATCCCGAAGCCGACCGCTGGCTGAAAATCTACTCCCTCGACCTCGCCACCGGTGCTCGCCAGCAAATCGTCAGCACGCCCGGTGAAGACGATGACGCTCCATCGCTCGCGGGGAACAATCTCTACTGGGTGCGCACCGTCTATCGCGCTTCAATTGCGCTTCTCCCTTCCAGCGGCGGCGAAGCCAAACAGATCGTCCCGGAAGGGGAGCTGCCGATGTGGAGCCCCGACAGCCGCCGCATCGGATATTTTTATGGCGGCGAGCGCCTCGCCGATTTCGCGCTCGACCTCGACGACGCCGTCATCTCCATCGACGCGCAGGGCAACCGCGCATCCGATCCCGCCGTCATCGTCTCCGGCTACGGCGAAGATTTTTCTCCCGCCTGGTCGCCCGACGGGAAATGGATCGCCTTCCATTCGCATCGCTCGCCCCTCCCAACACCCGTGTACGGCGACTCGCATAGCACCGACGACATCTATCTCCGCCGCGACGACGACGTCCACGCCCCCGAAATTCGCCTCACCGACTTTGGCTGGGAAACAGGTCCCGCATACTGGTCGCCGGACGGGAAAAAGCTGCTCTTCAGTTCTTGGGACCGCAACGGGCAGCCGGGAATCGACACGCTGTGGGTGCTCACGCTCGATCCCGATACGGGCCGCCTGCTCGACACGTCGAAGTTCCCGCTCCCGGCTGCGATTCGCAGCGCGCAGTGGGCGGCCTGGTCGCCGAACGGGGCACAAATCGCCGTCGAAGATAATCGCGGCGGTCAGGACCGCTCTCTCTGGGCCATGAATGCCGACGGCTCGCAGGCGCAAAAAATCCTCGATTACAAAGGCACCACCTACGACGGCCTCGACTGGATGCCCGACGGCGCATCCATCGTCTACAGCGCGTTGAAAGATGGGCGCATGCAGCTCTTCGCCGTTCCCAAGATCGGCGGCGTCTCGCGCCAGCTAACCCAGGACGCAGGCAACCTGCTTCATCCCAAGGTCTCGCCCGACGGCAAATGGATCGCCTGCACACGCATCGTTCAATCCAAGCAAATCCTTCGCCGCCAACTGAACTAATCGATGACTCGCTGGCCCGGGTCCCCCGTCAACAGGTCGTCACAGTAACGTCAGAGGATGGGCGCATCCAGTTGACCGCTTTATCGAGTCTTGTTGGATTACGCGATAGCGGCTCCTTTCCAAGGCCGCTTTTGGGATCGCAAACGCGAAAAAAGTGTGCCGAGTAATTTTGGCACTTTCATTGATGACAATGGACTTACGCGAAAAATTACTCGGCAGGTGTACCGAGTAATTCGAGCAGGGGCCAGCGCCGATCCTGGAGGTTGGAGACTCGAGGCTGGGGACTGGAAAGAGGCGCAAGGTTGCGGGACCAGAGGGAAAGTCTTGTCGGACGGCAATGCGAGGCCGAGCACGTTCCCAATTTGGGAAGGCTCCTCATTGCGTGGTCGAGGCCGGTCATGGTGCTTATCTCCTGCTGGACGTTATCATATAATTAACATATTGTCAAGAGCTAGTACTTACTGCGAGGGGGAAAATTGAGGTGAAGCGAAGACGGGCTGATGCTGGGGGAAATGTCCGGTCAGGCACTCGGAAGTCAACCAGAACGACAGGCCGCTCACCGGTCGCCGGGGAGAAGGACGCTGGCGGAATCTACATGCGGTAGGCAGGTACCGGGCGCTACAAGCAAAGACTGCCGCGC
>DATEKA010000128.1:0-2242 GCA_035277685.1 Candidatus Acidiferrales bacterium
CCCGCGCGCCGCGCGCGTTCCGCGGCATCCGAGTGAATCACGCCTTCTTGCATCCATACCCCGCGAGCTCCAATCCGAATCGCGGACTCCACGATCTCCGGAACGAACTCCGAGCGGCGAAACACGTCCACGATATCGATCTTTTCCGGAATATCTTCGAGCTTCGCGTAGCACTTCTCGCCGAGCACTTCCGTCTCGTTTGGATTCACCGGAATAATCCGGTACCCAGCCGACTGCAAGTACTCGGAAACTCCGTGGCTCGGACGAAACCGGCGGCTGGAAAGTCCCACGACTGCAATCGTGCGGCTGCTCTTCAGAATCTGCGTGACTGGATCGCCCGCGGATAGCGGCAAAGGAGCGTCCGCTTCAGAGCCTTCGATTGAATGGTTCATTGCGTATGATTCCTACCCTTTCTTATGCGTTTCGGTTCTGCGTGCCGGCTGGGTCTGTTTCTTGGATGATCCCACGGCCCCGGAAGATTGCAGTTCAGCCAGCGCGCCGAGAAATTTGTCGTTTTCCGCGCGAGTCCCCGCCGACACGCGAATGGCCTGCGGAAATCCCATCCAGCGCATCGGCCGCACGATGACGCCTCGTTTCGTCAATTCCTCGCAAAGCGGTTCCGTATCATACCCGAATTCCGCCAGAATGAAATTGCCCGCAGACGGAACACAACGCACCCCAAGCTCTTTCAAACCCGCCGCAAGTCGCGCGAGTCCTTCTTTATTCGTTTCGATCGAGCGCCTCACATGCTCGTTGTCCTCCAGCGCGGCGAGCGCCGCCGCCTGGGCCACTCCCGACGTGTTGAACGGCCCACGGATCTTGTTGATCTCATCCAGCAAGCCCGCCGGTCCTAGCCCGTATCCGATCCGCAGCCCCGCCAGCCCGTACACCTTCGAAAACGTGCGGAGCACCACCAGATTCCTTCCGCTCCGCACTAGGTCAACCGATCGCGAATAATCCGCGCGTTCGATGTAGTCGCAGTACGCTTCGTCGAGCACCACCAGCACGTGCGACGGCACGCGTGCAAGAAATGCATCGAACTCATCCGCCGTGAACATCGTCCCCGTCGGATTGTTCGGATTGGCCAGAAAAACGATTCGCGCCTCCGGCCCGAGCGCCTTGGCAATCGCGTCCAGGTCGAACCGGTAATCCCGCAGCGGCGTTTCCACCAGCTTCGCGCCCGCCGCGCGAATCGCAATGTAATAAAGCGGAAACGAACCGAACGACGTTACGCCCGTGTTCTCCGGTCGCAGCATCAGCCGCGCGGTCAAGTCGATCAGCTCGGTCGAGCCGCCGCCCAGAATGATCTGCTCCACAGGAAGGCGATGTTTCCGCGCAAGCGCCTCGCGCAGATAAAAGCCGCTTCCATCCGGATAACGGTTCGAATCGCTCAGCGCTTTTCTCGCCGCTTCGATCGCCAGCGGCGAAGGCCCAAGTGGATTTTCGTTCGACGCGAGCTTGATCGCCGAAATATTCAATTCGCGCTCGACCTCCTCGATGGGCTTTCCCGGCGCATACGGCGCAAGTTCGCGAATCCACAGCGGAACATACTCGTGAATTGGCTTGATAATCGTCCCCGTAAAAATCGCTAAATCGCGAGAATCCTTGCGGATCGCGGCTTTAGCTACGACGCCGAGCCCGGCCCTTCATGTCTCGGCCCTTGCGACGACGGCTGCGTTCCTTCGGCGATTTGCCGAAGCCATTTCGTTTCGGCGCGCTCGACGATGCCGGCTGCTCGCCGTACTGCGCCGCCCGTTTCAGCGCCAGGACTTCCGTCCCCGTAAGATTCCGGTGCTTCCCGGGAGGCACCGCGCCCAACTCCACTCCGCCCAGGCCCACGCGCCTCATCTTCTCCACGGGATGCCCCGACTGAAACAGCCGGTTCCGCAGCGTGTCTCGACGCGCCTCCGAAAGCGTCGCTTCGTACCACGGCGCGGTGCCGCTCCGCAATCGCTCGATTTGCGCTCCCGTCGAGCGCGACAGCTCTTCGATCTCCGCCGTCATCAGCGGCGACTTAACCTTCAGGTAGTACGTCTGCCGCAAATGGTGCGCTTGCAAAATTCGATTCGCCAGTTCGCCGTCATTCGTCAACAGGACGAGCCCCGACGCGTGGTATTCCAGCCGCCCGACCGGAAACACGCGCTCCGATATCCCGCGCAGAAAATCCCGCAGCGAAGGACGCCCTTCCGGGTCCTCCATCGTCGAGACCACCTCCGGCGGCTTGTGCAGCACGACGTAAACC
>DATEKA010000129.1:0-36848 GCA_035277685.1 Candidatus Acidiferrales bacterium
CTTCGGATTTTCCGCCACCGCGCCGAACCTCGACGGCGCGAAGCGGCTTCGCCACTTGGGACCGACAGATGTGTCGTATCTCGCCCCAGTCGGGAACGGTCTGACGATTCAGGGCGGAATATTCAGCAGCTTTGTCGGATACGATTCTCTCTATTCGAAAGACAACTTCAACTACACGCGGCCATGGGGAGCCGACTTCACGCCTTATTTGATGATGGGGGTGAATGCGCGATACCCGCTCACGCCGAAGCTGACTGGAACGCTTTTCGTCCTCAACGGGTATTGGCATCTGGCGCATGCAAATAATGTTCCGAGCTCGGGCGGACAGCTTGCTTTTCAGGCCACGCCCGAGTTCGACCTGAAGCAAACATTCCTTTACGGACCGCACCAAACGGACACATCGCTTGAGTTCTGGCGATTCCTGTCCGACAGCATTGTCGAAGGCAAGAAAGGCGCGATCACGGCCGCATTCGAATACATATATTCTGACGAGCGTATTGACACGCCAGGAACCCCACGGGCCGTAATGATGTCGGGGCAACTGCCCCTGCACTGGACGTTCAACGGAAAATGGAGCGCCACCGTCCGGCCGGAGGTGTTCTGGGACCGGGACGGCCGGTGGACGACTGTCAGGCAAACGGTAAAGGCCGTCACGACCACGCTTGAATATCGAGTTTCGTACCGGAGGACACAAACAATTCTGCGGCTCGAGCATAGGTACGACGAATCGCGAGGACCTCAGGGAGGCTTCTTCCGCGGTGCTGACTTACCGTCGGGCATCGTGGGTTTGGTACCCGGCCAGCATCTCTTGATTCTCAGTATGGTGTTCACCTTCGACCGCTGAAGAACTATCGGCCATAAGAAAGGGCCCTCGGACGCAGGATTTTCGCTTCAACGTGGAGGGAGTATGGAGGACATCCTTTGGATTATCGTCACGATTGCGTTCTTCGTTTTGTCGATCGGTTATGTCGCTTTTTGCGACCGCATGAAGTGAGGAGAGCCGCATGGAATCGATGATCATGCTCGCGGTCAGCGTCGCAACGGCGGCGTACCTGGTGTACGCGCTGCTACGGCCGGAGAAATTCTGAAATGACGGCGAACGGCTGGTTCCAGATTCTGCTGTTTCTTCTGATCATTTTCCTGATCACGAAGCCAGTGGGTATCTACATAGCGCGTGTGTTCCAGCGTGAGCGGACGTTTATGGATCCGGTCATGCGCCCGTTGGAACGGCTGCTCTATCGCCTCACCGGAGTCGATGAAACGCAGGAAATGCCCTGGACGGAATACGCAATCTGCATGCTGCTCTTCAGCCTCGTATCGATGCTTGTGCTGTACGCCATGGAGAGACTTCAGGCGTACTTGCCGCTCAATCCTCAGCATTTCGGGGCCGTCGCTCCGGCCCATCTCGCCTTCAACACGGCGGCGTCGTTCACCACGAACACGAACTGGCAAGCGTATTCGGGCGAGACGACGATGAGCTATTTCACGCAGATGGCGGGCCTGGCGTACCACAACTTCATGTCGGCTGCCGTCGGAATCGTGCTCGCCATCGCGTTCATTCGAGGTATTGCGCGGCGACAAATGGAGACAATCGGGAATTTTTGGGTGGATACGGTGCGCTGCTGCTTGTGGATTCTGCTTCCGGCGTGCTTTCTCGGGGCGCTTGTTCTCGTGTCGCAAGGAGTGATCCAAAATCTGCGCCCATATGACACGGCAAAGCTCGTTCAGCCAATGCAGGTGCCGAAAGTGGACGCAAATGGTAAGCCGGTGCTCGAGCCGGACGGGAAGCCTGTGATGGACACGGTCACGACGCAGACGATCGCGCAAGGACCGGTGGCATCGCAAGAGATCATCAAGGAGCTCGGCACGAACGGCGGCGGTTTCTTCAATGCGAACAGCGCGCACCCTTACGAGAACCCAACCCCTTTTTCAAACTTCTTCGAGCTGATTTCGATCTTCGCGATCGGCGCCGGCCTTACCTACACACTCGGCCTCATGACCGGCTCCCAACGGCACGGTTGGGCCGTGTGGTCGGCGATGGCCATTCTGTTTCTGGCCGGTGTAACTGTCGCGTATTGGGCAGAGGCGAGGGGTAATCCTCTTCTCAAGGGAACGGATCAAAAGGCGAGCCTTCTGCAGCCGGGCGGCAACATGGAAGGAAAGGAAGTGCGATTTGGAATCGCAGACTCCGCGCTGTTTGCGACGGTCACCACCGATGCAAGCTGCGGCGCCATCAACAGTTGGCATGACTCGTTTACGCCGCTCGGCGGGATGGTTCCGCTCGTGAACATCATGCTGAGCGAAGTGATTTTCGGCGGCGTGGGAGCCGGCATGTACGGGATCCTGACCTACATCGTCATCGCCGTGTTTATTGCGGGCCTGATGGTCGGCCGCACTCCCGAGTATCTCGGCAAGAAAATCGAAGCGTACGACGTAAAGATGGCGATGCTCGTTGTCTTGACGTTTCCGTTAGTCATTCTCGGATTTGCCGCAATTTCGGTGATGAAACCCTACGGGACGGCGGCCATCTTGAATCCGGGGCCGCACGGTCTCAGCGAAATTCTGTACGCGTTCACCTCAGCGGCCGGCAACAACGGCTCGGCATTCGCCGGCTTGACGGTGAACACGCGATGGTACGACACAGCCATCGGCCTCACGATGCTGGCAGGACGTTTCTTCATGATTATTCCTATGCTGGCGATCGCGGGGAGCCTTGCGCGCAAGAAGTACGTGCCGTCCTCACTCGGCACCTTTCCCGTAACGGGCCCTCTGTTCACAACGCTCCTGATCGGAGTGATCGTAATCGTGGGCGCGCTGACGTTTTTTCCGGCGTTGAGCCTCGGACCGGTTTTGGAGCACCTCCTGATGGCCGCCGGAAGAACATTCTAAGGAAGAGCTATGGCCCCCGGATTGACAAGCCGTCGAAGAGCGATTTGGGAATGGAAGATCGTCCGGGGCGCGATTCTCGACGCGTTCATAAAGCTCAATCCCCGAAGAATGATGGGCAATCCTGTGATGTTCGTCGTGGAGATCGGCAGCGCGATCACCACGGTCCTGCTGTTCAGGGGTAGCCCCGCTTTCAAGTTCAATCTCCAGATCACCCTGTGGCTGTGGTTTACGGTGCTTTTCGCCAATTTCGCCGAAGCTATGGCGGAAGGACGCGGCAAGGCACAGGCGGCTTCTCTCCGTAAGGCGCGGATGGAGACGGTCGCCAACCGAGTTACCGGCGACGGAAATGAAACGGAACAAGTCTCGAGCTCCAAATTGAAAGCGGGCGACCTGGTTATCGTTTCGGCGGGTGAATTCATTCCGTCGGACGGCGAAATTGTCGAAGGGATTGCTTCAGTGGACGAATCGGCGATCACCGGCGAGTCCGCTCCAGTAATTCGCGAGGCGGGCGGCGACCGCTCGGCAGTGACGGGCGGCACGCGCGTCCTGTCGGACCAGATCAAGATCAAAATCACGTCAAACCCGGGCGAGACATTTCTCGATCGGATGATTGGCCTGGTCGAGGGAGCCGAGCGGCAGAAGACACCCAACGAGATTGCGCTCAACATTCTGCTCGCCGGACTGACGATTATCTTTCTTCTGGCGGTCGTAACGCTGCAGCCGTTCGCGATCTATTCCGGAACGCCACAAACGGCATTCGTTCTCGTTTCGCTCCTGGTCTGTCTGATTCCCACGACCATCGGCGCTCTGCTTTCAGCGATCGGGATTGCCGGGATGGACCGGTTGGTCCAGCACAACGTGCTCGCGATGTCGGGCCGCGCGGTGGAAGCCGCGGGAGACGTAAATACGCTGCTGCTTGATAAGACCGGCACGATCACGTTGGGCAACCGGCAGGCCGCACGTTTTGCGCCCGCGCCGGGCGTTACCGAACAGGAACTGGCGGATGCCGCGCAGCTTTCTTCTCTCGCCGACGAGACCCCGGAAGGACGTTCAATCGTAGTTCTGGCGAAAGAAAAGTACGGCCTGCGCGGACGCGAAATGGCCCCGCATGAAGCTCGATTCGTTCCCTTCACCGCGCAAACGCGCATGTCAGGCGTGGATCTGAGCGGGTACGAGATTCGCAAGGGCGCTGCCGATGCGATCGCGGCCTATCTCGAGCGAAACGGAAAAGCTCTCCCGCCGGGCGTTAGGGCAAACGTGGAAGAGATCGCGCACGCGGGCGGAACGCCGTTGGTAGTCGCGGAGAAGGGGCGCGGCGCCCTCGGGGTGATCGAACTGAAGGATGTGATCAAAGGCGGGATCCGTGAGAGGTTCAATCAGCTTCGCACGATCGGGATCCGGACGGTGATGATCACTGGCGACAACCCGTTGACAGCGGCGGCGATTGCCCGTGAGGCAGGCGTAGACGATTTTCTGGCGCAGGCAACACCGAAAGACAAGATGGATCTCATCAAGCGCGAGCAGTCGCAGGGCAAGCTGGTCGCCATGACCGGCGACGGCACGAACGATGCACCCGCTCTGGCGCAAGCCGACGTCGGTGTGGCCATGAATACCGGCACGCAAACGGCCAAGGAAGCCGGGAACATGGTGGACCTGGATTCGAATCCCACGAAGCTGATCGAGGTCGTCCAGATCGGCAAACAGCTTCTCATGACGCGCGGTTCGCTGACGACGTTCTCGATCGCGAACGACGTGGCGAAATATTTCGCGATCATCCCGGCGATGTTCGCGGGGACGTTTCCGGTGCTCAACGCTCTGAACATCATGCATTTGCGAACGCCGCAGTCCGCGATTCTGTCGGCCGTAATCTTCAACGCGCTCATCATCGTCATCCTGATTCCCCTCGCGCTGCGCGGCGTGAAGTACCGTCCGATGTCAGCTGCGGCTTTGCTGCGCAGGAACCTTTCGATTTACGGCGTTGGAGGCATCATCATCCCATTCATCGGAATCAAGCTGATTGACATGCTGATTAGCTATGTGAGGCTCGCCTAGGAGGTCTTGTGAAAAAGAATCTGATGACGGCGGTGTTGATGACGATCGCCACGACCATCCTGCTGGGAGTCATTTATCCGCTGGCCGTTACCGGCGTGGCGCAAGTTTTGTTTCCCGGACAGGCCAACGGGGAAGCAATTCGGCGGAACGGAACAATGATTGGATCGAAACTGATCGGTCAGGAGTTCTCCGGCGCCGGATATTTCCATTCGAGGCCATCCGCTGCTGGAGACGGATACGACGCCGCAAACTCGAACGGAACGCAGCTTGGCCCCACGAACCGAAAGCTCATCGACGAAGTGGGAGCCCGCACGGCTGCGGCGCACAAAGAAGATTCTGCAGGGCCGGTGCCAATTGACTTGGTTACGGCTTCGGCGTCGGGTCTCGATCCGGATATCACGCCGGCGGCGGCGCAATTTCAAGTATCGCGCGTCTCGCGGGAACGCGGCATTACCGAAATGGCTGTGAGGGCTCTCGTAGATAAATACACCGAGGGGCGTCAGTTCGGATTTCTAGGAGAGCCTCACGTGAATGTTCTGGAGCTGAACCTCGCACTGGATCGGGTTCGGCCGATGCGGTGAGGAGACACTCCGGAAGGTTTGCCGGCTCGTCGAGGCTTAATCCGTCGAGGGCCAGGTGATCGGGAAATTGCCGGGTGAGTGTATGCGGGCCTGGCCGCTCGACGAATAGGCAGATTGTAAACTTTGCGCGCGGCAATTCTCGCGTCGAAGTTTCAATCGAGGGCATTCAGTTTATGGATGGAAGCAGCCGGCGGGTCGCTAACTGGCTGCCAGAGTCTGCTTCGGCAGAATCTCGGGCTTCGCCGGAGATGCCGGCTCCTCGATGCGAATCTCAGCCAGCTCGGAAATCAAGTTTCCAGCCCAGTGATAGACGTTGTGTTCGCGAACCACACGCCGCATGCGCTGCATGCGAAGATGGCGGTCTCCAGCATCCATTTCCAGAGCCATGCGAATGGCCTCAGCCAGTTGCCCCGCGTCATAGGGGTTGACGATCAAAGCATCCCGCAGTTCGCGGCTGGCTCCAGTGAACTGACTGAGAATCAACGCCCCTTCCTCATCCTCGCGTGTTGCGACGAATTCCTTGGCGACAAGGTTCATCCCGTCGTGAAGGGACGTCACCAGGCACAGATCCGCAGCGCGGTAGTAGGGAAGGATCTGATCGTGGTTGTGGTGGCGCATGAGCAGGGCGATTGGTTTCCACTCAGCCGTCTGAAAGCGGGTGTTGACGCGGTCCGCCTCAGCCTGAACCTCGGATTGAAAATCGTGGTAGCGCTGGATGCTGGTCCGGCTCGGCGCCCCAATCTGGACGAAAGTGAATTTTCCCACGTAAGACGGATATTTCTCGAGGAAGCGTTCAATTCCGCGGAAACGCTCGAGGATTCCCTTCGTATAGTCCACACGATCGACACCGATTCCCAGGAAGCTCGCCTTGATTCCAAGCTTCGCGAGCAGACTGGATCGAAGGTCATAGGGAGAGGTGGCGATCGCGCCGGCCGTTTCCGCTTCACGGAAGTCGACGCTGATCGGGAAGGGGCGAACCATCGTCGTATGCCCTCGCCGTTTGACGGCAAAACGCTCCCATTCGATGCGCGACTCGAGGGCTGCGTCCACGGTCTCCAGGAAATTGTTGCAGTGGGCTTGAATGTGGAAGCCGACGAGATCCGCGCCAAGGAGGCCATCGAGCAGTTCGCGCTGCCACGGGCAGATTCTGAAGGCTTCCGGATTGGGCCACGGAATGTGCCAGAAGATGGCAACGCGAGCGTCGGGGCGGGCTTCTTTCACCATTCGGGGCAGAAGGGCAAAATGATAATCCTGGATCAGGACCAGAGCCTGCTCGGCGCCTTCCATTTCTTCGAGGAGCACGTCGGCGAATTTTCGATTGGCGTCCTGATATGCCCGCCAGTCACTCTCGCGGAAGACCGGTCGAGTATGGGCAATATGACAAAGCGGCCACAGGCCTTCGTTCGCAAAGCCGTAGTAATACCCTTCTTCGGTTTCCTTGGGCAGCCACACGCGACGCAAAGTGTATTCGGGCCGGTCTGGAGGCACTCGCAGATGGTCGCGATGATCGACGGTCGACTTGTCGGCATCGCCGGAGCCGAAGGCAACCCAGGTGCCGTCGCACGCGCGGAGTACAGGTTCGAGAGCGGTGACCAAGCCGCTCGCCGGAATCATCGTTTCGATGTTCTTGCCGCGCCTCACGTGCATGTACGGCTCGCGATTGGAGACAACAAACAATGGTCCAAGGGGCTTGCTTTGCAGGCTCACGCGAAGACGTTCCGCGGTCCACATCGAGATGCCCGTTTCACGAAGCCGGGCCTCTTCTGCGGCTGTTGCCCGCGCTTCCGCAAGGCTGCGAGTGAGGTTCACCACCTCCCTGGAGAGCGGCGCAAAAAAGTCGTCTTTCGGGAGCGGAGGCCGCGAAGTGGCCCGTCCGGCGCGAACGTCTTTCATCCATTGAGCTGTCCGTGAAATCGGAAGAACAATTGTCCAACGGATGATCAAAACGGTGACGAACACGATGAGGAGGACCTGGGCTATTACGTGCCAAAGCGTGTCGCGCCAAATTCTCTTGCTTTGCGCCTCGATGTAGCCTGCATCGTGGAAGATCGCCAGAATTCCGTCGATCTTGTCGGGCGCATGGGAATGAAGCGGCAGGTAATATGCGTGCATCGGCTCATTGCTGAGCTGGACAAATTCGCTTACGCCCCGGTTGCTGCTCTCGACTTTATCGATGGGAACCGGGGGGGTGGGGTATTTCGTAATAAGGCTGGCGCTCTCAGCGAGAACCTGACCCGAAGCATTGTAGACGGCGACGCCGGCCAGGCGTTCCCGGTTTCCAAACCGCTGGACAATGCGCCGCAATTCGACACGGGATCCCTTTTCGACGGCAGGCTCGACGATCTCCTGAAGACTCTCCGCCAAGATCTCCGCGCGCCGCTCCAGGTCACTGCGAAGTCCGCGCTTTTCGGCGCGAACCTGGTTGCGAGCAATGACAAACGTAACGACGGTAATCCCGATCACCAAAAAAAGGATCAGTCTGAGGCTGAGCTTCACTGGGGTCCTGAGTGGACTTTTTTGAGATTCCTGGCCCTCAGGCCAGACGAAACCAAGACGCTGGTTTTGACGGCGGCTCCGGGAGCGGCCGGGCTGCACACTCGATACAAAACTCGACACTGCAAACGCGCCTTAATTTTCCGCCGGTAAGCGGCTGAGGTCAACGTTATCTTTTTTCGAAATGTATTGGGCCGCTATCGGTTTGCTCGGAACATCCGAATCGGTTTCCCCAGCTTGACGGAGACCCAACGCGGAGTGTAGCTTGCGGCGCGCGACGTATACAAAGGTGAGATCGATGACATCTCCGCGGTTCTTCTGGATTGCGATTGTGGTGATGGCGCTAGCGGCATGCGTCGAAGTTCGTTCTCAGGACAGACGAGAGCCGGACGTTCGCCAGCATTACACAAAGCACGAATATCGCATACCGATGCGCGATGGGAAGCGCCTGTTCACGGTGGTTTACACCCCAAACGACACATCGCAGACGTACCCGTTCCTGATGACACGCACGCCCTACAGCGTGGCGCCGTACGGGCCGGAGGCATACAAGCGTGATCTGGGACCTTCGGAGGAGTTTGAAAAGTCGGGATACATCTTCGTCTACCAGGACGTGCGCGGGCGCTACATGTCAGAAGGAAAGTTCGTGGAGATGACCCCGGCGATCGATCATCCGAGTTCGAAGAAGGACGTGGACGAGAGCACGGATACGTACGACACCATCGATTGGCTGCTGAAGAATGTTGCCAACAATAACGGAAAGGCCGGGATTTGGGGAATCTCGTACCCCGGTTTTTATACGGCTGCCGGGATGATCCATTCGCATCCTGCGATGAAGGCAGCGTCTCCTGAAGCGCCGATGATCGACTTATTCAAGGGAGACGACTCCTACCACGGCGGCGCGTTCATGCTCGCGGCGAATTTCGGGTTCTACGTCTATTTCAGGCCGCAGCCGGCACCCACGCCGGGCGAGCAGAGTTTCAGCGGGTTCGACTATGGCACGGACGACGGTTATCAGTTTTATCTGAACATGGGCCCGGTCTCGAATGCCGAACGGCGTTACTTCAAAGGCCAGAATTACTTGTGGGACGATCAGGCGTCGCACGACACATATGACGACTACTGGAAGATTCGGAATCTTGCGCCGCACCTCCGGGATATTCATTGCGCCGTTCTGACAGTTGGCGGATGGTTCGACGCGGAGGACCTGCAAGGCCCCCTAACGACCTACGCTACGGTGAAGAAAGACGACCCGGGAATCTTCAACGGCTTGGTAGAAGGGCCGTGGGTTCACGGCGGTTGGGGGCGCTACGATGGAGGCCGCCTCGGAAATGTGACATTCGGTTCGAATACCGGCGAATTCTTCCGAAGCCAAATTCTCTTTCCGTTCTTCGAGCAGTATTTGAAGAACAGGGGCGAAGCAAATCTCCCGGAGGTTTACGCGTTTGAAACGGGAACGAACGCGTGGCGAAAGTATCCGAGCTGGCCGCCCGCAAACGCGAGCTCAAAAACACTCTACTTCCGCGAAAACGGAGGGCTTTCGTTCGATAGGCCGGACGCGTCAGCGAACGATTCCCGCTACGACGAATACGTAAGTGATCCGAGCCGCCCGGTCCCGTTCGTTGGCTATCCGGCCATCAATGTTCCCCAGGAATATATGGATTCCGATCAGCGCTTTGCGGCGACACGGCCGGATGTGCTCGTATACGAGACAGGGCCGCTGACTCGCGATGTAACGGTCGCCGGGCCGGTCTCGCCGCGCCTTTTCGTTTCAACCACGGGAACCGATTCGGATTTCGTGGTGAAGCTGATTGATGTGTATCCGGCAGAACTGAAGGATGATGCGGGCGAAAATGAAAAAGGCCGAAACGATGTAGGCCCGCCGCACGTCACTATGGCTGGTTATGAGCAATTGGTGCGCGGGGAGCCCTTCCGGGGCAAGTTCCGCAGGAGTTTCGAGAAGCCGGAACCGTTCATACCCGGAAAAATCGAACAAATCGACTTTACGATGCCGGACGTCAATCACACGTTCCGGCGCGGGCACCGGATTATGGTACAAGTCCAGAGCTCCTGGTTTCCACTGGTCGACCGCAATCCGCAACGATTCGAAAACATTCCTGACGCGAAAGCGGCCGACTTTCAAAAGGCGACAGAGAGAATTTACCGGGGCTCGAGGCTCGATTCGGGGATTCGGGTCGACGTGCTGCCCTGAAATTTCGCATCCCGCGGTTCGCCAGTTTCGGTTGACACAAGTAGTGGAAGTTTTACGAAGGTGCGTCCTGATCTTCCGCGTCTTACGAGGTCCTGTTCCATAAATTTCTCGTCAGGAGATGAAAGATGACGAAGTCTCGCACTATTTTTGCGATTTTGGCGGCGCTGGCACTCTTGTTCGTTGTAGTGCCGGGCATTCGTGCTCAAGAGGAAATGGGCGAACAAAAAAAGGCGCCTGATGCGCTGGCGAACCTCAAGTTCCGCGATTTGGGTCCGGCATCGGCGGGCGGGAGGGTCACGTCCGTCGTGGGCGTTCCGGGGGATCCCAGCGTGTATTACATCGGCGCGGCGGGAGGGGGTGTTTTCAAATCGGTGGACGGTGGATTGACGTGGAAGGCGATCTTCGAGCACGAGAGCACCGCCTCCATTGGGGCGATCGCGCTGGCGCCCTCGAATGCAAACTTCGTGTGGGTTGGAACGGGCGAGGGAAATGTCCGCAACGATTTGCTCGACGGTCACGGCGTCTATTTTTCTCCGGATGCGGGCCGTTCGTGGAAATTCATGGGACTGGCTGAGACCCAGCATATTTCGGCGATTGCCGTGGATCCGAGCGATCCCAATACAGTTTTCGTCGGAGCGATGGGCCACGCGTGGGCGCCGAACGCCGATCGCGGCGTTTTCAAGACGACAGACGGAGGAAAGACGTGGAAGAAGGTGCTGTTCGTGAACGACACGACGGGCGTTTCTGACCTGGCTCTCGATGCCGGGAACCCCAAAGTAATCTTCGCGGGAATGTGGCAATTTCGGCGATATCCCTGGAACTTGGTTGACGGGGGGCCTGGCAGCGGTCTCTACCGTTCAACGGATGGCGGCGACACGTGGGAAAAACTGACGAAGGGCTTGCCTGAAGGTCCCCTGGGACGAATCGCGGTCGCAGTTGCGCCGTCGAACCCGGATCATGTTTATGCCTTGATTGCCGCGAAGAAAGGAATGTTGTGGCAATCGGCCGATATGGGCGACACGTGGACGCCCGTCAGCGATAACCACGCGCTGGATGTCCGCGCATTCTATTTCTCGCGAATGCTCGTGGCTCCTCAGGATGACAACAAAGTGTTTTTCATGTCGTTCAACCTGATGCAGTCGGACGATGGCGGAAAAACCGCTCATGTTGCGGACCGCGGCGTTCACTCCGACCATCATGCGCTCTGGATCGACCCGAAAGACCCGAACCGAATGATTCAAGGGGGCGACGGGGGCGTTTTTCTCTCCATGGATAGCGCAAAGACGTGGCGATTCCTCGACGGCATGCCGATTGAGCAACTGTATCAGGTGGCGGCGGACAGCCGGTCGCCATACAACGTTTGCGGGGGACTGCAGGACAACAGCGCGTGGTGCGGGCCTTCGTCGGATTTGAGTCATAACAACGTTCCGGGCAGCGCGTGGTACACGACGGCCGGCGGCGATGGAGAGTACTCGGTCCCCGCGCCGAGCGATCCGAACGTCGTGTACAGCGATTCCCAAAATGGCTCGATATCGCGGCTGGATTTGAAGACGCACTTGAGCGATTCAATCCGTCCTGTGGTGGAAGGCGTTGAGGAGGTAAAACCGGCCGATCTGAAATATCGGTTTAACTGGACTACACCCATCGCGGTCTCGCGAAGCAACTCGAACGAGGTCTTCTTGGGCGGCAACGCTCTCTTCAAATCGATCGACGGTGGCAAGAACTGGACTGCGATCAGTGGCGATCTGACGAGAAACGACAAGAGCAAACAGGAAATCCCCGGCGGTCCTGTGAACCACGATATCAGCGGAGCGGAGACTTACGACACGATTCTTTCGATCACTCTGGCCGCCACCGATCCGAACGTGATTTGGGTCGGAACGGACGACGGGTACGTCCAAGTGACGCGAGACGGCGGAAAAACCTGGAAGAATGTGACTCCGCACGGTGCACCGGAGTGGGCCCGCGTGTATCAAGTCGGAGTGTCGCCATTTGATGCGGGGGCTGCATATGTGTCCTTCGACGGCCGGATGATCGACGATCAGCACCCTTACATTTATCGCACGAGCGACTACGGTGCGAACTGGCAGAAGATCACGCAGGGCCTGCCGGATGATGCAGACGTAAACGTCGTGCGCGAAGATCCAAATCAGAAAGGCTTCCTGGTCGCCGGCACAGACACGGGGCTCTACTACTCGGCCAATAACGGCGAGACCTGGAAGCAGATCAAAGCGAACTTCCCGACAGTTCCCGTGTGGGATGTGAAATTCGTGAAGAAGGACCACGATCTTGTTCTGGCGACACACGGCCGCGGCTTCTTTGTTTTCGATGATATTCGGCCGCTCGAAGAACTGAGTTCGGAGGTGGAAAGCAGCCCGTTCCATCTGTTCGCGCCGTCGGAAGGAGTGATGTTTCACCGCTGGAGGAGCGATGAGGGCCAGCAAGCAGGCTACGCGGCTCCGAACGCACCCGACGGCGTGATCATCGATTACTACCTGAAATCGGAGATTAAGGTGTCGCCACAGGAAAAGAAGCAGCGGGAGACGCCCGTCAAAATCGTAATCACCGACGAGCGTGGAAATCCGGTGACAACCGAATATGGCCCCTCGAAAGAGGGAGTGAACCGGTTTGCGTGGAACCTGCGGTATGAAGGGCCCACACCGCTAAACTCGCAGCACTTGCCGGCCAGTGAATTCTTTAATCCGAACCGCGGCCCCATGGTCGTGCCGGGAACCTACAAGATTTCGGTGACGGTCAACGGGCAGACGCAGACGCAGACCGCGACGGTCGTGCCGGATCCAAATCTGCACGTCGATCCTGTTGTGTTCCGGGCGCAAACCGAAGCTGCGCTTCACGCTCGCGCCGAGGTGTCAGCGATGAATGAAATGTTGAATCGCATTGACGACATACAAAAAGAAATCAGCAGTTTCGCGGAGACGGTACAAAGCAGCAAAGACGACGAGCTCAAGAACAAGTATGAGCCGGTCGTCACGCGTGGCAGGGAACTCTCCAAGAAGTTGGATGCCGTCAAAGATGTGTTCCTCGACCCAAGCATTCAGATGAATGTTCCGGAAGACAGCATTCATGGGCTTACGAGGCTTCAGGGTCAGATCTCACAGCTCGGTTTTCGAGGAGCGGGAAGTTACGGACAGATGCCGAATCCCGTCGTCGAGGCCAAAGCAAAGGAACTGTACGGGCAGCTCGGCGAACAGTTGGGGAAATTCAATCAACTGCTCAAAACGGACGTCGCCCAATACAACAAGGCCGCGGTGCAGGCCGGAGCGCCGTCCGTATTCGAAGGAACGCCGGTGGAGGTAAAGACACCGAAAGCCCGCTAGATGAGAGCCGCGGGGCGCGCACCCGGAACTGTCGCCTTTGGCGGCCGGCGAACCGGGAGCGCGCCTTTGTGGCCCGAACCGTGAACGCCCTTGTGTTGTTCCTGCGAGTTGTCAGGGTACCCCTGGACGCACCCCTAGGACGGGGGCGAACGGTCGCTCGCGTGGCGTTTTCAGGATACGGTTCTTTTCTCCAGCCGCTAAGATGCTCGGGCACAAAGCTACCCACTCCTCGCCACGAAGTGGTTCTTTGTCACAAGACGGCCTCCCGTCAAAACTTTTGTGAGCTGGCTTTTGGGGGCCGAGACACCCATTCGGCAGGGGTCAAAAAAAGGACAAAGGGTAATCAGCAATAGGCTCTACAT
Organism: Candidatus Acidiferrales bacterium; assembly: GCA_035277685.1. Lineage (GTDB taxonomy): Bacteria > Acidobacteriota > Terriglobia > Acidiferrales > UBA7541 > Palsa-295. The sequence goes on from DATEKA010000129.1 coordinate 13,928, forward strand.
AGAAAACTTTAGAGGAGGGAGGGCGGACTCCGTAGGGGAGCAATGAGTTGTAGGAGGGGGCGGAAGATGGGCGTTCCCCCGTATAAGCTAAAGGCCGTATTGAGGGCTCACGCAACCGACTCTACACTTTCAAAGAAGAGTTTCACGAAACAAAGAGATTTCGCCGCACTAGCCGTGGTCTGGCCGGACGGGAGCAAGACGTGCTCCAGACTCTTATGTCGCAAAACGAGCTCCGTGATCTCTCGAAGGAACACCGCACAAGCCATCATTCGTCCAGAGGGAAAGCGAGTTTCAGCTTTCTTGAACTTCTGCGACCTCGGTGGCCGGCCCTTTCGGTCGCCTTGCTGGCCGTCCTGGGCGAAACCGTAACGGACGTCCTTGATCCGTGGCCCATCAAGATCGTCATCGATAACGTCATTCAAACAAAAAAGCTTCCCGGTTGGCTGGAAAGCATCGTCCGCAGTCTGTTCGGTCAGAACAAGATTGCCATCCTCGATTTTGCGGTCGTCGCGGTTCTGGCCATTGCGGTCGTAGGCGCAATCAGCTCCTACGTTGAGAAATACCTCACTACGAGTATCAGCCAGTGGGTGGCGCATGACTTGCGCCGAACGTTGTACAGCCACATCCAACGACTATCCCTCGCCGAATTCGACAAAACCCGAACGGGCGACTTAATCAGTCGTGTAACGAGCGACATCGAAAGCGTTCAGGATTTTCTCGGTTCTGCCCTGCTGGGAACTCTGGTGAACGCTTTGACGCTTCTCGGGATGATTGGTGTCATGTTGTACTCAAGCTGGCGATTCACGCTGATAGCGCTCTCTGTTGCGCCGGTCCTGCTGGTGGTCGTGTACACCTTTACGCGAAGAATCAAGACGGCGTCGCGGGCAGTGCGAAAAAAACAGAGCGAGCTCCTTTCGGTCGTCGAGGAAGTGCTTACCTCCGTTCGAGTGGTGAAGGCTTTTGCCCGCGAGGATTACGAACAAAAAAGGTTCGAATCAGAGAGCCTGGAGAACGTCGAAACAGCTCTCGAAGCGCGCGGCGCCAAGGCAAAGCTTTCTCCCTTCGTTGAGATTATCGTCGCCGTAGGCACATGTCTCGTTCTCTGGTACGGCGTTGACCTGGTGCTGGCCGGCCGGCTCAAGACCGGCGTTTTGGTTGTGTTCCTGTTTTATCTGGGCCGGATGTACAAGCCGATGCGGGAGCTTTCGAAGATGACGGACACAATATCGAAAGCGCTCGTAGGATACGAACGCATCAAGGAAGTTCTCACGATCGAAAGCCGGGTCCGCGACCTGCCGCGAGCCAAGAGAGCGCCGCGATTCAAAGGAGCTGTCGAATTCGACCACGTTACGTTTGGATACGACGACCAAAACCCGGTTCTGAGGGATATTTCTTTCCGGGTGGAACCCGGGCAGGTGGCGGCGCTGATTGGCCCCTCCGGAACCGGAAAGACGACAGTCATCAGCCTGATCCCGCGTTTCTATGACCCCTCATCGGGCTCGGTGAGGATTGACGGCAGAAACGCTCGAGAATTCACGCTGAAGTCGTTGCGCGATCAATTGAGTTTCGTGCTTCAGGAGACGCTGCTCTTTCGTACGACCGTGTGGGCAAACATAGCATACGGACGGCCTGACGCGTCGCGGGACCAAATCGTGCGCGCGGCGGAGATGGCAAATGCTCACGAGTTCATTTCGAAGATGCCGCAGGGTTACGACACGGTTGTGGGTGAGAGAGGCGCAACCCTCTCGGGCGGTCAACGGCAGCGCATTGCGATTGCCCGAGCCGTTATCCGCGATACTCCGCTGTTAATTCTGGATGAGCCGACGACAGGGCTGGACTCGGAGTCGGAGGAAGCGGTTCTCGAAGCGTTGGACCGCCTCATGAAGAATCGAACGACCATTGTCATCGCGCACCATCTTGTGACGATTCGAGATGCGGACATCATTTTTGTTATGAAAGAGAGTGAGTTGGTAGAGAGCGGGGCACATGACGCCCTGCTTGCCAGAAATGGCCTCTACGCGGAGCTGTTTAGGACGCAGTCGACGTTGAATGCCGAGAAGGGAGGTAATCAGCCGGTATCGGCTGGATTTCGTGGAGAGCACAGGTGAGCCCATTAACGCGCTTCGCGGTGAGTCGACGACTGGAAATCAAAGGTACACGCGTAGTACTGCTTGCAGGCCTCCTGCTCTCCTTGCCGGCGGCCGCGCAAAAGCATGCCTCGCGCGCCGAAAGGGAATACGCTGCTTCGCTACCAGCCGCGATTTGGCGCGATCCCGGCGACATTTCCAAACGCAATCTCTTCTACGGTGCCGGAGGACGGCGTGATGCGCCTGATTTGAAAGACCGCTTCAAATTCATTAAGGAAGATCTGAGCGGTACGAATCCCAAGTTCGACATTGAGGACTCTCACGGCCGGAAGTGGAGAGTGAAGCTAGGACATGAAACGCGGCCGGAAACCGCGGCCACGCGCCTGCTTTGGGTGGCGGGATATTTCGTCGACGAGGACTATTTTGCGGCGAAGCTGCGTGTGGATGGACTTCCCAAGCTCCGGCGCGGGGAAAAATTTGTTTTGCGCGACGGTACCGTGCTTGACGCTCGCTTGGAATTGCGTCGAAACGACATCCGCAAACTCGGAAACTGGAGCTGGTTCCAGAACAAGTTTGAAGGCGGCAGGCAATTCAACGGCCTCCGCGTGATGATGTGCCTGATGGATGATTGGGACCTGAAGACAGACAATAATTCAATTTATCTGGTGGATGGGGAGCGGGACTACGCGATCACCGATTTGGGAGCTTCCTTTGGGAAAACGGGGAGCTATTTCACCCGTTCAAAGGGTGTCGTCGGAGACTATGCGCGGGCTGCTTTCATAGCAAGACTGACGCCCACTCGTGTCGACTTCGTCTTTCATAGCCGTCCGCCTTTTTTCATGGCGTTTAGAGTCCACAAATATCACGAGCACGCCCGCTGGGAGGACGTCGCGAGGAACATCCCAATCCGCGATGCGAAGTGGATCGGCAATCTTCTCGGCCGGCTTTCTCCCGACCAGCTTCGCGACTGTTTCCGGGCCGCAGGCTATGACGATGGAACAGCGACGCGTTATGCGGAAGCTGTCCAGCAAAGAATCGCACAGCTAAACCGGCTATGAAAAAAGGGATGGCGCGACGCCTGCCTTCGGAAAATCATGGCGACCACCCGCGGTTTAGAAAAGGAGCCGAAGCGTGAAGCTGATTGTCGAGCCGAATGACGGCGTGGCCCCGCTCGTCTCGGCCATACGAAAGGCCACTAAAACCATCGAAATCGCGATCTTCCGCTTTGATTACAGAGCGATTGAGGCCGAGCTGCAGGCGGCGGCCGCGCGGGCCGTGAAAGTGATTGTGTTGATCGCTAGTGTCAACCGGGGCGGCGTGGAAAGTCTCCGCAAACTGGAATTGCGATGTCTGGCTGCGGGACTGAGTGTGGGCCGCACGAATGACGACCTGGTTCGCTACCACGACAAATTCATCATCATTGACCGGCGGACTCTATACCTGCTCTCGTTCAACTTCACGCGCATTGACATCGAACGCAGCCGTGGGTTTGGAATCGTCACTAGGAACGCACAATGGGTCCAGGAGGCGGCCGCGTTGTTCGAGGCCGATCGTTGGCGGAGGAGGTTCACGCCACGCTCGAATCGGTTTGTCGTGAGCCCATGTAATGGGCGGAGTGTCCTCGCCAGGTTTCTCCGGCGGGCCCGCAAACAGCTGCTGATCTATGATCCGAACATTTCGGATAAAGAAATGCTCGGCATTCTGCGGGCCCGGCAAAAAGCAAATGTCGAGATCCGTGTGATCGGGCATGTCGCGGGGAGTCTGCAGGCGGAAGTAAGGCAGCTTGCCGCGATTCGTCTCCACACGCGGACCATTATTCGCGACAGGCATCAAGCCTTCATCGGGAGCCAGAGCTTGCGGGCGTCCGAACTCGACCGCCGGCGCGAACTGGGCCTAATCATTCAAGACGCAAAGGCCGTGAACAAACTTGCCGACACGTTCGAATCGGATTGGCAAGGAAGCGAACGAGACGCGAAACGACATGATCCCGAAAAGAGCAAGCCCGCCAGTGATGAGTCAAAGGCGAGGGAGACAGCGAAAGTACTAGCCGAAGAGTTGGACCCTCTCACCTCGTCCCTCAAGAGAACGGTCAAGCGGGTTGTTTTAGGAGCGGGAGAAGAAGCTCTTGAGGAAAAGGAAGTCACGTCGACAGTAAAAAAGATTGTTAAGAAGGCGGTAAAAGAGGCGATTCATGAGGTAGCGCGGGATACGAAGGTATAACTGCAATGGAGCGCGCTCCTGATCCAATTATGTCTTATGTCGCTTGGTTTAAGTGGGGCCACCCGGACTTGAACCGGGAGAGCAGGTTTAGGAAACCTGTGCTTTATCCATTTAAGCGATGGCCCCTAAGCGGCGCGAATATCGCAATTGTACCCTAGCTCTCCAGGCGCGGGCATCTCGGTTGTCAGAGGGTGCCGTGAGTGGCCGGGAGGCGGCACTCGTATAGCGGCATCGGTTCAAGTTAGCAAGTCTCCCGGATGCGGCAGGCGATCGGCAGAGACAGCATCCCGCAGGTACTGGAGAAAGCCTCCGGAGATTGGGTACAAGGGTTAGTACCTGTTGACCGGTCCAAGAACTACGGCTATCTTCGATGGGTACTCGCCTGTAGCGCGAGCTTGAAGGAGATCGAACCAGCGTCCAGCCGCAATCGCCCAGATTGTTCCAGCCCTCCGGTGGCACTTCGTCGCATTCAAGCCAATTCACCAATTCAGATTGGACGACGCTTTGAGCTCGAAGATCAATGTGTTTTTGCTCGCGGGAAACCGGCTATTTCGCGAGGCACTCTGCAGGATGTTGAGGTCGAAAAACGACTTGAACGTCGTGGGCAGTGAATCCTGCCTCGCTGGCGTGGTTGACCAGGTTGAGAGGTCTGGGTGCGACGTTGTCCTGATAGATCCTGTGACTGGGGAGAACTGCGACATCGAGCTCGTGTCCGGCATCACTCGATCGCTTCCTTCGGCCAAAGTCATTCTCATCGACATGGTCGAAGATGAAGCGACGTTTCTCAAATTCGTACGCGCGGGAGTAGCTGGATACCTTCTACAGCATGCTTCCGCGATCGACGTCGTGGAAGCGATTCGAGCTGTGTACCAGAGTGAAGCCATTTGCCCGCCGACGCTGTGCATGGCGCTCTTCAAGCACCTCGCAACTTCGACGAACGGGTCTTCAAGCCATAGGCCGAATGCAGGGCCGCGTTTGACTCGCCGCGAACAGCAACTGGTGCCGCTGATTGGGCAAGGACTCACCAACAAGGAGATCGCGACTCGCCTAAATCTTTCCGAGAAAACGGTAAAGAATCACATCCATCGGATATTGCAGAGGATCGGCGCCCTGAACCGGTTCTCTGCGGTCGAAATCGCGCGCGACCGAAATCTCCTCTTGTCGTGAGTACTATCGGCGGGATGACGTGGTTCAATGCCATTTGAAACTGTACGAACAGGTGCGCGAAACAATTCGGAGTGCAGCAAGGAAGAACGTCCCGAAGGCATCGTGATGCGAAAGATGCAAAATCAAAGCCGTCGGTTCACACTGAGCGCAATCGGATTCTAACGCTTCATCGCGAGACAATCGTTCCGAGTCAAGCGAGCATCATTGATGTGCTAGAAAAACCTCCACTCCGTAGGCGTGCAAATCAATCGAAGCTTCGTCGTGGCCTGCCAGAAGCGCTCGCATAGTGCGCGGCAAATCGACATGGCGGTTCTCGCAAGCGAAATTGATCATCACGAAGACTGTCTTGCCCTCACCCTCGCGCCGCGAGACATAAACTTCGTCGGGCACCGGGCCGAATGCCGGTTTAACACCGCTCTCGCGAACCATCCATTCCGCCGCTTTCGCCATCATGGCGTCGTCAAGAACCGCGCCGATATACGTGATCCGGCCTCTGCCGTACGTATGGGTCAGGACCGCGGGTTGCGCATCGAGCCACCCGTTCGAAGCACCGTATCGCAGCAGGACCTGCGCTCCTTGTTTTGAAGCACGCAATTGCTCCGCCCAGACCGAGGCTTCACCCGTGCCCCACTCACCCGAAACTGGAACGTTCTTCAACAGTGCATAATACTGTTCGACCCGCCCGCCGAGCGCGTCTGTCAGGAATCCGGGCTGTCGCTGAGTCAATAACGCGTTGTACTGATCTTTCATCCCGGAGCGCGGCCCTAAAACCAGGTTCCCTCCGTTTCGTACATAATCGAGCAGATGCTTCGCCATGTCCTCCGGCATCACGTTCAGGTCTGGCGCAACAACCAGCCGATACGTGTCGAGGTCCGAATAGGGATTGACCACGTCAACTGACTGCGCGAGTTTGCGGAGGGCGGCGTAATACTGCCGCAACAGCCCGAGCTGGTCGTATTTCTCCGTGTGGCGCTGGAAATCGATGGCCCAGCGGCTGTCATATGAATAGAGCAATGCGACTTGAGAAACTGGGGTTGTGTCCTGCAGGTTGGTTCCGACTTTCGCGAACTCCCGTCCGATTTCCTTCACTTCGTCGTAAAACGGCACAGGTGTACCGTCCGGCCCGACCAGCGTTCCGTGGTATTGTTCCTGCCCGTTGAGAGCACTGCGCCACTGCCAATATTCGACGGCATCTGCTCCGTGTCCCACCGCCTGCCAGGCCATTGCGCGCGCTTCGCCGCGATTCAGAAAATTGTTGATCGGCGCCCAGTTGACCGCGCCAGGTTGCGTTTCCATTACCCAGAAGTTCTTATGTTTGAAACCGCGTGTCAGGTCGTGAGTCATGCCGTTCATGTCCGGGTTCACGTGACCTTCACCTACGTAATCGTCCCATGAAGCCAGGTCAAGGGCGCGGCTCACCTCGTAATGGTCGAAGCCCTCGAAGAATCCCATAAAGTTGGTCGTGATGAACTGCCGCTTCTCGACTAGAGGCCGGATCGCATCAATCTGATTCTGTTGATACATCGCCCAACAGTGGCTGATGAAACGCATCCATTCCAGGCGCAGGCCGGGATTGTTCGGCCCATTTCCGAAAGGAATCTCCGACCAGTTGTCGTAGGTTTGGCTCCAGTATGCCGTGGTCCAATGATTATTCAGACTTTCGAGAGTCCCGTACTTCGCTTTGAGCCATTGCTGGAAAAGCTGTTTCGTATAGTCGTCGTAGGTGGGTTCGGCGTATTCGTTGTCGATCTGCCAGCCGATCACGTTCGGGTTGTGACCGAAGCGTGTGGCCATCTCGCTCGCGATCGTTCGGCAGAATTCAAGGTATCGAGGATTCGTGAACGAAAACTGCTGACGGTTGCCGTGCTGGGCGCGATGCCTGTCCGGGCCGACTCGCAAGGTTTCAGGATATTTCTGTGTCAGCCATGCCGGTGGCGCGGCGGTTGGCGTGCCTAGAACGATTGCGACGTGGTGCTGAGCGGCCATATTGATCGCGCGCTCAAGCCAATCGAAGTCGAATTTCCCTTCGGCCGGTTCCATACGGCTCCATGCAAACTCGCCAACGCGCGCAAATGTGATGTGGGCAGCTTGCATTAAACGGAGGTCTTCCTCCCAGCGCGACTCGGGCCACTGCTCGGGATACCACGCCGCGCCAAGCAGCAGGCTGTTGTGCTGCATCCGACTGCTCTGACGCATTGCCTGGGCGCGTGCTGAGGGCCAGGAATGCGCGGCAAGTCGAGCCGAAAGGATGGTAGTCAGAGCCACGCCCACCATCACAACCGTCAAGAAGAACGAGAGAACGCTGAGACGATCTCTCAGATTCACGTTTCGCCTCCCACTCATCTGAATGCGTGTCGCAAATCCGGTAAGCCTGCCATAACGGGTTGCTGCGTTGTGTGCGCGCCGCTGTCGAAGAGACGGATCGCCATTGCTCACAGGTCGACAGGCCGGCCGCTCTTCTTGATAAACGCGAGGACTTCGTCGCGTCTCGCCATCGAACGCGCGCCCACCCTCATGCAGCACAGCGCCGCGCATGCGTTGGCAAAAGTTCCAACCTGCTCGAAATCCCAGTTCTGCAGTAGGCCGTAAGAAAGCCCGCCCATGAAGGCGTCGCCGGCGCCCGTCGTGTCAACCACCTCCACTTTGAATGCGGGCACTTGCGCTCGGCGTTCACGGCTCGCGATCAGGCAACCGTCCGGACCCTGTGTCACGGCAACGAGCTTTGGTCCCAGGCTGAGGAGTCTATCCGCAATCCCGTCCCAATCGGACTCGCCGGTCATTTCACGCGCTGCCGCTTTGCACGGCTTAAGAACATCAACGAGGCGAAGCGACTCCGTCAGCTCCCCCTGTGTCCCCAGATTCATTTGCGCGAAGAAACTGGGCGCCACATCAAGATCGAACATAACGCGCGCGCCGGCTCTGCGGGCGATTTGCATCGCTTCTCTCACCGGTCCAATCGGAAGCTGCGACGCTTCCGTGTGAAAGTGTTTCGCCTTTTGAATGTGCGGCACGAACCGGCTGCGCACCTGCTGAATGGAAAGCCTCCCATTCACGTTCGGAAACATGTAGATACAGCGATCCCCCCGGCCATCGACTGGAATCCACGTCATCGACGAATATTCGCCCTTCACGACTTCGACGCCCGACAGGTCCATTCCATCGTCGGCGAACGCCTGGCGGATTAGGCGACCATTTTCATCATCGCCGATCAATCCGAGCCATCCCGTGTTCACTCCCAAGCGTGCGATTTGGGTTAGATTGTTTCCGGTTACGCCGCCTGCGTGAATTTCCATCCGCGTTGCGTTGATCTTCTCATCCTGACCGAGCAACCGCGGGACAATCGCGAAATAATCCACGCCACAACTTCCGATTCCCACCACATCAACGTTCTTTGCCACCACATTCCTCGCTGTTAAATTATCGGGCGCTTATAGTTCACGGCCTCCGGTCCGTCAAGCGAGAAACTCGTCGAGACACTCGTCGGCTCGCGCACAGACACCGGATGCACGAAGAGTTCAGCGCAGCAACCTCAGGCACCGTCCCAAAAACGCCGCCACGTGTTAGTATGGCCCCGCTTCAACCGGGAGGCTACTCCCATGGTGCGCATTTCAATTGGGCTGTTAATCGGCGGCCTCGCTCTTTCCTTTACCCTTCGATCCGGCTCGCGGGGTTCACGCCCCGCGGCGTCACACCCGCCGAACGCCAACGCGCAGCTCGGTGAAGTGAATTTCTATACGTCGTGCTCGGCTCAGGCTCAGCCGGCGATAGATAGAGCCGTTGCGCTGCTGCACTCTTTCCAATATCAGCAGGCGGAAAGCGCGTTCACGGAAGCATCTCAGCGGGACCCTCGCTGTGCGATTGCGCTCTGGGGAAAGGCCATGTCGTTGTACCACCAGTTGTGGGACTTTCCGGCCGCGGACACGCTTGCGAAAGGACGAGGTGATATCGCAGAAGCGAAAAAGCTGGATGCCAGGAACCGAACGGAGCAGGACTACATTGCGGCTGCGGCTGCGTTCTATGTTGACGAGCCCAACCTCAGCCAGAGCGCGCGAGTAGACGCATATGCCCGAGCGATGGAAACTGTTTACAAGGATTCTTCGGAGGATCCGAACGCCGCCGGGTTCTACGCACTCGCTCTCATTAACCTGGCGTACTACCATGATGGGCTGGCCAACCGTAGGAAGGCGATTGCGATTCTCGCGCCGATGTTCCAGAAACACCCTGACAATCCAGGACTCGCGCATTACATGATTCACGCGACCGACACTCCCGAACTCGCGCCGCAAGGCCTGGACGCTGCGCGCCGATACGCGAAAATCGCCCCGGATTCCTCGCATGCGCTCCATATGCCCTCGCATATTTTCACGCGGCTCGGGCTCTGGCAGGAATCGATCAATTCGAATATTGCGGCGGCTGCCGCTGCAGCCAGAGCTACCGAGGCGCACGAAGCGGACGCCGGCTATCAGTTGCACGCGATGGATTTCCTGAACTATGCCTACCTGCAGAGCGGTCAGGAGAGCAAGGCAAGGCAAGTTGTGACGGATGTGAAGACCGTCCCAGGCGCCAGCGCAGACGAAGTAACCAGTGAGGTGGCGTCGCTCGCCTCGCGCGACGCACTGGAGTCGCACCTCTGGAAGGAAGCTGCTTCACTAGCGATTCCAGACGTGAAGCCAAGCGAGCGGGACAGCACGTTCTTTGCGCGCGCGCTTGGCGCTGCACGCACCGGAGATCCCGAGGCGGCACGAGTTGAACTGGCAAAGCTCGTTCAGGCAGTTGACGCGCAGCGCAGCGAAGCGAAGAAGATGGGCTACAGCACCAAAACCGGCCCTTCGATCGAACAAGAGGAAGTGCAGTCGTGGATCGATTTCGCCCAGAGAAAAACGGAACAAGCGGTAAAGGCGCTGACATCCGCTGCCGATCGCGAGGATGCCTCCGGCGTCGATTCGTTGACGATGCCTGCACGCGAGATGCTCGGTGACATGCTGCTGGAGGCGAAGCGGCCGAAGGATGCCCTCGGCGCATATCGCATCGTGCTTAAGGAATCCCCCAACCGCTTCGATGCCGTTTGGGGCGCTGCGCAAGCAGCGCAAGCCACCGGTGATACGAGGGCAGCACGAGAATTCTATTCCAAGCTGGCCGAGATTTCTGGCCCCGGCGCCGATCGTCCGGAAGTCGGAGAGGCGACCGGCCATCTTGCCCATCATGCGGGATCGGGGCGATAACTTACATGATCGGACAGCCCATACGCGGTTTCGCTCCTTCAGCGAATTCCTCTGTCGATCTTTCGAGAGTAACTTCCCAGTTGTATAATCCGCCTACCTGTTTCTGGAGGGGGACGCATGACTCCCGCTGAAGATAAGTCAACCGTCTGGGTTCCGGTATGTTGTGGCCGCCTCATGCGTTACAACATGTTCAGGCAGCCGCGGGGCGGGGCTTATGGCGCCTTGGTCTGCACAACCTGTAGTAAGAACATTGTGCTGGAGCAGGAGCCCTTTTCTTCCATGAGTGCGTATGGGGAGGGATCGATTCTGCTCAACGTTGTGGGTTCGCCGAAACCGCCCGCAGCCCGGCGAACCGGGGTTGATCTGGGGTCGGACGAGCCGACCCTCTAGCTCATGGTTTCAGAACGTTGCGCCTATGATTGGCCAAACTGTTCTTCACTACCGCGTCCTCGAGAAACTCGGCGCCGGCGGGATGGGTGTCGTCTATAAGGCCGAGGACACACGGCTGAATCGCGCCGTTGCTCTGAAATTCCTTCCTGAGAACCTCGCTCAGGACGCCCAGGCCCTCGAACGGTTTCGCCGAGAGGCCCATGCTGCTTCCGCCCTGAACCATCCCAACATTTGCACCATCTATGACGTCGGCGAGCAGAGCGGGCTTCCGTTCATCGCGATGGAGTTCATCGACGGCGAAACGCTGCGCCAGTATATTGCCGGCAAGCCTCTCCCGGTCGAACGCGTCCTGGACCTCGCTGTGCAGATTGCAGACGCTCTCGATGCCGCCCATACCGAAGGGATCATTCATCGGGACATTAAACCGGCCAATATCTTTGTTACGAAGCGCGGACAAGCGAAAGTCCTGGATTTTGGCCTGGCGAAACTCGTGCGCAAGCTGCCCGGTGCGCTTGATGTAAGTTCGCCCCACACTTCCAGCGAAGATCCTGTTTCCATCGTTGGCGTCATCAGCGGGACTCCATCCTATATGTCGCCCGAACAAATTCGTGGCGACGACCTAGATACTCGAACCGACCTGTTTGCGTTCGGACTCCTGCTCTACGAAATGGCCACTGGACGCCAGGCGTTTCCAGGAAAAGGCGGGGGAGCAATCATCGAGGCCATCCTCACCCGAGCCCCCGCTCCGGCGCGCAGCTTGAATCCCGAAGTGCCGCCGCGGCTCGAAGAAATTATCAACAAGCTGCTGGAAAAGGACCGCCAGCAACGTTACCAGAGCGCGGGAGCCGTCCTCGAAGACTTGCGTAACCTGCGACGGGAATTCGAGACAGGGCGCACGACATCGCTGATCATGCCGAAGTCTGTATCAACCGCTCCACGACGTTCGCACAAACGAATTGCCGCGGCAGGAGGCGCTCTCGTCGTAATTGGCTTAGCTGTTGGTGTGTGGCTCTACTCCGCTCGGCGCGCGCACGCCCTGAGCGAAACAGACACAATTGTCCTCGCCGATTTCAGCAACAAGACGGGAGACGCCGTTTTTGACGATACCCTGCAGCAGGGCCTTACGGTTCAGTTGGAACAGTCTCCATTCTTGAGCCTTGTATCCGGAGCGCGCGTTCAACAAACACTCGAGCTTATGGGCAAGACCGGCAGTGTGAAACTGACGCCGAGCGTCGCGCGCGTGGTGTGCCAGCGCACCGGCAGCAAAGCGTATCTTGCGGGCTCGATCGCGAACATCGGAAACCAGTATGTGATCGGGCTGAACGCCGTAAATTGTGCGACAGGGGACTCGTTGGTTTCGGAGCAGGTTCAAGCTGAGGGGAAGGAGAAAGTCCTCGCGGCGCTGGGGCGTGCTGCTTCGGCAATGCGCCAGAAACTCGGCGAATCGCTCAGCACTGTTCAGAAGCTCGATACGCCGCTCGAGCAGGCAACAACGCCGTCGCTGGAAGCTCTTCAGGCCTATAGTCTGGCCAGAAAAACGATGACCCAGAACGCCGACTTCAACGGCGCCATACCTTTATTTCAGCACGCCGTTGCTCTCGACCCGAAGTTTGCCATGGCGTACGCATCTCTCGGGACCGTTTACCACAACCTGGGAGATGGTGAACGTTCCGCAGAAAACAGCCGGAAAGCTTACGAACTGCGTAACACGGTCAGCGAGCGCGAAAAGTTCTACATCGAGTCCCACTATGAAGATTTCGTCGTCGGCGATATGGAAAAGACAATTCAGGTTTATCAGTTGTGGACCCAGACATATCCTCGCGACTCCGTGCCGCAGACGAACATGGCCGTTTGCTATCAGACCCTCGGTGAGCACGACAAAGCGTTGGCTGCCTTTCGCGAAGCGTTCCAGATGTCGCCTGCCGACGGGCTGAACTATGCAAATCTCGTGACTGCCTATATTGACCTCAACCGTTTCGGCGATGCCACGGCCGCTGCGAAGGAAGCGCAGGCAAAGGGATTCGACTCCTCTGATTTGCGACGGTACGTGTACGAGCTCGCCTTTCTGCGGAATGATACCTCTACGATGACGCGAATGCTCGCCGCAGCTTCGGCCAAACCGGGAGAAGAAGGCATGATTTTGCACTTCGCCGCGGGCATTGCCGCTTATTCCGGCGAGTTAGCTAAGTCCCATGAACTTTCGGCCCGGGCCCTCGCGTCTGCCGAACGCTCGCAGGAAAAGGAGCTCGCGGCGAGATTCGAATCGGAAGCCGCGATCTGGGAAGCGGTAACCGGAAATTCGGTGGAAGCTCGGCGCCGTGCCGCAAGTGCACTTGGCCTTTCGACTTCCCGAGATGCCGAAAGTGTGGCTGCTTTGGCCTTGGCGTTCGCCGGGGACTCGATGCGCGCCGGAATGCTCGCCTCGGATCTTGCAAAGCGATTTCCCTACGATACTGTCGTCCAGTTCAACTATCTTCCCGCGATTCAGGCTCAGATGGAACTCAATCGCCGCGACGCCGCACATGCAGTGGAAACCCTCGAACCGGCGCTGCCGTACGAACTTGGCGTGGCGGGAACCACGAACTTTACGACCAATCTGTTCCCAGTTTACGTTCGCGGCCAAGCCTATTTGCTTGCGCGCCAAGGCACCCAAGCCGCTACCGAGTTCCGTAAGATTCTCGATTCTCGCGGACTCGTCTTGAACCAACCCATCGGAGCATTGGCGAGTCTTGGTTTGGCTCGTTCCTATGCCCTCCAAGGAAACGTCGCTAAGGCTCGCTCCACCTATCAGGAATTCTTGCATCTCTGGAAAGATGCCGATACGGATATTCCCGTTCTACAGCAGGCACGAACCGAAGTGCAGAAACTCGGTGCCTCTTCCCGGCATTAAGGGTGAGCCGCCGAACGCATTGAATTTCGATACAGGTTTCACTTTAGCCGCAACGCCATGAACTCCGGTTGTAACGGAGTCTTGTCTCGAACCCGAGTAACCAAGGGAGAGCCGTGCGAAAAGATCGCTTGGTCCACAGATTTGCGCTTTGTTCCGCTCTGCTCTCGACGATCGGTGCGACTGGCCTTTCGATGGTCTTGGGAGCCCGCCAGGTATCCAACGTCAACGGCAACATCATCGCGGAGCACAACGTTCCTGCGAAAATGCGCGACGGCACGATCCTGCGTGCTGATGTCTACCGCCCGAATGCCCCTGGAAAGTTCCCCGTGCTTCTGGTCCGCACGCCGTACAACAAGACCAACGAAACGCCGTTTGCCATAAAAGCGGCCGGGCATGGATACGTGGTCGTCGCGCAGGACACTCGCGGACGGTACGCCTCGGAAGGCGAATGGTATCCCTTCAAGCATGAGTCGCAGGACGGTTACGATACCGTGGAGTGGGCTGCTTCCCTTCCTTATTCCGACGGGAAGGTCGGCATGTATGGCGGTTCTTACGTCGGAGCGACGCAATATCTCGCCGCGATCGCCAATCCTCCTCATCTCGCTGGCATCTTCCCGACCGTTACCGCGTCGAACTACCACGATGGCTGGACTTACCAGGGCGGTGCCTTCGAGCAATGGTTCAACGAATCGTGGACTACCGGCCTCGCCGAGAACACCCTCGAACGCCGCGTTGACACCAGCGGCGATGCTCTCGACGGCGCCAAAGTTCTGCCGTTGACCTCCTATCCCGTGCTCGGCGCGGTCTCTCAGACTGGATTGGCGCCTTACTTCCAGGACTGGCTTGCCCATCCTGACTATGACGGCTATTGGAAGCAGTGGTCCATTGAAGCGCACTACGGTGATATTCACGTGCCCGTTTATAGTTCAGGCGCCTGGTATGACATTTTCCTCCGCGGCACTCTTCGGAATTATATGCAACTGAAGACCGAGGCCGGTTCGGAAGCATCGCGCCGAAACCAACGGCTGATTGTCTTCGTCGGCGGACATGCGGGCGGTTCGGAGAGTCCCAGAGTTGGCGACGTTGATTTCGGTCCAAAGCTCCCCATTGACCTCGACGCGCTCACGTTGCGTTGGTACGACTGGCTCTTGAAAGGCGAAAACAACGGAATCTCCGGCGAAAAGCCCGTCCGGATTTTCGTGATGGGCAAAAACGAATGGCGTGATGAGGAGGATTGGCCGCTCTCGCGCGCAGCGAATACGCGTTACTATCTCCGCTCGTCTGGCGCGGCGAATGGAGTCTCTGGTGACGGAGCCCTCAGCACCGCCGAACCTGCTGCAAGTGAAAAACACGATGAGTTCATCTACGATCCCGCTGATCCCGTACCGACCATTGGTGGCCCGCTTTGTTGCGGTGCTCTGCCAACCGGCATCGGTCCCGAAGACCAGCGTCCCGCCGAGGATCGCAAGGACGTTCTTGTCTACACTACTCCAGCGTTCAACAAAGACACGGAAGTGACCGGGCCCGTCTCACTCGATCTTTACGTCAGCACGTCCGCCGTTGATACGGATTTCACGGGTAAGCTCGTCGACGTCTGGCCAAATGGCTTTGCACAGAATCTAACGGAAGGTATCTTGAGGTTGCGTTACCGGAATTCGCAGGAGAAGCCGGAGTTGGCCAATCCCGCTGAGATCTATCACATCAAACTGGACTTAGTCGCGACGAGCAACGTATTCCTTCCAGGACACAAGCTCCGTCTCGAGGTTTCAAGCAGTAATTTTCCGCGCTTCGATCGGAACTTGAATACGGGTGGCGTTCAGGCCCTCGGCGCCACAATGACGAAAGCGACTAACACCGTCTATCACGACCGCACGCATCCCTCCGCCCTGATCATACCGATCGTTCCTTGAATGACGAAGCAAAAGGACGAGACCGCTACTGTATTCAAGAACTCGATAGGGTCGGCTCAGTTCACTCGCTCTCTAATCATTCTGCCACACTGATCCTGCACGAACCTGTCATTCGCCTTCAGCTTCCCCTCTTTCCCATTCTCCAGAGCAGCCTGTGCAACGGACGCTGGCTTAGCCGTTAGTTCCGCTATCCCTTCCGCTAGTGCTTCGCGATAGTTCACGAACGGCGAATACCCACGGCGAAAGGTCCCCACCTCGACGGCTTGAACGTAGGGCAGGAAGGAGGAAGGAACAAATTCAGCGCTCGACCCGGTGGTCATCGTAACATGAAGTTGGGTCACCGGGTTTGGCGCAAGGTGCCGAAACGTCACACCCGAGAGTCCGCCGGAACTGTTTAACGATGCCGAGGAGTTGATGGTGGGGCCACGGCCAACGCTCGCACCTCCGCCCACCGTTTGAGCGCTCGCTGCAGCGGCGCACAAAGACAAGATTCCAACCGTCATAAAGGTTTTCATCGATTCTTCCCTTGCGCCAGCGCCTCAGAAATTCGACCTGCTAAGAAGTACGCAATCGTCTTTCCATCTCCTTGGTTCTGTTAAGTATAAATTTCACAGAGACTTAGAACGACTGGCCGGATCAGACATGCTTTTCCATGAATACTTTGAAGGCGGTTTTGTGCAATACACTGCTCGAATCTTGTGGTGCGCTTTTTTGGCCGCTGCCCACCCTCTTTCACTTTGAACAACTTGAAAAACCATGCTTTACACGCTCGACGGGCCATGCTAGTTTGTTCTCCCGTACCGCCGATCCGGCAGCGCCAGGCGGCAGGGCCATTGACACCATTATTGTCAGCGCATTCGAAGCGCGACCCCGCCACGGTTTTTGTCTCGCGAATCCTCGAAACTGGTTTCGCCAACAGCACCTTCCCCGATCGTCCCCTTTTTCAAGGGGCAAGCCGCCAACGGCGGAGCGTTCAGGTGTGACAAACTAAGTATGCGAGGATCTGGTGCTCAAACTCCGTAAGGTTGAATTGCTCGGGTTCAAGTCGTTCTGCGAGAAGACGACGATCACGTTCAGCGGCGGCGGCATCACCTGCATCGTCGGGCCCAACGGTTGCGGCAAGTCCAACGTCGTCGACGCCATCTCATGGGTGCTGGGGGAGCAGAGCCACAAAATGCTTCGCGCCGAGCGTATGTCGGACTGCATATTTAACGGGACGGCGAAGCGCCCGCCTCTTGGTCTCGCAGAAGTCACGCTGACGCTTGTTGATCCCGGCCTCGCTGAGGCGGCGGCGAGAGTCCTGGAAGGTCCGCACATAGTTTCTGAGGTCGAGTCGGAAATCGGCGCTCCCGGCGACGCGCTGCAAGCCGCTGTCGGCCAAGAAAATGCTGAGCTTGAATCCGAAGCTGCCGGTGAGGAGTTTACAGGCAAACGCAAGAGGAAGCGCGCTGCAGAAAAACCTGCCATAACCCTTAAACCGGGCGAAGTCGTCGTGGCGCGGCGGCTCTATCGTTCCGGACAGAGCGAATACTTGATCAACAGTCGCGTCGCTCGTCTTCGCGATGTCCAGGAAATCTTTATGGGCATTGGTCTCGGCCCGGATAGTTACGCCATCATCGAGCAAGGCCGAATCGGGCAGATCCTGAATTCCCGCCCCATGGATCGCCGCGCCATCATCGAAGAAGCCGCCGGCGTCACGATGTACAAGACCAAGCGCCGCCTCGCAGAAGCCAAGCTTGAGGCCTCTAGAGTCAATCTGTCTCGGGTAAACGATATTCTCGTCGAGGTGGAAAAGCAGCTCGCCTCGTTGAAGCGGCAAGCATCCAAAGCGCGGCGATACGCGGAAATCCGCGGTCAGATGCGGGGCATGCTGAAATCCATCCTCGCCAGCCGCGCTGAGCATCTCGACATCGAAGCGGCGCGCCTCGAAAAACTGCTGCGTGAAATGGGCGCAACGGAAGAGCGTCAGTCGCGCTCGGTCCACGAGCTCGAGTCCGAACAAGAGCGTCTCACCACGCGAACGTACGCCCTCGACTCCGAACTCCGTCAGATACATAGCCTTCTGGGCCAGGCCGCCCTCGAGCTCGACCGCACGGAAAATCGCATCGCTTTCAATCGCGAGCAGGTCGCGCAATTCGATGAGAATGCGTCTCGCATTTCTTTCGAATTGGATCAGGCGCAGAGTCATGCTTCTGACTTTGCCGCTCGCTTGGACAAACAGCGCGGCGCCGTTTCCGCCCTTCGCGACCAGGTGACTTCCTTGGACGCGAGTCTGCGAAATTCGGCGGAAAGCGCCGCCGCCGGCTCTTCCGAGCAAACTCGGCTTGAACTTCGGATCGAGGAGCTGCGCCGTCTCGCGGGTCGTCTGGCGGAAGACTCGGCGCGCCAGGAAGCGGAAGCGTTGCAAGCCGAGGAGATTGCCGCCTCGCATGCCGTTGCCGAACAGCAGCGTATTGCGGGAATGGCTTCTGTCGAAGGGAATGTGGCGATCTTCGAGCAGCAGGCCCGTGCGGCGGAGCTGTCCTTCCGTGCGGCTGAGACTCGTTCCCAGGAACTGGCTGCTGCCGTGGCGCAGGCCCAAGCCCGGCTCGCCGAACTCCGCCAGTCACACCAGGAGAACTCACATCGTCTCGAATCCCTGCGCCAATCGCTTTCCGCCGAACGCGCGCGATACGCCTCGATCGAGAAGATTCTCAGCGAACGCGCATACACTGCGGATGCCGTTCAGAAACTCTTTGAACTGAACGGACATGTCGGATCACGCGGCTTCCGGGCCGTCGGCTTGCTCGCCGATTATGCGGACGTGCGCGAGGAGTATGAGGGTGCCGTCGAACAGTTCCTTCGCGACGAGTTGGAATACGTGGTTGTCGAATCGTTCGACCACGCCCGCGCCGGCGTTTCGCTGCTTCGCGATGACATGGGCGGGCGCGCCACGTTTTTTGTGGACTCGCTCAAGTCGCTGAATCTCCACCTTCCCGAAGAGCACGAATCGCCGCTTGCTCCCGGCGTTCTTGCACGGCTCGATCAATTGATCGAATTCCGCGACCCGCTGGGTCCCGCCGCGAAGGTGTTTCTGCCGAAGTTGCGCTCCGCGTATCTGGTCGAGGATGGCGCTATAGCAGAGCAGGCGTCGCGCCAGAATCCGCAAACCTGGTATCTGACGCCCGACGGCACTTGTTATCACGGCCGCATGGTTTCCGGCGGGCGCCGTAGCGAAGCGGGCCCGCTCGTCTTGAAACGTGAACTCCGTCAGCATGAAGCAGAAACTGCGCGCCTGGAGCATGTGGTGCAAGAGCAGCAAACGTCCCTCGGTACGCTTGAAGCTTCCATCGCGAGCGACGAAGAACATTTGACCGCGGCCACAACGCAGCATTTTGAAGCCGAAAAGGCGCTCGTTTCCGCTCAGCATCGGCTCGAGCAGGCGCGCGGCGAATTTGCGCGCGTTTCCTCGGCTCTGGCTGCCGAACGGGAAGAGATCGCGCGTCTCCGCGACGCAGCGCAAACGAGTCGCCTTCGTGCCCAGGAAGCCCGCAAGGAACATGAAGAAGCCGTTCGCTCCCGTGCTGCTGCGGAGACAGAGGCCGGCGAAGCAGGCGCGAGACTTGTCACCTTGCGTGACGATCTCCAGGCCCTCCAGGAACGCCTTGCCGCAGGCCGCGCGCAACTCGCTACACTATCGGAACGCCTCTCCGCCGCCGAAGGAGATGAGAAACGCCTTTCGGCTGAGATATTCCAGGCAAATGAGCGCGCCGGCTCACTCGAGCAGCAACGCCTTGCCCTTGAATCTCAAAAGGCGGAGATGGAGGCCTCCTGCGAACAGCTTGCGCATCAGGCGGAATCCCTGCGCACCGAAAAGGCTCGTCTCGAAGAGCGAAAGCTCTCGCTCGAAAAAGAGTGGGAAGAATCGCGTTCCCGCTTCGGCCAACTCGATGAAACGCTTCGTGGCCAACGCCAGTCGCTGGAAGCAGTCCGCGCCGAACGCAACCAGCGCCAGATTGAAAAGGCTCGCAACGACGCCGATCGCGATTATCTTCGTCAAACCTGCGTGGCGGAACTCAACGCGCAGCCCGAAGAGCTAATGGCGCAATCGCCCCAGCTTTTGGTCGGCGAGGAACTCGTCGCCGCCGAAACAAGTTACAACGAAATGAAAGCTCGCGTCGAAGCCATGGGCCCCGTGAACATGATGGCCTTCGAGGAATTTCAGGAATGCGAACAGCGTGAAGCCTTCCTGCGCCGCGAGCGCGACGACCTCGTCCAGTCCATCCAAAACACTCAGCTCACCATCAACGAGCTCGACCAGGTTTCCCGGCAGAAATTCGAAGAGGCCTTCAACGCCATCAACTCGCACTTCGCCGTCGCGTTTCAGTCGCTCTTCGGCGGCGGCCATGGCGAGATGCGCCTCACCGAGCCCGACAGCTCCGGCGAATCCGGCATTGACATCGCCGCGCAGCCTCCGGGCAAGCGCCTCCAGAATATTCTGCTTCTCTCCGGCGGAGAGAAAGCGCTCACTGCTCTGGCTTTGCTGATTGCGGTCTTCAAATATCAACCCAGCCCGTTCTGCATTCTCGACGAGGTTGATGCCCCGCTCGACGAGGCCAACGTCGGCCGTTTCAACAAAATGCTCGAGGAAATGGGCGGCCAGACGCAATTCATCGTCGTCACTCACAACCGCCGCACCATGGAAATGGGTTCCGTCCTGTATGGCGTCACCATGCAGGAGCCGGGCGTCTCGAAGCTCGTTTCCGTCAAATGGGAAGAAGCTGCCGCAACCACTCAGCCAAAAGCCGCGAGCGCCGCATAGGCGTCTAATCGCCCGCGGCGCAACCGCATTCGCTGCGGGGTTTGCCTACTTCAGATTCTCGTCGTACCAGCCCAGAATGCGATTTAGGATGTCCAGATTGTGCTTTTCTTCCCGTGGGCCGTGCGGTTCTCGCGGGTACTCGACGAGTTCTGCCTCGACGCCGTAGTGCTTCAGTCCGCGGTACAGTTCCTGGCTCTGGCCTAGAGGGTCGGTCGTATCGGCCTGCCCCTGCAGAATCAATGTCGGCGTCTTTGCGTTCTTCATGAACATAAATGGCGAATGCTCCAAAAATCCTTGCGGACGCTCGTACGGCCAGCCCCAGAACCAATGGTCGTACGCGGGCCCGCGCTCTGTTCCGAATTCACTTACCAGGTCAGCCATGCCCGCGCCCGAAACGGCCGCCTTGAACCGCGGCGTTTGCGTGATCGCCCACTCCGCCATGTAGCCTCCGTACGACCAACCGCCGATGCCCAGGCGATTGGGATCCGCAACTCCGCGAGCGATCAGCGCGTCCACCCCTGCCATCACGTCTTTGTAATCCGCGCCACCCCAGTCGGCACGGTTCATCTCCACAAACTTCTCCCCGTATCCAATCGATCCGCGAATATTCGGATAGAAAATCGCGTAGCCGCGTCCCGCCAGAAGCTGTCCCCACGTCTGCACGTCGTCTGACCAGCGCCCCGTCGGCCCTCCATGTACCAGCGTGATCAACGGCAGCTTCGAACGGCCGTCGTAGTTCGCCGGCAGCAGCAGCGCGCCTTCGATCTGCAAGCCGTCGAAACTCTTGTAACGGAAGAATTCCGGTTTGATCAGCCGAATCGTCGCCCAATCCTTATTCAAGTCCGAAACCGCGCTCGCCTGCGAACCGCCATCGCTCAGCCATATCTCTTCCGGCTGAGTCGCTGTCCCACCCGCAAACGCGAACACCGATTCCTCCTTGGGCGAAAAATCGAAGCCATGAGGATTTGTAGACAGCGTAGCAAGTTCTGATGCCTTGCCATCGAGCGTCACGCGTTCAAGCTTCGACCGGAATCCGTCCGCAACACCCGCGACGATCGTCCCGTCGGGAAGCCACGCGTACCCAAAAATCCCTCGGTCAATACTCGCCGCCGTCAGATTCTTTGCCGTGCCGCCGCCCGCCGGCAGCACATACAGATCGTGCGGCTCCGGCCCATCCACGCGGCATCCAACGAAAGAGATCCATTTGCCGTCCTTCGAAATTCTCAGGTCGCCGAACGAACCGCGCGGTGCGTAAGTCTCCGTCATTTTTCCGTCGCTCGTTCCGACCGAGAAAATTCGGTTCGTCTCCAGATCCGATTCCGGATGATCTGTCGCGGAAACGATCAAGCGGTCGCCCGAAGACAGCCAGGCGACTTCGTTGATCCGCCACGGCCTGCTAACGATCTCCCGTGTCTTGCCGGAATTGACATCCAGCAGCCAGAGACCCGCCGGTTTATCGTCCTTGTCCACCACGTATGCGTCGTCCTTGTCTTTTTCCTTTTTCTCTTCTTCCGCGGTCTTCGCCGGTGGTGCAATAAACGCGATCTGAGCGCCGTCCGGCGACCACTCGAACGACTGAACGCTGCGTTTGCCCTCCGTCACCGCGTGCCCTTCACCTCCATCCATCGACATCAAATAAATCTGCGTGTCGCTGCCGCGGTCGGAAAGGAACGCAAGCGCGTGTCCATCCGGCGACCACCGCGGCGAAAATTCCGATTTCTCCGAGTAAGTGAGCTGTCGGATCTTGTGCGTCGCGATTTCCAGCATCCAGATGTGCCGTTTCCGCGACGTGTCTTTCAGCGGCCCGGTGACCACGAACGCCACTCGGCTGCCGTCCGGCGAAAAGTGCAAGTCGGACTCCGATTGCAGCGTGATCGCCATCTCCGGCGTCAGCGCCTTCTTGGCCGCCGATTCGTCCGCTCGTGCCGGCTCGACAGCGACGATCGCCGTCGCGATCGCCAGCCACGCGGCCGTTTCTATCAGTGCTCCCCGGCATCTCATTCGTCCCCTCCACATACCTCGTCACCAATCGAGCGTCGCCCACTCTAACGGCCCCCGAAGCCGCGCGTCAACGACCTCCATTTGGCGCACGTCCCATGTCCCATTGACTTGGCATCGGACGCAGCCTAGCATGACGCGCGCGCAAGGAGGATGGACTTGGAATCGGGAGATTTCCGGGGCGGTCGTGGCGTCTCGCTCGCACTGGCGCTGGCGGCGCTCGTTTTCGTTCTATC
>DATEKA010000130.1:0-3015 GCA_035277685.1 Candidatus Acidiferrales bacterium
ACAATGCGCTGTAATCGGTAGGCCTTGCGAATTTCGCCTTTACCCAATCCCGATACAACAATTCCTCATAGTCATCCGCTTCGGGCAGATCTCGCAACGCATCCCAAACCGAAGGTGTTTGGCTGAGGAACAAATCGGCCGCCCCGTTTGCTTTACCCTTGCCGTTTCCATTCCCGCGGGGCGTATGCGTGTCTGTGGGATATTGAGGTAAAGGAAATCCCTTCCTTGCCCCGATCAGAAAGAGCCTCTGCCTATCCTGGGGAACTCCGTGATGTGAAGCGTTTAGAACGCGGTAATCTTCCAGCACCCGGTAACCGCCCTCGCGGAACTTCAAGATAATTTCTTCCAAAAATCTCTTATGAGAGCCAATGGTCAGCCCTCGCACATTTTCGAAGACAAAATAGTGGGCCTTTAAGTCCAGGACTAATCGCACGAAATGATGGACGAGTACATTTCTGGGATCATCGAGCGCACGCTTGCCTATCATGCTGAAGCCCTGGCATGGCGCCCCTCCAAACACGACATCGACGGGGTGTTGTCCTATCCGCGAATGTTCACGAATGTATGTGCCGCCAACATCGGCCACGCTTCGGCAAATCGATGCACAGTGGGGGAAGTTAAACTCATGGGTTGCACAGTGGATCGGATCGTATTCGACGGCTGCGGCGACGTCAAAGCCCGCTTGCTCGAAACCGAGGCTCATCCCGCCCGCACCCGCGAAAAGATCGACACCAATGGGTCTTCGGGGTAAGGAACGCTTGCTCTTAATGCGATTATTGCTAATTCTCAGCCCCTCCCCGGAATCTTCGCATGCGATTCTATTTTGAACATTTGTGGATGGCAATCAGTTCCTCCGAAAACCGACGCAACGTGCGTCGTGAGGTTCAGTGCGATGGTGTTACGTTATCATATTCGCTTTATATTCGCCATGCCGATGTGAATTAGAATACACCGGCGATCCGGGCACAGAATAGACATTGGGTGCAACAGCAAGTCAGCAGCTAGTCGGCGCCGACGGGTTCGGAGACGCGGCCGAAGCGGCGGTCGCGGGCGAGGAAGTCGTCGAGGGCTTCGGCGAGGTCTTTGGGCTGAAAATCGGGCCACATGCGGGAAGAGAAGAAAAGCTCGGCGTAGGCGCATTCCCAGAGAAGGAAATCGCTGAGACGGCGTTCGCCTCCGGTGCGGATGAGCAGATCGACGTCAGGAACCGGTCCGCCGGAATTGGTGACTTCGCCGAGGCGGCGGCCAAATTCGCGTTGCGAGACTTCGAGGCTGGAAAGCATCCAGCAGGCGGCGCGAAGAATGGCGTCACGCGAAGAGTAGTCAATGGCGATGCGAAGATCGAGCGCGTCGCCGTCAGCGGTGATGCTCTCGGCTTCATGGATGGCTTCGGCGAGCGAGCGCGGAATGCGGTCGCGGCGTCCGATGACGCGCATGCGGATGCCTTCGGCGGCGCAACGAGGCGCGTCCGCGCGCAGATAATCTTCGAGCAGCGAGAGCAGGGAACTGACTTCGCCGGATGGGCGCTCCCAGTTATTGGAGGAGAAGGCGTAGAGAGTAAGGATGCCGATGCCCATTCCCGGCGCGGCGCTAACGACGCGTCGCACGGCGGCAACGCCCGCGCGATGTCCCTCGGGACGCGGCATGCCGCGCAGAGCCGCCCAGCGTCCGTTGCCATCGAGAAGAATGGCGACGTGCAGCTTCGAGGGAGTCTCCGGACGGCTTGGCATCTGAGTCAACATAAGGGCCCTTACCTCTGACGATTAAAGTTTGCGTTGCATATCGCGCTCGCTTAGCGCTGCGGCGCGGTTTTTGAAGCGATCCAGTTCAGCAAACCTGCCGCGCAAATGAAATACGGGAAAATCCCGTAGAGCGTGTCGCTGGCGGAATGCGAATGGCGGTCAATCGCCGTGAAAACCTGGAAACAAAAGGCGGCGGTGAGCAGGAGCGCGGCCCATCCTTGCCAGGAAACGGGCCGATAAATCCAACCGAGGGGCTTGAACCAGGGCGTCTTCATCGAGTGCTCTCCTTCCAGCGGGCCAACGGAGTGCGCGGCGCGATCAGCCTTCGCGCGTGGCGCGGATCAAAGCCTCCATGTGGCTGAGATACTTTTCGAGCGCGCGGCGTCCGGCGGCGGTGAGACGGTATTCCGTCTTGGGCACGCGGCCCGCGAACGATTTCGTGCAGGCGACGTAGCCGGCGTCTTCGAGCTTGCGGGCGTGGACACTGACGTTGCCGTCAGTGGCACCGAGCAAGCGCTTGAGTTCGTTGAACGTGAGCGAATCGTTCACGGCAAGCGCGCTGATGATGCCGAGGCGCGTGCGTTCGTGAATGAGCCGGTCGAGAGACACCGCGGTGGCTTCGGGCGTCGATGGAGCGGCGGCCCGGCGCGGTTTTTCGTCGTGTTGCGCGGCGCGGTAAGCCGCAGATTTAGCCGCCATATTTCCTCGCTATGACTGCACCAAAAAGAATGTGACAACCACCAAACCCGATCGCCAGAAGAGGGTCGCCCCAGGTCGGAGGAGAGAACAGCGCTACAGCGCCGAGTACGATGAAACAGAGTCCCATTAAGGGAACGACACGAATGGAAAACGCGCCGCCTGTGGTGACGCCGGTGCCGTACATCAGCAGCCAAATACCGGGAATGACGCCGACGAGGCCCATCGGCGCTAGAGCGATTGTGAGCAGCGCGCCGACGAATAAAGGAGGCGCGAAGCTGTAGACAAAGCGCCGACCGGGGCCGGTGAGCAAACTTGCGCCGCTCCTGCGCATCTTCGAGTAGGTGGACCATGCGGCGATGACGATTGCGATGGCGGCTTCGACGGTCCAGGTGGCGAGCCAAGCCCAAAATGTGTGTTGGTGGTATGCGATGGCAGCGGCGCCGATGGCGGTGATGCCCATGGCGACGCCTCCCCAGCCGGGGACGGCGGTGAATGCGCCGGCGCGCTCCATGGTTTCGCGGATGTAGCGAAGATTGTCGCGAGCGCGATCGTCCATGGCGACGGGGCCGGACGG
>DATEKA010000131.1:0-3766 GCA_035277685.1 Candidatus Acidiferrales bacterium
GGCAGGTTTCGGCCCTCGAGCTGATCGGAAGCGAGGAAATAATCGTAAATTTTCAACTCGTCTTCAGTGATGGAATCGGCATTGCCGTATTTTGCCGTCACGCGAACTTTCCTCGCCGTGCTCGAGGCTCTTCGCGGGAGCTTCGCCGCCTCGCCGATCCCTGCGCACGTCAAAAAAAGGGCCATCACCGAAAGACTCATCGTGACACGACGCATCGGGTTCCTCGGGACACTGCAAAATTGAAAGCGCGGCATATTACCGCGAATTCATTTCCCCGGCACATACTTTGGATCGCACATGAGTGTGCGCGGAGAGGCCCTCAAGGCGAAAAGGAAAGATCGCTAGGACCGGGATTCCAGAGCGGCACAGCGCCGCACTTCTTTTGCCATCTTGCCTGCCAGCACCAGCGCCACCATTTTCTGATCCGCGGCCCACGACCACAGCGGGTGTCCGAAAGTCGCCGGCCGATTGTGCTCGATGAAAAAGTGCGAAAACCACGCTAGCGCGTACGGGACAGCCAGCGCAACCAGGATCAGCCACCATTCCCGCGTCACGAGTGCCGCCACGAAAATCACCCAGCCGGTCACGGTTCCAGCGGAATGGAACGCCCTCGTCAACGGTTGACTGTGCGCCAGCACGTACACCGGCCAAAACTCGTTGAACTTTTGCGGCTCCTGCATGGCCGCCGATTCTAACCTAAATTCCGCGGCCCACGGACACACACAAAAAAGCCGCTGCTCCGTCCGCCAGCCGAACGGAACAGCGGCCCCTAGCCCAGCAGATAGATTCGCCCGCCGGGTAGACCGTCCCAGCAGGCAGACCAGACCTTAGCTACTGGGTCAGCTCTTCCACTGACCGAGCCACCATTACCGGCTGGCTCGTCTGCGAATCCACCAGAACGAATCCCACCACGCGAACCGGGATCGGGTTCGAGCCCGTCAGCGCGGAGAGCCCGCTCAGGTTGATGAAGATGGTGTCATTGGTCGTCAGAATCGTCAGCGGGTTCGGCAGCAGGACGCCCGCCGTTGACTCATCGTTGAGTTGAAAGCTGCCCGCGTTTCCCGACTGAATCACCGTGCTGCCGGCGACCCAATGTCCGAACTGCCCCTGGCGCCGCAGAACGACCCTGTGCGGCGTCAGCGTCGGCGGGTTCGTTGACGTATCAATTTTCCCGCCAACGTCCACGTGCTGCCCTGCCGCCAGCAACGTGTTGTTGAACAGCAGCGACGTGAGCGGATTGCGTATGTTCGCGATCTTATAATTCTCGCTTCCATTCAACGTTAGCGCCTCGATCTGACCGGGCTGAATTCCCGCGATGTCGGGCAGTTCCGAACGCACGTAAAGGCCGGCTCCCGTCGCCGGCTGCGGCGAGGCCGGATTGATGTACGTAAAGAGCCCGCCCAGTACGAAGCCGTCGTTCGACACGACCTCAACCTCCGACGCATCAATGTCCTTCGTTACAGGGTCGAGCTTGCCCGAAATTTCCAGAATTGTGTTGTTCGTGAACGAGCCGAGCGGATCGCTCGAATCGTCCCACGCGGTGTTTCCATCCGCCTGAACGGTCCAGTGCCGCCCGCGCGGGCCCTGCACGGTGAATGAATTGGCTCCGTCGCTCCCCACGAATCCCGCGCGGAAATCGTCAATCGAAACCTGCGAATCACCGGCCGCGAGCAGCCTCATATCGAACGCCGGATTGATTTGGCCCGTGAAGTTTCCGCCCTGATCCGTCAGGATCGACTTGCGCAGATTGAATTCCATGCGCAGCCCCACCAGGTCGTTGTCGTTCAGCACGAACGGCTTCGCGAATTGCGTCGTGGCGCTCGATTGCACCAGCGTTCCGTTCATCGTGCCGACAGCGGGCGGCGTAACGCTCGTGTCGAGGTACCCGATCACCGCGGTGGATATCGTCACCGTAGCCGAGTAATACGTGCCCGTCGGGACCGCGTTCAGGTCCACCAGTTGGTGCAAACCGCTGAGCTTTGCGAAATCCACCGTTTGCGGCCCAGTCAGCACAGAAACGTTGTTCGTTCCGTCGAACAAAGTCACGCCGGTGATGGTCACATCGCACGAGACCACGCTCGGAAGCGGCGCATCGGTCCCCACCACGAATACGTCCGCTGTCTTCGATTGTGGCGAAGGCATCATCTGATTCAGGCCGCCGCTGCATCCCGCCAGTGAAACGATCGCGAAAATCGCAAGGAACACACCCGTAGCTTTCGAATTGCGCATGCCCTGTCTCCTTGTTAAGCGAATGACGAAAACATTTCTAGCCGAAGCTCGGCGCTGGCAAGCCCGTCCGCGGCGGCCGGACTGCCACCTCTGCGGAATCCGCTCGATGACCCGGTATACGCCCAATCGGCAATCACGGTGTCATGACGAACCTTCCCGGCTGCTGCGAGAGAAACCCCGCCGCAGCGGAAAAGTTGCGCCCGGCGGGCGTATTTTCGCCGCGCGCGACGCCGGAACCGTCGCCTTTCGTCAAACACGGTCCCGGAATGTGCAGCACGACGCCCCAGACTTGCATCTCAGTAGTAGACTAAGTTGAACCGCGGCGGGGAGATGCGCTCGCTGTGGCCGCTCGCCGGCACAATTCGCATCAGGGGGGAACGAAGATGCGCCTGAGAACGATCCTTGCGACCGCTGCGCTTACTGTCGTGGTCGCCGCCGGATGCGCCCGGAAACCCAATGACGCTGCGCTCGTCACGAATATCAAAGCCCAAATGTTTTCCGATTCGCAGCTCAAAGACGCGAATCTGCAAGTCACCTCCAACGATGGCCAGGTCACGCTGACCGGGACCGTTTCCAGCGATGCGGCGCGCCTGGACGCCTACAAAATCGCGACGCAAACTCCCGGCGTCACCAAGGTGAACGATCAGATGACCGTCGGGGGCGCGC
Source organism: Candidatus Acidiferrales bacterium (assembly GCA_035277685.1). Taxonomy (GTDB): domain Bacteria; phylum Acidobacteriota; class Terriglobia; order Acidiferrales; family UBA7541; genus Palsa-295. The sequence goes on from DATEKA010000131.1 coordinate 2,896, forward strand.
AGTCCGCCCAAAACGTGCAGCCCGCTCAGCCGAGCGAGCCGTCGCAAGCGCTGCCTGCGCAGGAACCCCAGGCAGCGCCTCCTCCTGAAGCCGCTCCTGCGCGGCCGTCGAAGAAATCCGAGCGCGAGCGCCGCCGCAAAGAACGCGCGAAAAATCACCAGCGCGAGACCGCGCAGACGGATCAGAGCCGGATGTCCAGCGCGCCGCCGGACCAGCAAGCGAACACCTCCGCGCCGCAGCAGCAGGCGCCGGACCAGCAGTCTCAATCCGCCGCCCCGCAGAGTGCCCCGGCCAACACGCAACCGGCGCCGGCGCAGGCGCCGGCCCCGGCTCCCGCGCCGCCTCCGCCGCAGCCAACACAGGTGCAGATTCCCGCCGGCACTACGATGTCAATTCGCATGATTGACGGCGTGGATTCCTCCGTGAATCAACCCGGCGAAATCTTCCATGCTTCTCTCGACGCGCCCATCGTCGTCGGCGATCAAGTCGTCGTGCCGAAGGATGCCGACGTTTACGTTCGGCTGGCGAGCGCCTCATCCGCGGGACGCGTCAGCGGCCGCAGCGAACTCCGCCTCGAGCTCGTCAAGCTCGAGTTCCAGGGTCAGTCGTATCCCCTTAATAGCAGCACCTATTCGCTGGCGGGCAGCTCGCGCGGCAAGGACACGGCGAAGAAAGTCGGCATAGGAGCGGTGCTCGGGACAGTGATCGGCGCGGTCGCGGGCGGAGGTAAAGGCGCGGCGATCGGCGCCGCAGCCGGAGCGGGCGCGGGCGGTGCGTATCAGGCGGCGACTCGCGGCAAGCAAGTGAAGATTCCGTCAGAGACGAAGCTCGACTTCCAGCTCGAGCAGCCCGTCACCGTCACCGTCATGCC
>DATEKA010000132.1:0-8294 GCA_035277685.1 Candidatus Acidiferrales bacterium
CCCGTCCCACAGTTTCTCGCTGTATTGCGGCGCAAAGTAAATCTCGAAGCCGTCTTCCCCTGTATAGCCGGTGCGCGCCACCAGGCAGTCAACGTCGCTCACCTCGCCAAACGTGAAATGATAATAGTGAATCGCGCCGAGGGCCAGAGCGGTGAGGCGCTGCAGAATGGCGATTGCGCGGGGCCCTTGAATCGCAAGCTGCGAATAGCGCTCGCCGGCGTTCTCGACCAGGGCTCCGAAGCGGTTGTTCGCTATGATATGGGCGAAATCGTCGTCCTGATTCGCCGCGTTGACGCAGAGCAGATAGTGAGCGTCGCTGATCTTGTGAACGAGGAGATCGTCTACAAAGGTTCCCCGGTCGGTCATCAACCCCGAGTACTGCGCCTGTCCAATTTCCAGTTGCGATGCGTCGTTGCACGTGACCCACTGGACCAGGTCGAGGGCGCCGTGGCCATGCACTTCGATCTCGCCCATGTGGCTCACGTCGAAAAGACCGGCGCGCGTGCGAACCGCTTCATGCTCGGCAAGAATCCCCGAATATTCGAGCGGCATGTCCCACCCGCCAAAATTCACCATCTTGGCGCCCGTGCGCCGGTGAGTGGAATTCAGAGCCGTTTTGCGGACGCCTGAGGTGGTCTGAGTGGTCACGAAAACTTCTCAAGTGTGGACAAGAAAACGAACGTAGCATGCGTGTTTTCGAGTGTCAAGAAAGCGCGCCTGGCATCGCATCGAAGGAGCTGCCGCTTCGGCGGACCTCAATTCAAGATAGGAAGCGGCGGCAAATCTGCCGAAGCCCGCGCGGGGTGTCAGGTCCGCGGTTCCTCCACGAGGTCAGGCGGTCGAACCATTTTTGCGGTCTGGATGAGGAGTTCGTCGAGGTCGTCAGGGCTGATAGGCTTTGAAAGATAAGCGTCCATTCCCGCCGCGAGGCAGCGTTCTTGATCGCCCTTCATAGCATGCGCGGTGAGCGCGACGATACGCTGATGCTTCCCGTTGAGTTGTTCCCGCTCTCGAATGGCTGCAGTCGCTTCGAAGCCGTCCATGTCCGGCATCTGAATGTCCATGAGCACGAGGTCGTAGCGATCCTTGGAAAGGGCGTCAACGGCGGCGTGCCCGGTCTCTACGATCGTGGTCATGTGTCCTCTCTTCTCAAGCAGCCTTGAAATGACGCGCTGATTGATCGCGTTGTCTTCGGCCAGCAGGATGCGCAAGTGCGATGCGTGGCGCGGGTTCTCCCGGAGGGTATGCCTCGTAATCAGCGGTTCAGCCTGATACTGCGCGCCGGGAGCGACGACGAGGAGGATGGCCTCGCGCAACTCGGACTGCCGGATCGGCTTCACCAGATACGCCGACACGCCCAGTTCCCGGCACCGCTTTGCATCGCCGCGCTGGCCCAGCGAGGTCAGCATCATGATCGTGGCCGCCGACAAGTCCGGTTGTTCGCGTATGCGCTCGACAAGCTGGAAGCCGTCAACGTCGGGCATCAAAACGTCCGTGAGGATCAGAGTGTAAGGAGAGCTTGTACCGCGAGCGGCGTTCAACTCGATCAACGCCTTGTCCGCGCCATCTACTGAAGTGACTTTCACGCCCCAGCGCGTGAGCAACCCTTCAAGAATTCGTCGATTGGTTCGGTTGTCGTCCACAACCAGCGCCCGGGTTCCCCGCAGGCTATCGGGCGAGGCGATGGCCGGGCAGGCCGCAAGCGGCGGGGCGGGGCGAAAGCGAGCGGTGAAGTGGAACGCCGCCCCTTGGGTTTGCTCGCTGTGAACCCAGATCTTTCCGCACATGATTTCGACCAGGCGTTTCGAGATCGCCAGACCCAATCCGGTGCCGCCGTATTTGCGCGTTGTGGATGCGTCTGCCTGGGAAAACGCGTCAAAGATGAATTCCTGCTTCTCGGGCGGGATGCCGATGCCGGTGTCGCTGACGGTGAAATGTAGGGTCAGGCTGTCGTCTGCGGTTTCGTGCACGCGGGCCTGCAAGGTAATTTCGCCGCGATCGGTGAACTTGATGGCGTTTCCGACGAGGTTCATGAGGATCTGCCGCAATCGCCCGGGATCACCGCGGACTGCCGCTGGAATATCCGGCTCGGTTTCGCACAGAAGTTCGAGATCCTTTTCGTCCGCTCGGACGGAGAGCGTCTTCAGCACAAGTTCCAAGACATCCCGGAGATCGAAGTCAATCTCCTCGAGGTCCAATTTTCCTGCTTCGATTTTCGAGAAATCGAGAATGTCGTTCATCACGGTGAGTAAAGCTTCGGCGGACTGCTTGACCGCGTTCATATATTCCCGTTGCTCCGGAGTCAGGTCCGTGTCGAGGGCAAGGTCCGTCATTCCGATGATGCCGTTCATGGGCGTCCGAATTTCGTGGCTCATGTTGGCCAGGAAGGCGCTTTTGGCGTTATTGGCCTGCTCTGCGGCCTGCCGCGCGTTCTCCAGTTCCGCCTCGGCATGTTTGCGCGGAGTCAGGTCGCGGCCGATACCCATCACGCCAGCCGGCCGGCCTTTGGAGTCGAGCAGCGGCACCTTCGTCGTAAGATTCCATTTCGCGTTGCCTTGAGCGTCGATGCTGGGTTCCTCGCGATTAATCAGCGGCTTTCCCGACCGGATTACAGCCTGCTCATCCGCGAAGAAAGAAGCAGCGATGTCCGGCGGAAAATAATCGAAATCGGTTTTGCCCAGGACCTCGTTGGGGCTTTTCGCGCCAATCAATTCCGCGACGGCACGATTGGCGATGACGAAGCGGCTTTCTTTGTCCTTTACGTAGATGTAGTCCGGCACGTTGTCGATCAGCAGCCGCAGCAATCGCCGCTCCTCTCCCAGATCGCGCTCCATCTGGAGTTGCGCTCGATGCAGGCGCACTTTGTGACGCGCCAGGTAGAGCGCCGGAATGGTTGGCACTACAACGATGTACAGAGTTTTCATGATGTGAAGGGCGAGCGGAGAAACGGAGAAGGGGAAGTGGCGCAGGAACTCATAGCCGGCCGCCGCCGCGACTCCCAGAAAGACTAGTTTGAAGATGCTCCCCGAAACGCGAACCTCGGCGCCGTGAAGGCGCGTTGCCGCGGAGCCGCCGGCAGGCGAACGGTCGTCCATTTGCACCCTCGGGCTTCGGCCCTTCGTGGCGGGCGCGAAGCAAGCGGCTGCCTGAACCGCGACACACTTCGATTTGAGCGGTGAAGATACTCAGGAAGGGTACGCATAATGTAGCAGACCGGTTCAGGACTCGCAATGTGACGCGCGAGCTTGTGACCGCTTCGTTAAGAGCGCAGGCGGGCAGCTACGGCCGGGGGGTTGCATCTGGTGCGGCGGTGCTGGAGTGGGTCTTGCCGAGGGCGGAGGTAATGCGGCGAACGTAGTGTTGTGTTTCAGCAAACGGCGGAACGCCGCCATAGCGCTGAACCGTTTCCGGGCCGGCGTTGTACGCTGCGAGCGCCAACGATAAGTTTCCTCCGTACTGGTCGAGCAAGGTCTTCAGGTAACGCGTGCCCGCATCGATGTTCTGCGCGGGATCGAAGATATTGACGACGGAATAGCGCGCGGCGGTCTCGGGTAAAAGTTGCATCAGGCCGAAGGCGTCCTTGCGCGAAATCGCGCGCGGATTGAAGTTCGATTCCGCTGCGATGACGTGCTGGATCAACGCGCCGTCAACCCCATGCTTCGCGGCAGCGTTGCGGATCAGCTTCGCGTACGGCCCGGTGATCTGCGGAGACGGCGTGGAATTTGCCGGGAACTCTTCCTCGGGCTCGATAGAAACGATGTCTGCGGCAGCCACTTCCACCGTGCCGCCCGCGATTGTCAGGCGAATGCGGTCGCCGGTTTGCTGGTAGCCGGTGATGTGAAGGCGGGCGCCCGAGCGGAGGACAGCGTAATCGGCGTTGGCGGGAACAGCGGCCAAAGCCGCCAGAGCAGCGGCAAAGATCGCGACATGAAAGGCCGGGCGATTCATTTGCTGGGCGAATATCGGACGAACCCGCGTCAGGCCAATGCGTATTTGCGGATGGCCTCGGCGAGGCCGTTCTCGTCATTCGTAAGAGTAAGCGTCCAGCCGCTCGATTTCAATATATCAACGCAATTACCCATTACGATGGGTAAACCCGCAAATTCGAGCATGTCGCGGTCGTTCCAATTGTCGCCGATGGCCATCACTTCTTCGCGGCGGATGTCCCGATGGCGGCACCACTCGGCCAGGGCAGCGCCTTTCGACACGCCCCGCTGCAGCACATCGAGAACGGAAATGTCGCGCGTGAGGTATTCGGTGAAGGAAAGTGTGTATTCGCCGGCAAACGGAAGCCGTTGCAGTTTTTCGCGCGCGTCCCGGACGGCTTGACACAGTCCGACGAACATCACCTGGATCGGATCGTCCGGCGGATTGCCGTTCTTCGCTTCCAGGCAAGCGGTTAGGGGCGAAACCTGGGCGACGAATTCGCGGCTGCGCCGGAAATAGCCGCCGCGAAACGGATCGTCCCAATCGACTGTCTCCAGGATCACCTGGTTTTCGCGCGGGCGGTCGAACACGACGGAAGCGCTCGAGCGGAACTCGTGTGTAGCTTCGAGAACGTGCTGGGCCGTCGCGGCAGGCAGCAGGGTGCGCTGATGGGTGTCGCCTTCCTTGGATTTGATCAGCGCGCCATTGTTGACGATCAAGTGCAGCTCGCACGGCAGCGCGTCTACAATCATTCGCGCCGAGTGGTAACGCCGGCCCGTCACAATGACGATTTCGATTCCCGCCGCTGCGGCCTCCGCAATGGCGCGCGCGTTCTCCTCGGGCACCTGCGATTGCGAATTCAGCAGGGTGCCATCGAGGTCCATCGCGATGAGCTTGATTGTCACAGAGGTATTGTACCGGAAGGATCGGTGGGGCCGGCCTCGATTCGCTTAGGGATCACCCGGCGCTGTAGGATCGCGCGCGAAAGCTCGCCCAATGGCCCGAAACGGCCGGCGGCCCTCCACGTTCCGCGAGTCTTAGGTTTCCGAGTCGCGGGGCCGCAGGATCTTGCTGAAGACCTCGGCGCGCTCGACAAGATCGGCGACGCAGCCGACGAACTGTTCGCCCCAGCCGCGATCGAGGTGAAAAGCGATGGCGTAGGCCTGCTTTTGGGTGAATTCTGAAGGCGCGGTCTCGCACGAATTCATCCGGCTGATGGCATCCGCCTCGACTTCCTCGAGGAATTTCTTATATTCCGTGAGTTCGGCCATGATTTTTCTGCCGGCGGATGTCGGTCCCTGAAGCGTGTGGAAGAAAACGGCATTGAGGCCAAGGAAAGCGGCGGCGAGCAGGGCCGCAGTCGTCGTTGACAATATGGCCACAACCGCTATGCCGCCGAGACCCGCGAGCAGGAGCGTAAACGTCATGCTGTCAGAGCTCGACCATGGCCGCCTTGGCGCCGTGCTGCCCGGAAGCCAGCCGAATATTTTGCCCAGCGTTTCGGGCAGCGTGCGAATGGCAACGACGAAGCAGCCAAAGGCCAGAACAACTAGGTTTGTGACGCCGCGATTCGAGTGCGCAAGGTAGTTGCTTTGAAAGAGGACGAACATCAGGCCTAGCCCGGAGGCGATCCATGCCGGAAGGGAAAGCACGATGCGCCGGGAAAAATAGCCTGTGTTCGTTAGAGCCTGCGTGAATGCGTCGAGCGCCGACTTGAGTTGCGGTGAAGCGTCGTCGAAATCGAAACAGTCGTATCCTTTGAACAGAGTGCGGGCAAGCGCGTCTTCCTCAGGTTCGAGCGAGAGCGACACGTCGGGCCCGAGTTGCGTGACGGAGTATAAGTCTCCGCGCTGCTCAATCTGCAAGTACCCTTGTGCTGCCATGTCGACGAGGGCTGCCGCAATCGCGCGCGCCAGGTTGCCGCGTTCGAAAAGCCAGCCTGCCACGCCGGGCGAGGCGCCGTGCGGCGGCTCATAGCGCGGAACGATGACGTTTGCCGGCTCGAACGCGCTAAGGAAGAGCGCGGCAAGAATGAAGTAGGCCGCCACGAAAACCAGAGCCAGCACGGCTGGCTCGTAGCCGGTTAAAAGGATATTGAACTGCGACATGGAGTCTCTCTAATCTCAGGGAAGCTGGAAGGCAGTGTAGCGCCGTTTTGAGAGTATGGGATAAAACCCGGTGCATGTTGTTACGGCGGAGCAAACCGGACGCGCCGGTATCAGATCTGCACGGAAGCGCATTGCTGGGGATTCGCGGCAGGTTATGCCGTGCTGGGGCCAGAGTCGTCGCGAAACACTAGGGAGGCGACGATCGCGAGCGCCAGAATTCCGCAAATCACTGCGAGCGACAGACCGGCGGATATCTCGACAATCGAGCCCAGCGCCATCTTGAATCCGGCGAAAGCCAGAATCAGAGCAATCGCCTGGTGCAGGTAGCGGAACCTCGGAAAGATTCCCGCCACGGCAGAATAGAGAGCGCGTAGACCCAAAACCGCGAACGCGTTCGAAGAATATGCAATGAACGTGTTGCGTGTGATGGACAGCACGGCCGGGATCGAGTCGGCGGCAAAGACAATGTCCATCGCTTCGAGCACGATCAGCGCAAGAAGAAGAGGCGTACCTTTCAGCCTGCCGTTCTCTTTCAGGAAGAATTTTCCGCCATCGAAGCGGTCCGTCACCGGGAAAAATCTTTGCGCCGCTCGCAGGACCCGGCTCTTTTCAGGACGGGCCATGTGCGCGCCCGGCAGGAGCATTCGAATTCCCACGAGGACGAGGAAAACTCCCAGCCCGTAAGCGAGAGGATGAAAGAGCGCGAGCAGCTTGATTCCGACGACTACGAAAACGGCGCGCAAAAGCAGAGCGCCGAGGATGCCGCCATAGAGCGCCTTCGGTTGAAAGTCGGATGGGATCCGGAGCGTCGAAAAGATTAGGATGAAGACGAAGATATTGTCGAGGCTGAGCGATTTCTCGAGGACGTAACTCGCCAGAAACTCGACTCCGGGGTGCCGGCCCATAGACCAGAAGACCCATGCCGAAAAACCGAGAGACAGACCAATCCACCCGGCACTCTCGATGAGCGCGCGGCGAACGGAAATGCTCTTCGCATGCCTGTGGAAGAGAACCTGATCGACGACGAGAGCGGCGGCAATCGTCGTGCCGAAAACGATCCAGTCTTTCGCGTCGATGTGGGTCATTCTGGCGCGACGAAGGTCACGTCGAGTGTATACCACTCGCCCGGGGGGTTAACTCGTGTTTTTGGCGGGCGGCGAACCCGTTCGCATGAAGTAATGGCGGCGGCCGGCTTCACCGGCGCAAAAGCTTGAAAGCGTGACCTGTGGCCCCGAGTCCCTGTTTGAAGGCCAGGTGAATCCACAGCATGGCCAGAGGCTCGATCCATCGCGCGGCGATCAGACCTCCACAATCGACGACGTCGAAGGCAAGATCCGCCGCAAGTTTTGCGGCCAACTGTTTCGCCGATGAGTCGTCGCCACATATGAACATGCTCGCGCTCTCCGACCCAAATCGCGGATTCGCGAAATTTGGCGCGCCGATTGTATTGAAAGCCTTGACGACTCGAGCGCCCCTGGCCCAACGAGCCACCTCCTCGGCTGCGGAATTGTTTGTCCCGATTGTGAGTCCGGAAAGGTCGGGCGCGAGAGGATTCATGCAATCGATTAAGATCTTGCCGGCCAGATTGCCTGCTTCAGCGACGACATCCTGAGCGGCCGGCCAGGGGACTGCAAGAACAGCAATCTCTGCGGCAGAGGCGGCTTCTCTGACAGAAGCAGCGCGGGCCTTGCCCCCGGTGGATTTCAGAAGATCTTGAACCTTGGAATCTTCGGGGTCGCGAACCCCGAATACGACATTGTGGCCCTTAGCCGCCCAAAGCGATCCAAGGGCGCCTCCAACGTTTCCTGAACCAATCACGGCGATCTTCACGTGTTCCTCCTTGCGGACTGCGCGAACGGGCCCCAGAGATCTGGTATCGGGAGCCACCTCGTGAGTCTGACAGAACAAACAAGACGATGTCTATGCGGGTCGCGATTCACAAAAAAAGGCGAAGATATGGCGAAGGCGTAAAAACGGATCTCTTATCGAGTAGAAATTATTATGTCGCTGATTTTACGGTAGTTGCGGGCTTTTCTACTCGAAGGCCGTGTCGAGTAGAAGTCGTCTGTAGGACCTCTCCCGGACCCGTTTCCAATTCACGCTGTATCGCGTAGACAGCGGCTGAGCGCCAGCCCGAGGGATAGTTGTGAATTCCGGGGCGCGCGTTCGCAATTTGCAATGCCGACTTCGACACTCGTTGAACTCTCCGGAATTGATACCTCATGCCGGACTGCTCATCATGGACGAGTACACGTGCCG
>DATEKA010000133.1:0-2022 GCA_035277685.1 Candidatus Acidiferrales bacterium
ATGCACGTGCCGGAAAATCTGGAAAAAGCAGCCGTCGCCCGCGGCGGCGTACGGAATGCGCGAATATCCGAGCATCAGCGCAAACGTCGAAGCGAAACTCGTCCACAGAATCAGCCCCGTAATCACCGATGCCGCGCGCACGCCCCAAACTCTCTCAATCAGCGCCGACGCGACGTAAGGGCTATGCTGCGCTTCCGAAATGCTCAGCGTGCCGGTCACGGCAAGGTGGATCAGAAAATAGAGCCCGGCGATCACGATCACAGACAAAATGATCGACACAGGAATCGTCCGCTGCGGGTTCTTCACCTCTTCGCCGACGTAACACACCACGTAGTAGCCGAGAAAATCGTAAATCACAAACGACATCGCTGCGCCCAGCGCAACCATCCCGCCGCGATTCAGATGAAACGGTTCTCCCGAGTGAAACGCGAGCTGTGGATTGAAGTGCAGTGCGCCCGCAAGAATCACCGTGGCTACGGTGATAATCATTCCCACCCAAAGAACGACCGTGATTTTTCCCACCGCTTGAATTCTCCGGTAGCACAGCACGAGCGCGACAAACGCCACACCGGCGGCGATCAATCCGTGCGTCACGGTCCCCATATGCGGCATGAAATACTTGAAATACTCCGCGAACCCGATGCTGCCCGACGCAACCTCCAACGGTCCGCTCAAGATGAACTGCCAGATGAAAAGAAACGCCAATAGGCGTCCCCAGCGCCGCGGGCCGAAAGTTTCGCGCAAGAAGAGATAACTTCCGCCCGAACCCGGCAGTGCCGCGCCGAGTTCGCACCAGATCATCCCGTCGCAAATCGCAAGCAGCGCGCCCACAAGCCAACCAAGCAGCGCCTGTGGCCCCGGCAGCGCCGCCAGGATGAACGGAATCGTGAGGAACACGCCGATTCCAACCATGTTGGACATGTTGAAAGCCGAAGCCTGCAGCAGCGAAAGGCTCTTCGTCAGCGCCGGCTGCATCTGCTCCGGCACCCGCGTCGGTGTGTATTTGGTCTCGCTCATTGCGCCGCCATGATACGCGCTCTCCGCTGAGACTCATCCAAGATTCTGAAAACTCCGGTTTTGCACCGCAAAACCCGCGCCGCCTGACGAGCCCCGCGAAAGGTCAACCTGTCCGCAAGTACCATTGACTTCGCTTTTGATTCGCCCGTATAGTAGAGGCGAATACTGAGCAAATCCCGGGGGGCTGCGAATGGCGCTGACGAAACGGCAAAAAGAGGTCCTGAACTACCTGGTTGGCTTCATTAATAAGAACGGCTATTCGCCGAGCTTCGAGGAGATCGCACACGCGCTGAAGCTCACCTCGCTCGCGACCGTGCACAAGCATCTTTCCACGCTCGAGAAAAAGGGATTCATCCGCCGCGGATACAACCAGAGCCGATCGATCGAAGTCACGCAATTGCCCAAGCCGGTGCGTGAAGAGATCCTCGACCGCCACGTCGTCGAATTGCCTCTCGCCGGCCGCATCGCCGCCGGACGTCCACTGGAAGCCATCGAGGAAAACGAAACCATCTCCCTCTCGGATTTCACGCGCGGCCCCAATACGTTCGTCCTTCAGGTGAAGGGCGAATCCATGCGCGACGATCACATTCTCGATGGCGATTTCATCGTCGTGGAGCAAACGCAGGTCGCTAATACCGGCGAAATCGTCGTAGCGCTCGTGGGTGAAGATGACGCCACCGTGAAGCGCTTTTACCGCGAATCCGGAGGAAAGATCCGCCTCCAGCCAGCCAATTCCGCCATGGCCCCAATCGTAGTTCCCGCAAACGACGTAAAGATTCAGGGCCGCGTTGTCGGCGTCCTTCGTAAATACTGACTTCACTAGTCTTCTAAGCTGTTTTTTGGAAAAAAAACGGAGTGGTGCCGGCGGAGAGAATCGAACTCTCGGCCTAGGGATTATGAGACCCTCGCTCTACCACTGAGCTACGCCGGCACAATCGGCCACAAGCCAAACAATTGATGCTACGGGTTCGCTCCGCAGAGTGTCAAGGCCGCGCCCAGGCTACT
>DATEKA010000134.1:0-4090 GCA_035277685.1 Candidatus Acidiferrales bacterium
GGGCGTTCGGCGAGGCGGCGCATGAAATACGGAAACCAGTCGGCGCCGTAGGGGATGTAGATGCGGAGACGGTAGCCTTCGCGGACGAGCTGGCGTTGCAAATCGGTGCGGATGCCGTAGAGCATCTGAAACTCGAAGCGGTCGCGCGCAATTCCCTTCTCGCGGACGAAATCCCTGGCGGCCTGGAGCATGGCGGGATCGTGCGTGGCGATGCCGTGATAGACGCCGCTGGGAAGAAGGATTTTCATCAGCTTGACGTAGTTGGCGTCGACGTCGGACTTCTGTGGGAAGGCCACGGACGGCGGCTCGTTGTAAGCGCCCTTGCAGAGACGCATGCGGCAGCCGGCGGCGAGCAGGCCGCGAATATCGTCTTCGGTGCGGTAGAGGTAGGCCTGCATGACGGCGCCGACGTTTTCGTGGCGGGCGCGGACGCGTTTGACGATATCAATCGTGCGCTGCGTGTAAGGCGAGCCTTCCATATCCACGCGAACGAAATTCGAGTGGCGCGCGGCGTGCGCGACGATGCCGTCGAGGAGTTCCTCGCAGAGGCCGGCGCCGAGATCGAGGCCGAGCTGCGTGAGCTTCAGCGAGACGTTGGAGTCGAGGCGCTCCTGCGCGATGCGGTCGAAGATCGCGAGGTAATTCTGCGCGCTCCGGCGGGCGGAGGCTTCGTCGGCTACGTTTTCGCCGAGCAGGTCGAGGCTGGCGGACTGTCCGGCGCGATTGACGGCGCGAGCGGCCAGGACGGCGTCGTCCAATTTTTCTCCGGCGACGAAGCGCTGCGCCACGCGTCGGCTGACCGGATTCCGCATCATCCAGGGCGCGAGGCGTTTGCTCCCGGAAAGATGCAGCAGGATGGAACGCATCGGCTGAAATGGGGCTCGGGCAGGCGGCGGGGCCGGGTCGGTCGACATGGACGAGGAATTATGCCAGAGGCAGTGGCGAGTGGCGAGTGAAGAGAAAGGCAGAAGGAGAAGGCAGAAGTTAGAAGGAAGAAGGCAGAAGTTAGAAGCAGCGACTCGTCAGTTTGTTATGCGGTTTTGTGCTCGACAGAGGCGGCGTGGTGAGCTTCCAGGAATTTTTCGGCCTCGAGGGCGGCCATGCAACCGGAGCCTGCGGCGGTGACGGCCTGGCGATAGCGATGATCCTGCACATCGCCGGCGGCGAAGACGCCCTGGACGCTGGTGAGGGGGCCGTCGTGGGTCCGGATGTAGCCGGCATCGTCCATATCGAGCTGGCCGCGAAAAACTTTCGTGTTTGGGTCGTGGCCGATGGCGACGAAGACGCCTTCGACGGCGAGTTTACGGGACGCGTTCGTTTCGACGTTTCGCAGGGTGACCATCTCGACGGCTTTATTCTCGACGTTGTGGATGTCGTCCACGACGTAGGGAGTGAGGAAGGTGATTTTGGGATTGGCGCGGGCGCGGTCGAGCATGATTTTCGTGGCGCGGAATTCGTTGCGGCGATGCGCGATGGTGACGTGCTTGGCGAAGCGCGTGAGGAAATTGGCTTCTTCCATGGCCGTGTCGCCGCCGCCGACGACGAGAATTTCGCGGTCGCGGAAGAAATAGCCGTCACAGGTAGCGCAGGTGGAAACGCCGTGGCCGAGAAGATGCTTTTCGGATTCGATTCCAAGCATGCGCGCGGACGCGCCGGCAGCGACGATGAGAGTTTCCGCTTCGTAGGTTTCCCTGGCGACGACGATTTTGAAAGGGCGGCGGCTGAGGTCAACGGAGGCGACCGCGCCCGACCTGAACTCGGCGCCGAAACGCTGCGCTTGCTTGCGCGAATTCTCGATCAGCTCGGGGCCGAGGATACCGTCGGGAAAACCGGGGAAATTTTCCACCAGCGTAGTGAGGGCGAGCTGGCCGCCGGGCTCGTAGCCGTCGAAGACGAGCGGATTCAGGTCGGCGCGAGCCGTGTAGATGGCGGCCGTCAAGCCGGCGCATCCGCTTCCGATGATGATTACCTTGTGCAAAGGCCTCTCCTCACAATTCGATGATCGCAATTGCGTCCGGATGCAGGCTGTGAAAGCGGGCCATTGTAGCACTGCCGGTTCGAAACAGTGTCGAACGGAGGCAAAGCGATTGGTGGGACGGTTCGGAATTGCTTTTGGATTTGCACCCTCCCGTGCCTCTTGAAGATTGAATTGCGAACTGGCGAGGGGCGGCTGCCTCGCGTCCGAGCCCAAAGCGGCAGCAAGCTGCCGCACTCCCAAAGACTCGGAGCTGTCAGGACGTGCGGGGCCATTCCGCTTGGGGACGCAAGCCAGTCGAGGTATGGCGAGAAGTTTGCGCCGGGTTGGGGAGTAGAGGATAATCCGCGCCGAGAAAGGCAGTGTATGCCGGCGCCGCCGAACCTTTTCCGTTTGATCAGCGAATTCATCGTGCTGCTGCTTGGCGCGCTGCTGGTACTGATGGCAGCGACGGGAAAGATGGCGATGCCGTCGCATCCGGGGCTGCTGGTCGTGCTGGGGTTCGCGTTCGTATTTTGGGCGGCGCGAGCGTGGGCGCGTCCGTCGGCGAACGAGGGACAGGTAATGACGGGGGTGCGCGCCGCTTCGCTGGGCGCGGTGGGGATCCTGCTGATTGCGATCCCGCTGCTCTCGCTGGGGAGCGCGAATTTGCTGCTGGGAATCGCGGGCGGTGTGCTGGTGGCGCGAGGAATCGCGGGAGGGCTGCTGTCGTTGCGGAAGACGTAGGCGTTTCGAGAACCTGGGACGTTCCGTGCTGGCTAAATCAAGGAGAAAACGACGATGCTCAAGGAATTCAAAGCGTTCGCGATGCGGGGAAACGTGCTGGACATGGCGATCGGCATCATCATCGGCGCGGCATTCGGGCGGATCATTTCGTCGCTGGTGAACGACATCATCATGCCACCGCTGGGACTGGTTCTGGGCAGAGTGGATTTCTCGAGTTTGTTCCTGAATATATCGGGGAAATCGTATGCGACGCTGGCGGCAGCGAAGGCGGCGGGTGCGGCGACGATCAATTACGGGACGTTCATCAACACGGTGATAGATTTTTTGATTGTGGCGTTCGCGATCTTCCTGCTGGTGAAGCAGGTGAACCGCTGGGACAAGCCGGCGCCGGCGGCTGCTCCCACGACGAAGAAGTGCCCGCGGTGCGCGACGGAAATTCCGATCGCGGCGACGCGGTGCCCGAATTGCACGTCGGAGATCGGGAAGTAGAGGCTTCAGGCGGCTTCAGCCAGCGCGATGCAAACCCTGGAAGAAGAGAGATTCCTGCTTGCCGCAGGCAGGCTTCGGGGATTAATCGGCGGGGGTGGAGCGGAATTCGCGGGCGCAGGCGTCGCAGGGGCAGATTTGGCGGAGGTGGTCGAAGCTGAAGATGCCGGTGGAATGGCCGTCGGTGAATTCGATCTGGATGGCGTAGTTGCCGACGGCGGTGGCGGATTTGGCCTTGGCGCGGGGCTTGAACATGGGAAGGACGGCGGTTGAACTGGGCGCTGAGCCTGTTGACGCGCCGAATTTTTCTTTTTTCTGGCGCTCGTCGTTGCAAAGAGCGCAGGGGCAGTGGTCGCGAAGATACGGGAAGTCGTAGTGGCTGGTGTGACCGTCGGACCAGGTGATATCCACACCTTCGCCGGTCGAGACGTGGACCTTCACGCTGATGGGTCTTTTGCGGACGTCGAGCGGGATCGGCATTTCAAAGTTTCATTCTAGCAGAGCACAAGCGCAGCGAAGGTATGCTGGCTGGTCGCGCGTTGGGTGGAAGGGCTTCGTAGCTTCAAGGGCTAAAGTCCCTGGTAGCGCGAACCTGCCGTGCTAAAGTCGGCAGCCTGACACGAAGACCCACCGGAAAAATCGCCGGCGGGACGCCAGCGCTACAACCCTGTGTCGCGCTAAAGGCCGGCGCTACATAAGAATGTCGGGATCGTAGCGCGAGCGGTCTAGCGGGCGGCGTCGGTGCGGGAGTGGATGCGGACGCAGCAGGGGCCGGGGGGAATGGGATTGCCGTGGGGGCAGGTCTTGGGATGACCGAGGAAGGTGCAGATGCGCTGATCGAGTTCGGGGCTGATGATGTGCTCGAACTTGCAGGCATCGTTGTTGGCGGCAGCTTCCTCGATG
>DATEKA010000135.1:0-27062 GCA_035277685.1 Candidatus Acidiferrales bacterium
TGGGTTTGAACATTCCCGACCTGAATATGGCGCCCTCGAATTATTTCATTTATCGCGACCAGAGCCGCACGTTCGAGGATGTGGGAATTTACCAGGGCGATTCCGTCAGTGTGACGGGCGTGGCCGAGCCGGAACAGGTAAATGCTGTCGACGTGACCGATGGAATTCTGCCAATTCTCGGAATACCCCCCATGCTGGGGCGCTGGTTCAATCGCACGGACGACACGCCAGGAAGTCCGGCCACGGTGGTGCTGACGTACGGTTACTGGCAGAGGAAGTTCGGAGGGAACCGCTCGATCATCGGACGCAACGTCACGATCGACGGCAAGCCGAGTCAGATCATCGGGGTGATGCCGCAACGATTCCGTTTTCTGGACTATGAGAATCTCGCCCTGCTGCTGCCACTGCGATTCGATCGCAACAAACTATTTCTGGGACAGTTCAGCTATGAAGGATTGGCTCGGCTGAAGCCCGGCGCGACAATCGAGCAGGCCAACGCAGACGTGGCGCGGATGTTTCCGATCGTGCTGCGAAGCTTTCCACCGCCGCCCGGTTTCAGCCTCGATCTCTTCAAGAAAGCCGATATTCGTCCGAACGTGCGGCCGCTGAAACATGACGTGGTGGGCGACGTCGGGAAGCTGCTATGGATTTTGATGGGCAGCATCGGGATCGTGCTGCTGATCGCATGCGCCAACGTGGCGAACCTGCTTCTCGTCCGCACGGAAGGGCGCCAGCAGGAGCTGGGAATTCGCGCAGCGCTGGGCGCGAGCCGCAGGCGAATAGCGGTTGAACTGCTGTTCGAGAGCGTGATGATCGGATTGATCGGGAGCTTGCTCGGCCTCGCGCTGGCGTATGGTGCGTTGCGCGCGCTTGTGGCGATGGCGCCGGCCGGCTTGCCGCGCATTGAAGACATCGGCATCAACGTACCGGTGCTGCTCTTCACCCTGGCGGCGTCACTGATCGCGAGCCTGCTGTTTGGGCTGATTCCCGTCCTGAAATACGGAGGATCGAGCCTGGGAACAGGATTGCGCGAAGGCGGGCGCACGCTCAGCCAGACTCGCCAACGGCATCGCGCGAGGAACGTGTTGGTGGTGGTGCAGGTGGGTCTGGCGTGCGTGCTGCTGATCTGCTCCGGCCTGATGGTCCGGACGTTTCGGCGGATGACGGAGGTAAATCCCGGGTTCGATGCGCACACCGGTATTCAGACATTCCGGTTGACCATCCCCGAAGCGGACGTGGCGAAGCCCGAGAACGTTGTGCGCATGCAGGAAGCGATCGTAAACAAACTCGCTGCCATTCCTGGTGTTTCCTCTGTGGGTCTCACGCAAGCCATCCCCATGAGCACCAGTCACTGGATGGATCCGGTGTGGGCGCAAGACCGGAGTTACTCGCAGGGAGAAATGCCCGTTCTGCGCCGCTTCCATTTCGTCTCCCCCGGCTACTTTTCGACAATGGGCATTCCGCTGATTGCGGGCCGGGATTTCACGTGGACCGACACGTACAACAAGATACCGGTGGCTATCATTGCCGAGAATTTCGCGCGCGAATACTGGGGCAGTCCCGCGAAAGCGCTCG
The DNA here is from genome assembly GCA_035277685.1 of Candidatus Acidiferrales bacterium. GTDB lineage: Bacteria > Acidobacteriota > Terriglobia > Acidiferrales > UBA7541 > Palsa-295. The sequence goes on from DATEKA010000135.1 coordinate 1,576, forward strand.
GGAAGCAAATCCGCGTCAGCACGAAAGACGATTGGCGGCAGGTCGTGGGGGTGGCGGGCAACGTGTACGACGACGGAGTAGAACAGCCTGCGCCGACATCCGTCTACTGGCCCATCCTGATGAACAATTTCGAGAGCGATCCGGTGCAGATCCGCCGGACGCTTGCTTTCATGGTGCGGAGTCCGCGCGCCGGTTCCGAAGGGCTGATGAATGAAGTGCGGCAGGCGGTGTGGTCTGTAGACGCGAATTTGCCGCTGGCGGAGGTGCGCACGCTGGGCTATTACTACGACAAGTCTATGGCGAGAACGTCGTTCACGCTTGTGATGCTGGCGATCGCCGGAGGAATGGCGTTGCTGCTTGGCGCGGTCGGATTGTACGGCGTCATAGCCTATTCGGTGTCGCAGCGAACGCGGGAGATTGGCATCCGAATCGCGCTGGGCGCGCAGCAGAGGGGGCTGGTTGGAATGTTCGTTAAACAGGGACTCGCACTGGCGGGGCTCGGCGTGGCGTGCGGAGTGGCCGTGGCGATTGCGACGCTGCGCGTGATGTCGTCATTGCTGTTCCACGTGAGCTCGGTCGATCCTCTGACGTACATCCTCGTGTGCGCCGGGCTCGGCGCGACGGCGGCGCTCGCGAGCTATATTCCTTCGCGGCGCGCGTCGGCGGTAGATCCAGTCGAAGCGCTGCGGGCCGAGTAGGGCCACCGAGACAACTCAATTACTGCATGTCGCTGGACTCTCGCATAAATCGAGAGTAGTCTGGCGCGTCGTCACGCGTGAAACCCAACCGCCAGCTGGCGAGGCCATGTTCGCATCCAGAGAAGTATTCCGTACAATCGATAGCCGAGTTCGAATCTTCACGGCGTGCGCACTCCTGTTGTTCGTTCTTTTAACGATGAAAGTCACGGCGACAAACGCGCAGGACCGCTCGCAGGGGCGGTCGATGGTTATCAGCCGCGGCGGGATCGTGGCGGCCGAAAGCCCGCTGGCTGCGGAGGCTGGCGCGACGATTCTGGCACACGGCGGAAACGCCGTGGATGCCATTGTAGCGACGAACGCCGTGATGGGCGTGGTCGAGCCCATGATGAACGGCATGGGCGGCGATCTCTTTGCCATCGTCTACGATGCAAAAACGCACAAGCTTTACGGCCTGAACGCGAGCGGCTGGTCGCCCGAAAAACTCACCATCGATTACCTGAAAACCAAGGGCATTAGGCAAATGCCGGGACACGGCATCGACTCGGTTACGGTACCGGGCGCGGTTGACGGCTGGTCGAAATTGCTTGCGCGCTTCGGTACCAAGAAATTCTCAGAGTTGCTGGCGCCGGCCATTCATTACGCGCGGGACGGTTTTCCGGTGGCCGAATGGGATGCGGAGTACTGGCACGATGCCGAGCCGTTCCTGCTCAAGGATAAGAATCTTTCAGAAACGTACTTAATCAACGGCCATGCGCCGGCTGTGGGCGAAGTTTTCCGCAACGCCGACCTGGCGAAGTCACTCGAGTTGGTGGCGCAGGGCGGGCGCAACGCCTACTACAAGGGGCCCATTGCGTCGGAGATCGCCGCGTTCTCGCAAAAGATGAGTGGGACGATGACGCTTCAGGACCTCGCGGAGTATTCGAGCGAGTGGGTCGAGCCGATTTCCACCACCTATCACGGTTGGACCGTCTATGAGATTCCGCCGAATGGGCAGGGAATCGCCGCGCTGATGATGCTCAACATCATGGAGCATTTTCCGCTGGCACAATTCGGTCAGAACTCGGCGGATGCCCTGCACGTGATGATCGAAGCGAAAAAGCTGGCCTATGCCGACATGCGGCGCTACGTGGGCGACCCGCGGTTCAGCCACATTCCGGTCGAGGGAATGCTCTCGAAAGACTACGGCGCGGCGCGAGCGAAGTTGATAGATACGAAAAGGGCCAATTGCGACGTCGCGCCGGGCGAGCCGGGGCTTCCGCCCGGAGGGGATACGACCTATCTCAGCGCTGTCGACAGCAACGGAAACATGGTCTCTCTGATTCAGAGCAACTACTCGGAATTCGGCGCGCGGCTTGTGGCTGATGGAACCGGGTTTGCCCTGCAGAACCGCGGAGCCCTATTCACGCTGGATGCGTCTTCGCCGGATGCGCTGGCCGGACACAAACGTCCCCTGCACACTATCATTCCGGCGTTCATGGAACGCGGCGATGACCGCATTGCATTCGGAATTATGGGGGGATTCAACCAGGCGCAGGCGCACGCGCAGTTCGTCTCCGATATCGTCGATTTTGGGATGAACATCCAGCAGGCGCTCGAGTCTCCTCGATTCACGAAGCTGACTTTTCACGGTTGCGACGTCGCAATAGAAGATCGCGTTCCGGCAAGCGTCCGCGAGAATCTCGCGCAGCGCGGCCATCAGCTCGAAGTTCGAGGAAATTACTCCGCGATGATGGGCGGCGGACAGGCCGTGCGGCGGGACTTCTCGAAGGGCGTCAACTACGGCGCTTCGGACCCGCGCAAGGACGGCGAAGCAATTCCCGAGCCGCCAAAATTGCACTAGAACCGCTTTCGATCGACCGTTTTTTTTCTTCCACTCACAGGCCCGCAGTGCGGCGTAAGTGCCTGTAATTCTGAAATTTAGTACGACCGTACCATTGTCCGCGCAGCAACTGGATTCTATAAATGTGTGGTGCGGGTCGGAAGCCGGCATTAGCGGTCCTATTCTCAAACTGGGGTCTGCCCTCATAAATGGTTACCTGGGATTCCACGCTGCTGTCAGGGCGCAAAGGGAAGGCTCGCGCCGCTGAGCGCCCGACCCGGCAAGAGAGCGCGCTGCACGAGCTGCCGTCGGCGGTTGAGGCGCGCTCGGCGGCCGATTCCGCCTGTCTCGAGGCTCTGCTCGAAAACAATCCGCTTGGGATCGTGGTACTTGATCTTGAAGGTTGCGTCCACACGTGCAACCCCGCATTTGAGGCCCTGTTCGGTTACTCGATCCACGAAATCCGTGGCGCGAGGCTGGACGCGCTCCTTGCTCTAGCGGCGCAGACCGAGGATGCTCAGCGGCTGACCCAGCGGGCCGCGCGCGGCGAAGTGGTCCGCTCGATCGGGCAGCGCCGCCGTCGCGACGGCCAGATCGTGGACGTGCAGATCGTGGGCGTGCCACTCGAAGTTGGCGGCAAGCGCTCCGGCAGTTTCGCGATGTATGAGGATATCAGCGAGCGGATTCGCGCAGAGGAAGCCCGCTGCCGCGCCGAAGAAAAGTTCCGGGGGCTCTTCGAGAACGCAGTCGAAGGGATTTTTCTCACGACTGCCGACGGCCGCTATCTGAGCGTCAATCCGGCCCTTGCACGAATGTGCGGCTACGGGTCTCCCGACGAGATGACGGCGGCGGTTTCCAACGCCGCGCAGATCTACGCCGAGCCGGAGTTCCGCGGAACATTCAGACACTTGATCGAGGAGCGGGGAATCATCGAAGGGCTCGAATATCAGCTCCTTCGCAAAGACGGAACGAAGGTCTGGATTTCGGAAAATGCGCACGCAGTGCGCGATGCCGCCGGCGCCATCGTCAGTTACGAAGGAACCGTTCAGGATATCTCCGAGCGCAAACGCTCGGAACTCGAACGCCAGGCGACGACCGAAATCATCCACAGCGTCAACGTCACCGACAATCTTGACGATCTTCTTCGGATGATCCACGGCGCTCTCGGAAAAGTGCTGTACGCCGAAAACTGCTTCGTCGCTCTCTTCGAGCCCTCTACGGGCATGTTCCATTTCCCATTCATCGTGGATCACTACGACGTTGCCCCGCCACCGCAGAAAATCGGCCGAAGCTGCACCGCCTACGTCTATCGGACGGGCGAGCCCATGCTGATCCCGCAGAACGTATTCGACAGACTGGTCGAGCAGGGCGATGTGGAACTCGTCGGCACTCCCTCGCCGTCCTGGCTCGGTGTCCCGCTGCGAACGCCCGCCGCCACGATCGGCGTTTTAGTCGTGCAGCATTACGAAAAGGAAAGCGCATACACCGAGCGCGACCTGGAATTCCTCTCGTCGGTCGGCGGACAGATCGCATTGGCTATCGAGCGGAAGCGCGCCGAGACAAAGATCCGGGAAAGCGAAGCGCGCCTGAGAGTCCTGGTGGAACAGCTTCCAGCCGTGCTTTGGACGGTTGACAGCGACCTTCGATTTACCTCGGCTGTGGGAGCGGGTCTCGCGCGGCTCGGCCTGAAGCCTGATGAGCTGGTCGGCAAGTTCCTGCATGAGTATTTCGAGACACTCGACGAAGACTTCCTTCCGGTGGCGTCCCACCGCCGGGCCGTGGCCGGCGAACCGGTGACCTTCCACATCGAATGGAAAGGCGGATCGTACGCCTGCCACGCGGAGCCTCTCCATGACGCCGCCGGCCGCGCGCTTGGCGCAATTTGCATGTCCCTGGATGTCACCGACCGTAAGCAACTCGAAGAGCAGTTCCGCCAAGCGCAGAAAATGGAAGCTGTCGGACGCCTGGCGGGCGGAATCGCTCACGACTTCAATAACCTCCTCATGGTGATCCAGGGTTACGCCGATCTTCTCGCCGAACGGCTCGCCCCGGCCGATCCGCTCCGCAAGAACGCCGAGCAGATTCGCACCGCCGCCCAGCGCGCCGCTTCACTTACTCGCCAGTTGCTTGCCTTCAGCCGGAAGCAAATGCTCGCGCCGAGCGTGATCAGCATCGACTCCGTCGTTGCCGACATGGAAAAGATCCTGCGACGGCTGATCGGCGAAGATGTTCAACTGGAAACCCATTCGCAAGCGGAGTTGTGGCCCGTGAAGGCGGACCGCAGCCAGATCGAACAGGTCATCATGAATCTGGCGATCAACGCACGGGACGCGATGCCGGACGGCGGTCGGCTGATGCTCGAAACGGCTAACGTTGAACTCGATTCTTCTTTCTCACGCCATTCCGTGGTCATGGCTCCGGGCCAGTATGTAATGCTCGCGGTTACCGACAATGGTTGCGGCATGTGCGCCGAAACCCAGGCCCATCTTTTCGAACCGTTCTTCACGACCAAGGAAAAGGGCAAGGGCACCGGACTTGGCCTCGCCACCGTCTATGGCATCGTCAAACAGAGCGGCGGCTACATCTGGGTTTACAGCGAGCCAGGGAAGGGAACCACTTTCAAAGTCTACCTGCCGCGAGTCGCCGGCGCCGGTGAGAAGGCGCGCAAGGACGATGCCGATCGAACAAAATCCCTGCAACGCGGCTCCGAAACCGTCCTGCTCGTCGAGGACGAAGACGGCGTCCGGCAGCTCGCACGCGAGTATCTCGAAACCAACGGCTATACTGTTCTTCAGGCGGCCGACGGCCACGCTGCCCTCGAGCTGGCCGGAATGCACGACGGTCCCATCCATCTGCTGATGACCGACGTCGTGATGCCCGGCATTAGCGGCCGGGAACTGGCGCAACGAATTTCCAAGGTCCGTCCGGACATAAAGATTCTGTACATGTCGGGCTACACCGACCAGGCGGTGGTGCAACACGGAATTCTGGAGTCAGGCTCTGTTCTCCTGCAGAAGCCATTTACGATGGCGACCCTCGCCGCAAAACTGCGTGAGATTCTGGCCAGCGAAGAAGTAATGTCCTGAAGCTCGGTGATGATCTGAAGCAGAGCCGGTGTTTCACCTGCGAACATCTGCACAACAGCGGACCAATCCCAGCGTCGGCGGCGTGATGGGCTTTTCCCGTCTCTGCGGTGCATCCTATTGAAATACCTGGCCTTATGAAAGCCTCGAAGATCAGTCGTCACGGCCCCCATTTGGCGAATCGCATGCATTCTCCCGTTTCGAAAGCGCGGCGAATCGCGCGGAACGCCAGACGAAATCGAATGGGGGTAGCGATGGAAGAGACAATGTTGATGAAGCAGGTGGAGGAAACGCCGGAGGTGGTCGCCGAGCGCCGGCTGTGGACTGCCGTAATTGTTCATGCCGTGCAGGACTGGCTTTCGGGCACGCTCCGCGACAAACGGGAAGCGCAGAAATTCCTTTTCGAGGACAGCGAAGATTTTCAGCAGGTCTGCGCAGGCGCCGGACTCGATCCGTCGAGCTTTCGTTCCAAACTGTTGCGTGTCGGGCGCCGCGTTGACATGCAAACGCCCCTGATCGGAGCGCTTGCAGCCTAATCGTCATCCCTCTTCACCTGTGCAGAGCGCCTGCAGCCGGTCTTCTCGATCGAACTGTCTTCCGGGTTCCAACGCTTTGGACGCGGCCCGGCGCGTCGAAGAATTCTGCAACCCTAAACTCCACTGAAGTAGAATTTGCGGCGGAGCGCGTCGCCGCACTTTCATGGAACCCGCGTTTTTTCGTTCCGCCTGTCCAGAAAAGGAGTTGCTCGCGTGCTGCGCGCGGGTGAACTTATCCCCAGGCGTAGTTGCGCGAATCCGTGATCTCGTGGCTGGTCCGCTGGATTGGGATTACGCGATCGCGCAGGCGCGAGATCACTCCGTTCTGCCGCTGCTCCAACGCAATCTGCGGTTGGCTGCGTCTGAGATCGTTCCGCGAGCAGTGCTTGCCGATCTCGAAAGCCAGGCGCGCGCGAATGCCATCCGCTGCCTCGCGCAATCTTCAGAGCTTCTCCGCGTTGTCGATTCACTCGGATCGCGCGGAATCCACGTGCTCCCTTATAAAGGCCCCGTGGTCGCCGCGCAAGCGTACGAAAACATTGCCGCCCGCCAGTTCGACGATCTCGACATTATTCTCGCCCAGCATGACATCCCGGCAGCGCACGACGTCGTTTGTGGTCTTGGCTATGAGCCGAGATTTCCGTGGCTACATTCATCGGACGCACGGTCGGTCGTCCCCGGCGAATATAACTACCGCAACGCAGCCCGCCAAACCCTCCTCGAACTCCACACCGAGGCCACACTCCGGCATTTTCCAGTCCGCGCCCCGCTGGCCGAATTCTTTGACCGTGCCGTCAGCGTCGATCTCGGCGGTCAGAACGTGCGTACTTTCCGCGCAGAGGATGCGCTGCCCGTTTGCTGCATTCATGGCGCAAAAGATTTTTGGTCGAAGCTGATTTGGGTTGCCGATGTCGCGGAGCTGGTCCGGTCGCATGGCAACATGGATTGGGATGCCGTCCTGCGCGTCGCCGAACGCCTGCGCGCGAACCGAATGCTTTACCTTGGGCTGGGCCTTGCCGCGGGCATGCTCGACGTTGAGCTGCTTCCGGCAATCAGGGCGCGTGTGAAGGCGGATCGTCGCGCAACAGCGATGGCGGCTCAAATAGCCGGTCGCCTGCTGGGCCGTGACGCGCCGGAATGCTCGGCGCAAGAGCGCTTTGCATTCCGGCGTCAGACGGTTGAGGGCGGCGTGGCGGGCTGGCGTTACGCCCTGCGGCTCACCTTCGCACCTTCCGAAGAGGACTGGCGACAGAGAAACGCGCCACGCGCCGGCGCGCTAACCTCGCTCCTGCGTCCTTTCCGCCTCCTCCGCAAATACCGCTGACTCGCCGTACGAATCGCCGTGTCGCGCGCGTGCAGTGGTCGAAACGGGATCCGTCTTGAAAGGCGGCTCTCGGTTTGCCAGTTCGCTAAGTAAAATTCGAAGCCTGCCTGCCGGCAGACAGGCGCTGACGGAGGCGGCAAATAATACTCAACGTGAATCCGCGTCGCACTTCATCCGGCGAGCCAATGGAGGCGGCAAAACAGGATATTCCTGCACTGGTTCCACAAACTGCTGTCGCCGGCACCGAACACCCCTAATCATTGACACGGTCACGTTCGCGCCGTAACCTGATTTCCAGACAGGGACTTCGCCTCATGGATATCTTCGAAGAAATTCTGGCGATGCGGCGCGCGGGCCGGCGAGGCGCGCTGGCTACGATTGTCCACACGAACGGCTCGATCCCGAGCTACGAAAGCTCCCGCATGCTTGTCCGCGACGACGGCACTATCTCGGGCACCATCGGCGGCGGCTGCGTGGAAGCCGAAGTTTGGGCCGCGGCGAAAGAAGTCATTGAGGCCGAGCAGCCGCGCAAGATGACCTTCAACCTCAATCACGACGCCGATTACGATACCGGCCTGATCTGTGGAGGCACTCTCGAAGTTTTCGTCGAACCGATTCTTCCTCAGCCCACGCTATACATTTTCGGCGCCGGGCACGTTTCGACCGCCGTCTCGCGTGTGGCTCATCAGGCGGGCTTTGCCATCGCCGTGATTGACGACCGCGAATCTTTCGCCAACGCCGAGCGTTTCCCCCTGGCATCGGAAATTCACACGAGCTTTGCCGAGTCGTTCGAAAATATTCAGGCGAACTCCTCGAGCTATCTGCTGATCGTCACGCGGGGGCATAAAGATGACATGCGGGTGCTTGCCTGGGCCGTCAACACCGCTGCGCGCTATATCGGCATGATCGGCAGCAAACGCAAGGTGCTATCCGTCTATAAAGCGCTCGAGAAGGAAGGATTCGCCCCGGAAAAGTTCGAGCGGGTTCATGCCCCCGTAGGCCTCGACATCGGCGCTCTCTCGCCCGAAGAAATCGCGGTCAGTATTGTTGCCGAGCTGATCGCGGTTCGCCGCAACGCGAAAACCGCGTCCCACAAATCCATTCACCGGCCGGAAGACACTCCCGAAACTGCCGGCGAGCGAAAGGTCTGACGATGCTCGCGGCCGCGATCATCGCCGCAGGGGAGTCCCGGCGCATGGGTTCGCCGAAAGCCCTCGTCCCGTTCAAAGGGATCAGCTTCGTACAGCACCTGGTGAACGCGACGCGCCATTCGCGTGTCGGGACTACCCGAGTCGTTCTCGGGGCGGCGGCCGAGGAGATTCGCCCGCACCTCGGCATCGAGCCGGAAATGATCGTGGTAAATCCCGACTGGGAGAAGGGGCAGCTTTCCTCGATTCAGGCGGCGATTCGCAGCCTGCCGGAAAACACCGAAGGGATGATCCTATGCCCGGTGGATCATCCGCTCATCTCCGCCAATCTGATTGCGCAGCTCATTCATCAGTTCGACGCGAGCGGCAAACTGATCGTCCTGCCTTCCTTCCGCGGGCAGCGCGGCCACCCCGTGATCTTCCGCGCCGGCCTCTATGCCGAACTGCTCGCCGCATCGCCCGAGATCGGCGCGCGTCAGGTCGTGTGGGCGCACGCGCCGGAAGTCGAGGAAGTCCCCACCGAAGAGGAAGGCGTCGTCCTCAACCTGAACGATCCTGAGATTCTCAAGAAGGCTATGAGCAGCGGATCGGCCTAGAGCTTTCGGAGCAACGCCGCGAGCGCATCGCAACACAACTGAGCCGCATGGAATGTAGCGGGCGGTAAGCCGCCGAGTTCCTCGGAAATTCGCTGCGGCTTGATGTTCCGCGCTTCCACGATCGTCCTCCCAATCAGGAGATCCGTCAGAACGGAGCTTGCCGCGATGGCCGCGACGCAGCCCTGCGTCTTGAATCGCGCCGCCTCGATCCGCGGACCTGCCATGCGGACACTCAAAAGAAGTATGTCTCCGCATACGGGGTTTGTTACACTTACGCTGGCGGTTGCATCTAACAATTCGCCGGTGTTGTGCGGGCGCTGGAAGTGATCCAGAACGGTTTGGCTGAACATCACCGGCAAGTATATTCCGGATAGAAGGCCCGAAGGAGCCGTTTCAACGAATTTCGAGGCTCGTCACACTTCGGCATTCATCTTTCGCTTTTCTTTCAATATTGTTGACAGAACTGCATTTAGAAAGATAATTTTATAGGCCCTAGCCATCGGCTCCTCCGTCTGGGCGCGGCGGAGCTGACCGACAACTCGCCTACCGGAAATCTCAGGAGACATGCAGATGCGACGACTAGGCTACCACTTAATCCTCCTGGTTGCCCTCGCCCTTAGTGCGACGGCTGTCTTTGCCCAGGACGGGAAACTGAAGGTCAAGGTCAGTCCCAAGCAGGCGTACCTCTTCGTTGACGGCAAGGCGATTCGCGAAGGAAGCCATGCCATTTCCTTGCCCGCCGGGAAGCACACCGTGGCTATCGTGAACTATGGCTACAAGATTCAGACGCAAGACGTCGACATTCAGTCGGGCAAGACCACGGATTTGAGCGTCACTCTCGAGCCGCAGGGCGGAACCGTGAACGGCCCCTATGGAGATGTTGAGTTTAAGGGCGATCCTCGTGCTGCTGTGCTTTCGAATGGCACCACGCCCGCGTATTTCGTAGGCCATGTGGATGAGTTCAATTTTGACTGGGTCTGGCACCAGAACCTGCTCTTGCCGGCCGGCACCCACCACATCACCGTCACACGCAATGGCAAGGATCTGTGGACCGGCGACGTGACCGTGGCTGCGGGCAAGAAAGTAGTCGTGGACATCAACAAGAACACGCAAAAGACCGTCAACTGGTCCCGTGGCGAGAAGCTGAAAGGGCCTCTGCCTCGTTTCAAGGCGGGCATTGCCAGCGCCACCGTGGCAGTTGCTCCGGTGACGGGTAACTTCAGCGTGAATCCAACTGACATCAACTGCGGCCAGTCCTCCACCCTGACCTGGCAATCCGCCGAGACGGCCGAAGCGAACATCAGCAATATCGGCAAGGTGGATCCCAACGGCAATCAGAGTGTCTCTCCGCATCAGACCACCACGTATGATTTCAACGCCAGCGGCCCGGGCGGAACGGTGAAGGGCAGCGGCACCGTAAACGTCAACACGAAAGTGGACGCCAGCATCTCTGTGAATCCCGCCGAAGTTCACTACCGCAAGATCGGCGAGAAGGTGATTACGCAGGACTCCTCGACGCTGACCTGGCAGACGTCTAATGCCGACAACGTTTCCATCGACCCGATCGGCAAGGTGGACGCCAGCGGTAATCAGAGCGTCAAGGCTGAGCCGAAGGACACCTCCGAAGTGCCCCAGGGCCAGCCGGCTCGCCAGATTGACGAGACGAAGAACTACACGCTAACGGCGTCCAACGTGTGCGGCGGCAACGCCACCCAGACCGCGGCGCTCCACATCGTCGGCTCAGTCGAACCGATTCCGACGGTCACGTTGCAGAGCGTTTTCTTCCCAACCGATTACCCTGACCACCGGCATCCGCAGGTCGGACTCGTGAAGAGCCAGCAGCTCAGCCTTTCCGATCTTGCGGCCGGCTTCAAGAAGTATCTCGAGTACGATCCCGACGCGAAGCTTTCGATCGAAGCGCACGCCGACATACGCGGCTCCAAGTCCTACAACCAGGACCTGACCGAGCGCCGCGTCGAACGCGCCAAGCAGTATCTGGTCGATCAGGGCATCCCCGCTGACAAGATCGAGACTGCGGCTTACGGCAAGGATCGCCCGATGGCGAAAGCGGAAGTTAAGGACCTCGAAGGCTCGAACCCGCAGACGCCTCCGAAGGCCCGTCTGCGTAATAAGACTGCCGATTGGTATGCCTACAACCGGCGTGCGGACGTCGTCCTGCTTCCGTCGGGTAAGAAGTCGACGCAGTACTTTCCGCATAGCGCCGACGATTCGAGCCTGATCTGGCAGGTTCCGAAACCCCCGCTCAGCAAGGTTGAAAAGGACCAGTAAGCTGGGTTAGCCACAAACACAAAGCGCCGGAGAGGTGCACTCTCCGGCGCTTTTCTATTCGTGAGCGCCTGATTGCCTCCGCAACCGGCCGCTTCGGTCCTGATTAAGCGGCTGAACCTTCTGCCTAGTTTAGCTCGCTGACGCTGCGCTGGCCGTGCTGATGGGCCGGTATCCCGCCTCACCCGCTTTCCTGAGGGCCTCGACTCCCTCCGCCGTTGTGAGCAGAGGAGTTGTCCGGACCGCTTTGCATGCGCCGCCTGCCGCGAACGCTATCGCGATCGCCGCTGCCGCAACATTGTCCGGCATCTCCGTGATGGCGACGATGTCGTAATCCCCAAAGGCGAAATAGCCGTTGATGATCGTCCCTCCCAGTTTCTCGATGGCGGGCCGGATCGCGTCGATTCGGTTCTGCGGATTCTTGATCAGCGCCTGCCAGGACTCCTGCGTGTAAGCGACCTGGGTCAAATAAAGTGGCATGGAAGCCTCCTTGCGAAAGGTGGGGAAAAGCTGGGGAGATAGTCGCACCCGGCCCCGGCGGCGTCAAGCGGATAGAAGCTGCCCGCCACCTGAACGCCCAAGCATGTGATAACCTCTTCCGGCCCTTAACGAGGACCTGTTCCGGCTCAACGATGAATCAAACCGGCAAAACGGAATCCGGCACGATCGCCGCGGCGATTCATGCGGAAGCTGCCGGGCCATCCCGAAAGGTACCTTCTGCCTCTGGCGACTATCTCGCGCTCGCCATCGTTGCAGTATCGGTCGTTCTGTTCCACGTAGCCACAAACGGACGCTATGGCTTCCACCGCGACGAATTGCAAGTTCTCGACGAAGCGCGCCACCTGGACTGGGGCTTTGTCGCTTTTCCCCCGATTACGCCGCTGATCGAACGCATCGGCATGGCGCTCTTCGACACCTCTCTCGTCGGCCTGCGCATGTTTTCGGTGCTGGCGCAGGGTGCCGTGCTCGTTCTGACCGGGCTGATGGCGCGCGAACTCGGAGCCAGGCGCCTCGCGCAAGTCGTTGCCGCGCTCGCCGTTGCCGTTTCGGCTCTGCCCATGTTCGAGGCCACGGAATTCCAGTACTCCTCGTTCGACATGCTCTGGTGGGTTCTCATCGCCTATTTTCTGATTCGCTTGCTCAAGTATGAGAATCCTCGCTGGTGGCTCGGGATCGGCGCCGTCGCCGGCCTCGGCATGGAAACGAAGTACACGATGGCCTTCTACGCTGTCGGGCTCGCCGCGGCATTGCTGCTTACACCCGCGCGGCGCCACTTGAAAAGCCGCTGGCTCTGGTACGGCGTTGCGCTCTCGCTCCTGATTTTCCTGCCGAACCTCATCTGGCAGGTGCGCCATGACTTCGTCTCGCTCCACTTTCTGCAACACATTCACAAGCGCGATGTGGGCGAAGGACGCGCCGACGGCTTCCTTCTCCATCAGTTCATCATCAACACGAATCCGCTCCTCGCGCCGCTTTGGCTTGCCGGCGTCGCGTATCTTTTCGCGTTTCGCGATGGCAAACGTTATCGCCTGCTGGCTTGGCTCTGGCTGATTCCTGTCGCGCTGTTTGCAGTTATGAAAGGGCGCGGTTACTACGTTGGCGCTCTCTATCCCATGCTGTTTGCAGCGGGGGCTGTCCTGTGGGACCGCTTGATTCAATGGCTGCACCTGGGCTGGAGGTGGGCAGTCGCCGCGGTCACCTTCACCGCTATCGCTCTCGGCGCGTATGGAGTCGGGCGGCTCGTTCTACCCCTCGGCCGGATTTCTCCCGGCAATTTCGCGCTGAAAAATAACGGAGACCTGCGGGAGGAAATCGGCTGGACGGAGCTCGTTGCCGAGGTCGCTCGCATTCGCGATTCGCTCACTCCCGCCGAACGCGCTCACATGGCGATCATCACCGGCAACTACGGCGAAACGGGCGCAATCAATCTCTATGGTCCTCAATATGGATTGCCCCCGGCCATCAGCGGAACCAACACCGCTTGGTACCGTGGGTACGGTAATCCCGCGCCACAAACTCTCATCGTCATTGGCCAGTCACGTGAAGATGCGGACGAAATGTTCCAGTCCTGCCGCCTCGCCGGCCATAACGGGAATCCCTACGGCATCAGGAATGAAGAGAGCATCGATCATCCCGACATTTTCGTCTGCGGCCCGCCCCGCCAACCCTGGCCCGAATTCTGGAAGCGCTTCCGCCACTTCGGATGAGCCGCGCTCCGGCGACGCCGGACTCCCACGCCTCAATCCTGGATTGCTTGCATTCACCAAACGATGCGTTGGAGACCCGCGACCAGGTCGAAGTGCTGGTCACGGCTCAATAAGGGAAGGGAATGCTGGCGGCAGAGAGCGGCGATCCACAGATCGTTCGAGGGAATCGGCTTGCCCGCGCGCTTCAGTTCCAAGCCGATCGCAGCATAGGAGACGGTAGTCTCTTCGTCGACTTCCAAAACCTCCACCGCCGCAATCCATTCCCGGAGCCACCTCTCGTATGTCTCGCGATAGCGGGATTGCGCGATTCCCATTCGATATTCACCGATCACGATTACGGGAACGGCCACGCGCTCTGCCTGCGCGACGGCTTGCATTGCTGCCGGCTCGCGTTCGGCTGCGGCCGAGAGCGCGTTTGTGTCCAAAATCAACGCCACATCTCCGCGTCTATTTTCTCCGAGTCTTCTTCAATCGAACGATTGATCCGCGACGTCTCTTTCCGCAGCCGCTTCAGCTTTCCCATCTGTTTGACCCATGGCCGCTCGGACCGCCTGGATTCGGCCGCGATCCGGTCACGCACCGCCTGCGTCACGAATTCACGGAGCGGAATCCCGCGTTCAGCCGCTGCGGATTTGGCGCGGCGAAAGACCGAATCGGGGATTTCCAGCGTTGTCTTCACGATTTGATATTCTCCCATATTTATGGGACTCCGTCAAATCTCCCGAATTGGCACCGGTGTGACTTGCGTGCCTTAAGAGCGCTCGCAAGCGACTCCTCTTCTCAATTACTCACGGTAGAAACCCTGCGAACTCGCGTGATAGATTCCTGTCGATGCCGCTCGGCGCCCGCATCCAACTCGATGCCTATCCGGACGCCGCATCGAACGCTTCACGCTACTTGCGGATCTTTTTGCTCGTTCTGGTCTGTATCGCGCCACTGCAAGTCGCCCCTGCCGGTGACGGCGATCCTGCCTGGTTGCGCTACGAGCGCCTGCCACCGGCCGTTGCCGCACAATACAAATCGCTCCCGCAGCAGGTTCTCGTCCTCGGTAGTTCGCCCGTGCTTGCATCCGCGCGGAACGAACTCCTCCGCGGCATCAACGGAATGCTGGGAGAAGATCTGCGCGTCGTGCATCGCCATGACCTCCGGCAAAGCGCGATCATTCTCGGCACCGTGGACCAGCTCGCTGCGCTATTTCCGGATTTCATCTCGCCCGCGAATCTCGGGGAAGACGGCTTTTGGCTTGCCCGAGTGAAATCCGGCGGCGCAAACTCAATCCTGATCGGCGGCTCTCAGGATCGCGGCGTTCTCTACGGAACATTCACTCTGTTGCGCGAAATCGCCGAAGGCGCGCCCCTTGACACCCTCAGCGACGTGCAGCGCCCCTGGGTCCCCCTCCGCTGGGTCAATCAATGGGACAACTTGAACGGCACGATTGAGCGCGGCTACGGCGGGCGCTCGATCTTCTTTGACGATGGCGCTGTTGGCTCCGATCTGTCACGCGCCTCCGAGTACGCGCGCCTTCTCGCCTCCGTCGGCATCAACGGTTGCGTCGTCAACAACGTCAACGCCGACCCGCGCGCCCTCAAGGACGATTTTCTTCCGCAACTCGCTCGCATCGCCGATGCGTTCCGTCCCTGGGGCGTGCACCTCGCGCTGTCCGTCAATATCGCCAGTCCACAATTGATCGGCGGCCTCGACACCTACGATCCTCTCGATCCTCTCGTTATCGCCTGGTGGCGCGCGAAAGCGGACCGAATCTACGGTCTCATTCCCGATTTCGCCGGCTTCGTCGTGAAAGCGGACTCCGAAGGAGCTCCCGGCCCTTCCAGCTATGGCCGCAGCCCCGCCGACGCCGCCAACGTTATCGCGCGTTCTCTTAAACCCCACGGCGGCGTTCTCTTTTATCGCGCCTTTGTCTACAACCATCATCTCGATTGGAACGATCGCAAGGCCGACCGCGCCCGCGCCGCCTACGACATCTTTCATCCGCTCGACGGCAAATTCGATCGGAACGTCATCGTCCAGATCAAGTACGGCCCTATCGATTTCCAGGTGCGCGAACCTGCCCAGCCCCTCTTTGCCGGCCTTCACGAAACGAACGAAGCCATCGAGCTCCAAATCACGCAGGAGTACACCGGACAGCAGCGTCATCTGTGTTTTCTCGCCCCAATGTGGAAGGAAATTCTCGATTTCGACATGCACGCCAACGGCGTCGCAACCTCGACGCCAGTCAAAGACCTCGTCGTCGGCCGCGTCTTCCACCAATCGCTCGGCGGTTTCGTCGGCGTAGCGAATGTCGGCCTCGACTCCGACTGGCTCGGCAATCCCATGGCCCTCGCCAATCTCTTCGCCTTCGGACGCCTCGCCTGGAATCCCAATCTCAGCGCCTCCGAAATCATCAACCAGTGGACCCGCCTCACCTTCGGCAACGATCCCCTCGTCGTAAAAACAATTGCGCGATTGCAGCTTTCCTCGTGGCGCACCTACGAGGACTACACCGGCCCGCTCGGCGTCGGCACGCTCACCCACATTCTCGGCAGCCATTACGGTCCCGATCCCGATTCCGCCGAAGGCAACGGCTGGGGCCAGTGGCTGCGGGCCGATCATGACGGTATAGGCATGGACCGCACCATTGCCACAGGCACCGGCTTCATCGGCCAGTATCCGACCGCCGTTCAGTCGCTCTATGAAACCCTCGCAAACTGTCCTGACAATCTCCTGCTTTTCTTCCATCACGTCCCGTACACATACAGACTGCACTCCGGTGAGACCGTGATTCAGTACGTTTACGATTCGCATTACGAAGGTGCCGCGCGCGCACAGCGGTACCTCGCCCAATGGAGATCCCTACGAGGACACATTGATCTCCCGCGTTATGAGGACATCCTGGCCCACTTCGAATATCAGGCCGGCCACGCCATCGTCTGGCGTGACGCGATCTGCGATTGGCTTCATCGCATGTCCGGCATCAACGACGCGAAAGGCCGCGTCGGCCACCATCCGAATCGCATCGAAGCGGAAGCGATGCATCTCGACGGCTATGTAGTCGCCGGCATCACGCCCTGGGAGACAGCTTCCGGCGGCAAAGCTGTCATCTGTCCGGACCCTGCAAAAACGTGCTTCGCGACTTTTCGATTTTCGGGGATTCCTCTCTCAGCCCATGTCGTCTCCGCCGTAGGGGCGGATCCCAGACCCGCCCGCTCAACTCCGCTGGATTCCAAAACCGGGGCGGGTTTCGACCTCGACATCGAATACTTCGACCAGGACAACGGCCAATCCCGCTTCCGCCTGTTCGTCAACGGCCGCCAAATTGACGCATGGACCGCCAGCGGCGACTATCCTTCCGACAAGCCCGACGGCGACACATCTACTCGCCGCGTCATTCACAACGTTAGTCTCCATTCCGGCGACCGAATCCGCATCGAAGGCATTCCCGACGCCGGTGAACGAGCGCCCCTCGACTACATCCGCATAGTTCCAGCAAAATAACTCGAAGTCATATGATGACCTCGCTTGACACCATCTGGCGTCCGCCTAAGAATGGTGCTGGCCTCTCGCTTTTCACACATCGAGGAAGACGCTCGATGGACACGTCACACCCGGCGCGAAAGTCGCAATTTGCACAAAAAACTCCGGTTTTTCTTACCGCAGAATCAAAAGGAGGAACAAAATGCCCAAGACCGCCGCTGCGCCCGCCAAGGCGCACGAAAGAATGTCTCCCGAAATCCCGACCGACCTCAGCCCAAATGGCGTTGCCGAAATTTCCGCTTCGCTTCGTCAACTGCTCGCCGATACATTCGTGCTTTACCTGAAAACGAAGAACTTCCATTGGCACATGACCGGCCCGCATTTCCGCGACTACCACCTGCTTCTCGACGAGCACGGCGATCAGATATTCGCCATGACCGACGACATCGCCGAACGCGCCCGCAAAATCGGCGCCACCACTCTGCGCTCCATCGGCGACATCTCGAAACACCAGCGCCTCAAAGATAACAACGACGAATGCGTCCCGCCCGAAGACATGCTGGCGGAACTTCGATCAGACAACTCCGAACTCACACGCTTCCTCCGCGCCACGCACGAAATCTGCGAGAAGCACAACGATGTGGCTACCACCAGCCTCATCGAAGTCTGGATCGATCAGACCGAGCGTCGCGCCTGGTTCCTGGCCGAAACCGCCCGCCAAGCGTAGAAATCGAGTCGGTGCAGTTGCCCCGCTTCGCCGCTCCGGGGCGGGGCTTACCTTTTTCACGATTCCTCGTCAAACCGGCTGAAATGCGATTCGCATCGCGCGCGTGCGCGCCGGACGTTACAATAGTCTGCTGATCGGAGGCTCCGAACATGCACGCTCGCGCGCGACTTGCTGCCGTCGTAGTCCTCGGCGTCCTTTTTCTGGCCCCCGTTTTCCTTGCTTCGGCTGACGGCCCGCTCCCGCGCCCTGCAGCTCATGTCGCACCCGCGAATGCTCGGGCCACGCGCGCGGTCAGCCCGCAAATCACCCAGGGCGAGTCGAAAGGGCAAGCTGCGAACCAGAACGCGGTTCGCGCAACCTTGGAAAACGGACTGCGCGTCGTCATCGTTCCCGACAATCTCTCGCCTGTCGCAACCACAGTCGTGAATTATCTGGTCGGCTCCAACGAAGCCCCCGCCGGCTTTCCCGGCATGGCCCACGCCGAGGAGCACATGCTCTTTCGCGGCAGCCCTGACCTCTCCGCCGACCAGCTCGCGAACATCGCGGCCATGATGGGGGGCAATTTCGACGCCGATACGCAGCAGACCGTCACGCAATATTTCTTCACGGTTCCCGCCGAAGATACGGACGTCGCGCTCCACATCGAAGCGCTGCGCATGCGCGGGGCGCTCAATACCGACGCACTCTGGGACAAGGAGCGCGGCGCCATCGAGCAGGAAGTCGCCCAGGATCTCTCGAATCCGCAATACGTCTTCTACACCAAGCTGCTCACTGCCATGTTCAACGGCACTCCGTATGAGCACGACGCGCTGGGCACGCGTCCGTCTTTCGAAAAGACCACGGGTGCGATGCTCCATGACTTCTACGAAAAGTGGTATGCGCCGAACAACGCCATTATGGTCATCGCCGGCGACGTCGATCCGCAAAAGACCCTCGCGGAGGTCAAGTCTCTCTTCGGCGGCATCCCCCGAAAACAGCTTCCTTCGCGTCCGGCTATCGACCTGAAGCCCGTTTCGTCGGAAACGCTGCATTTGCCAACGGATCTGCCTTATGGCCTCGCACTGATTTCCTATCGCACGCCCGGTTTCGACAGCGCCGACTTCGCCGCTCTCGACGTTCTGAGCGACGTCCTGAGCAGTCAGCGCGGCACCCTCTACGCTCTGGTGCCGCAAGGCAAAGCCCTTTACACCGCCTTCGAGTTGAGCCCGCTCCCCAAGGCCGGCCTGGCCTACGCGTTCGGCGTTTTCCCGAAAGGCGGCGACGGCGAAGGTCTTCTCGGCGAAATGCGTCAAATCATTGCCGGTGATTTGAAGGACGGGGTTCCCGCCGATCTCGTTGACGCCGCGAAACGGCGCGAAGTCGCCAGCGAGGAATTTCAGAAAAATTCAATCGAAGGGCTCGCGATGGAGTGGTCCAGCGCCCTCGCCATCGAAGGACGCGAGTCGCCCGACGACGACATTCGCGATATTCAGAAAGTCACCGTGGACGACGTCAACCGCGTCGCGACAAAATATCTATCGCCCACCGAAGCCGTAACCTGCATTCTCACGCCCGAGGAGTCTGGCAAGCCGATTTCCTCGAAAGGTTTTGGCGGCGCGGAAGCTCTCGCGGGTTCGCCCAGCGGCCCCGTCGCGCTGCCCTCATGGGCCGAAAACGCGGTCACGCGTCTCACGATTCCCGATTGGCCGATTCATCCCGTCGTGAGCACTCTTCCCAACGGCATCAAGCTCATCGTCCAGCCGGAAAAAATCAGCAACTCGGTAACCGTCGTCGGCCATATCAAGAGCAATCCCGATCTCGAGACGCCGAAGGGCCAGGAAGGTGTCGGCAGCGTACTGAACGATCTTTTTGAGTACGGCACGCAATCCCTCGACCGCCTCGCTTTCCGCAAAGCCCTCGACGACATCGCCGCCGACGAATCCGCCGGCGCCGATTTTTCTCTTTCCGTTTTAGCCCCTAACTTCGATCGAGGCGTGCAACTCCTTGCCGGCAACGAACTGCATCCTGCACTCCCACCACAGGCGTTTGCCATCGTTCAACGGCAGACCGCTCAATTCGTCGCCGGCCAATTGCAAAGCCCCGATTACCTCACGCGCCGCGCCCTCGATAAAGGCTTGCTTCCCAAGGACGATCCTGAGTTGCGCGAGTCCACGCCGCAAACGGTGTCCTCCGTCACTCTCGACGACGTGCGCTCCTACTTCCAGCGTGTCTATCGCCCCGACCTGACCACCATCGCCGTCATCGGCAACATTTCGCCTGACGAAGCTAAGAGCGTCGTCGAAAAGTATTTCGGCTCCTGGGCTGTCTCAGGCCCGAAGCCCGAGACCGACCTCCCTCCTGTGCCTGCAAATCAGCCCGGCGTCACCGCCGTTCCCGACAGACGTCGCGTGCAGGTGAACGTTGATCTCGCCGAAACGTTGCAGCTCAATCGCTTCAATCCCGATTACTATGCCCTCGAGCTGGGCAATCACGTTCTAGGCGGCGGCTTCTACGCCACTCGCCTCTACCGCGACCTGCGCGAGAATGGCGGGCTCGTTTACTACGTGGGTTCGTCTTTCCAGGTCGGCAAAACTCGTTCGGTTTATAAAGTGAGCTACGCGTGCGATCCGCAGAACGTGTCGAAGGCTCGCGCCGTCGTCGTGCGCGACCTAAACGACATGCAGAAATCTCCGGCCACCGCCGACGAGCTGCGGCAAGCCCGCGCCATGCTCTTGCGCCAGATTCCGCTTTCGCAGGCCAGCGAAACCAGCATCGCCGACGGCCTCGTTTCCCGCGCCGTCATCGGGCTTCCCCTCGATGAGCCCATCGTTGCGGCTCATCACTACGTTGATCTGACCGCCGCACAGGTGCAGGCAGCCTTTGCCAAATGGCTGCGCCCTGCTGGCCTCGTCCAGGTAACCGAAGGCCCCGCCCCTCAATAGTTCGCGCTCTTCCGAGCCGCGGAGCAGGTAACGGGTAGCCACGGCACGATTTGTGCGCCGTGGGTTCTTGTCTCCCTGCGGCCTCCGCGCCCTCGGCCCGCGTTCGTCTTTTCTCGGGCCTCTCTGTGGTTTGCTGTTTTTCGCGCACCGCGAACCGAGTGTCCTCGCTTCGAACGCCGGCCACTCACCCCACCAACTCCGCCGCGCCAGGCTCCGCCACCGACCGTTCCAAACCCATCATCCTCAGCGCCATCGCCATGGCCATCCCGAAAACGAATCCGCCAATGTGCGCCCAATACGCCACGCCGCCTCGCGACAGCGACCCCCAGAGCAGTTGCAGCAATATCCATACCGGCAGAACGATGCTCGCTGGCCACGCTACGCGGACGATTCGAAAATAGACGATCAGCAGGTCAATCTTCGCCTGCGGAAACCGCACCAGAAATCCGCCGATCAGCCCCGCAATTGCACCCGACGCCCCGAGCATCGGTATTACGCTGTGCGGATATGTCGTCGCCTGCGCGATCAGCCCCGTCACTCCCGCCAGCAGATAAAATCCCGTATAAATTGCAGGTCCCCACGCGCTTTCCATCATCGCGCCCGCCAGCCAGAGGAACCACATGTTGAAGATCAGGTGCAGCCACCCGCCGTGCAGAAAATTCGCGGTGAAAAAACTCGCGGCAGTCGGCTGATACGGGTAGAAGGCGTATTTCCGCAGCACCGAACCCTGTTCCGCGCGCTTCAATTGAAATGCGAGGCTCGCCATTTCGTCGCTCGCCTGGCCCGCGCCCCAATCCCTCATCCCGCGGTCCCACTCGTTGATCGGCGGCTGCTTTCCCGAGCGAATTCCGTTCCAGAGTTCCTTGTTGTCCTGGGCGAACGCGTCAACCAGCGGCTTCACGTCGGCCGGCGGCTGCGCATCCGGATGTGCCGCCGCGATCAGCAGCATCGGCAATTCGTAGCGCGCCATGTTGCGCGTGTCCTGCTCCACCTGCGCATGCGTCGCGAAGAAAACCAGGCAATTGAGGATAATCAGGACCGTGGTCACCCACGGCCACGGTCTGTCTCCCAGACCCTGCACCCACAGAGGAAAAATCATCGGCCGCTCGACCTTCGGAGTATCAACACACTTTCGCCGGTTGGCTGAATTTGTGCGCCATGCTATATAACGCTTCGCGCCGCTAGGCAAGCGAATGCTTCACCTCTGCGCGCCGCCTTCAGTAACCGCCCTGAGGTGCTCTTTCGGCGGGCGGAATCGAGGAACCTGTGCGAAAGCTCTGTGTAACAATCTGTATTCTGTTGGCCGCCGGTGCCGCGGGCGCATCCGGCCTGCAAGAAAAGCTCGACCGGATGGCCGCTGCCCACCACGGCAAAGTCGCGCTATACGCGAAGAATCTCGCCACCGGGGAATCCGTCGCCATTGATCCCAACGTTCCGGTGCAGACCGCCTCTGTCATCAAGCTGCCGCTGATGCTCCAGGCTTTCGACCAGGTGAAAGCAGGGAAGTTCAAGCTTTCGGATCCCGTTGTACTCTCGAAAGACAATCAGGCGCCCGGCTCCGGCGTTCTCCAGTTCATGGATCCCGGCCTCAAGCTCACGCTGAAAGACACGATCACCCTGATGATGATTCTCAGCGACAACACCGCCACCAACATGGTGATCGACGCCGTCGGCCTCAAGCCCACCAACGCCATGCTCGCGCGCATGGGCATGAAGAATACGTACTTCTACAAAAAAGTGTTCAAGCCGGCTACGGAACCCATGCCGCCGGACCAGAAGACATTCGGCTTGGGGAAAACGACCGCTGAGGAAATGGCGAAGGTTCTCGAAAGCATCTACCGTTGCGACATGGGCGACCGTCCGCTCTGCCTGCAGATGATCACCATCATGCGCAACCAGCAGTATCAGGCCATGGTCCCGCGCTACCTCCAGCGTAAGGACACGAGCGAGGACCTTTCCGCCATCGCGGACAAAGTCGGCGAGCTCGACGACGTGCGCAACGACGTCGCGCTCGTCTACACCGTGCGCGGGCCCGTCATCATTTCGATTTTCACCTACGATAATCAGGACACATCGTGGACGCCCGAAAACAAAGCCGAAATGCTGATCGGGCGCATGGCCGAAGCAATCGTTAACGCGTGGGCGCCGGGCGGTCTCGCGGCCAAAGTCGCCGATCCGATCGCGCCGCCGCGCTAATGGCGGGAAATGTCAGGGGGCAGGGAAGTCTTTTGCGCGGCTCGCGCATCGTCCGCCGCGATTCGCTTGTCGTTCGATTTTTCCACGCGGTCCACGAGTTCCTGCAGCTTGCGCACCACGGCGTCCACCAGTTCGTCCTGGTTCGCTTCAGGCAGAACGTAATTCCGCGCCGCCAGCTCGGCTTTCTGCAACTCGAATTCGTGCGACACTTCATCCACGATGCGCGAAGGGATCGGGCGAATCTCGTCCGCAAACGCGTTGATCAGCGCGTGCTCGCAAAGCAGGTTCGCGATTCGCGGAATGCCGCCCGACTGCCGGTAAACTGCGTCCACCGCCTCGATCGAAAAAATGGGCGTGCCGTTCGCTCCCGCCACTCGCAGCCGTTCCGCGACGTACGATTGCATCTCCTCGCGGCTCAGCGGGCACGTGCCGCAACGGATCGTGATCCGCTGCCGCAACTGCCGCAGTTCCGGCAAGCGCAGTTTTTCTTCGAGTTCCGGCTGCCCCGATAGCACGATCTGCAGCAGCTTCTCGCGCGTCGTCTCCATGTTCGTCAGTAGACGGATTTCTTCCAGCACGTCCGCCGAAAGGTTCTGCGCCTCGTCCACGATCAGTACGGCGTTGCGCCGCTCGCGATAGCGTTCGACGAGCCACTCGTTCAGCCGGATCAGCCGCTGGCTCTTCTCGTGCGATTGGCATTGAATCCCGAAGTCGTGCAGGACAAAATCGAAGAATTCACCCTCGTTCAGCCGCGAGTTGAAGATAAATGCGGTCGCCACGCCCTCTTCGCTCAGCCATTCGAGCAGCCGGTTCAGCAGTGTAGTCTTGCCTGTCCCCACCTCGCCCGTCAGCAGCAGGAATCCCTTCTTGTTCCGTATCCCGTAGGCGAGCGCGGCCAAAGCTTCGCGGGTCGCCCCGGTCAGGAAGAGAAACCGGGGGTCAGGATTCGGATTGAATGGATTGGCCTTCAGGCCAAAGAATTTCTTGTACATTGAGGATGTCAGGTCCCACCCAGACCGACATCTGGGTAGACCCCCCGTGAGCCTCTAAGTCTATACCAACTTAGGTCTCCGTGCGCGCCCCAAGTAAGGCCTGGCAATCCTGCAGCCACCCTCCCTTTGGCCCTATCGGCGTCAGTCGAAAAACACCGCGAGCCCCAGCATTCCGCCTTCCTCGAGCCGAACCGAACGTCGCGCCGGGCTCCCCGATCTCCAGGTGTGCTAAGGTCTTACCGGCCTTCAGCCGCCTCAAGTGAGGTGGACGTTTCGCGTTCGCGGCCACGTATGAACCGCCTGATCTTCAGATTCGCGCTGCGCGGCTTGCTCGGGCTCATTTTTCTCGTGGCCCTCATTTGGACGGGCGATTACGCCTCCTTCCGCTATCGCCTTTCAAAGGGCGCTGCGAGTGCCGCACTCCAAACCGTCAAGATCCAAAGAACTTACGCCATTCCGCGCAAAGACGGCCGAGCCGAATACGTCTTTGGCGAACCCCAAAACGTTACCTGCGCCCGCTCGATTTTCCCCCACTCCGGCTACACCGCCTGCTGGTATCTTCAAAAGACCGCTGCAAAGCCCATTCCCATGTGATGTTTCTTTCGACACTGGTACCGACGGGGGATGTTCTCCAGCGTTCCAGCCCCCTACTCTCGTCGTAGCCAGGAATAAAGATCATCGACATGACCGATTCACTGCAACTCAAGCCTTCCCTGACGGACGCCAATGATGCGGTGGCCACCGGCGCACCGTCCGGGCACATTGCGGGTCCAGCCGCCGGGTCGCAACCCTCCGACGCGGAAGTCGCCAGAGCGCTCGGCGAGATTGAGCGCGCGACGAACCCCAACACTATCTCGGCGCCCATTTCTTCTGCCTCGGCGGGAATCTCCGCCGCTGCCGGCAACCGTCCGGTAATCATCTTTTTCGCCGTCGCCATTCCCGCTCTGGTCCTCCTGAGCTTTGCTGTCGCCAGTGTTTTTCAGCGCGCAGGCGTAAACTTTTCGAAGATGGCTGCGCCGTCGGCGGCCGGTAGCAACTCCTGGTTCGCAAAGGCGAGTCCGGTGGCGCGCCAGGCTTTCGATCCCGCCGCGCAAGCCGCTGCGGAGGGGCTGCTCGCCGGCGTAGCCGCGGGCGAGGGTTCCGCCGCCAGGCAGGCCATCGCGGAATCCGATTGGTGGACCGGCCACACGCATCGGACGCCGCGTACCAACCAACTGATCGCCGCATCGCTCAATTCCAGCGATCTTGGCGTCCGCCGGGCGGCGATTGCAGCGCAGCTCGCGCTCGACGGCGTGCCCCGCAGCCAGGGCGGCGTTGCCATGCTCGAACAGGCCGCCGCGAACCCGAATCAACGCGCCTGGGCCATCTGGATGCTCGGCGCGCTTGCCAATCGCGGCATGGACCCCGTTCACACCGCAAAGGTCATCGAATCGTATCTCAACGAACCCGACGCCCAGACGCGCGCGGTCGCGGTTGACGGCCT
>DATEKA010000136.1:0-14477 GCA_035277685.1 Candidatus Acidiferrales bacterium
TACGGAAAGCTACCACACTTGACTATGAATCGATATTCCTGTCCCAGCCCTTACCTGCGTACCTCTCACCCCGTCGCCCCAAACCACCGCTTGCTCTCGTATTTGCCCTTGCTTGGATCCCGGATCTCTTCTCGCCCTCTCTCTCGCACTTGCTCCTGCTTTGGTTCTCCGCCTTTCTCGCCACTCGCATCGCACATTCACCGCCAAAGCTCATCCCGCGTGAGATGCCTTTGCCCTCGTCTTTGCCCTCGTCTTTACTTCTGCCTTCTGCCTTCTTCCTTCTGCCTTCTTCCTTCTTCCTTTCCTCTCAGTGCGCGATTACCATCTCCGACGTACTCGACATCGGGATTGCCGCGCTTCGTACCAGCGGAACAAGAAAATTGAAATTGTAGCTCACGCTCACTTTCACCATGCAGCCGGGTTCGTTTAGCGTGCATCCTGGCGGGCTATCTGCACATTTGCCTGCGCCGCTCGTGACGCCGCAAGCAGTGACGGTAATTTTGCTCGGATCGATCCCGCCCGGAGTGAGGTTCTGCACGTAATTCTGAACGTCTGTTTGACTGGCAGGCCCATTATTCATAGGTGCTGTTCCGTTGCAACTGCCGTCGGAAGCGCACGCCCCGCCGTTCACTGCGGCCCATCGCGACGCCGTCCGCGCCGCATTCGAAAGGAAGTGATAGGTGTAGAGGGCGCGGCCAAAATCGATGATTCCAAACAGCAGTAGCAGGAAAAACGTGCAAACGAGCGCGAACTCAACCATGGTGCTGCCTTTTTCTGAAGCGCGCGCAGCGGGTCGCGGGATCATGGGACACCTCATGGATTGATCCGCATTGTAGCCGTCCTCGTAATAGTAATCGGCGTCGGAATACCCGGATAATTAAACAGCGCCTTAAAATTCCCCGACGCTTGAACATTGATCATGGCGGTCCAATGACCAGTGCACGCAGCCATGTCGGCCTTTGGCACCGCGTCGCAATAAGCGGCTCCACTGTGCAGAGTCGCTATGGTCCCCGCGTTATCGCATCCACATGTTTGCGTTGACGTCACCTGGAGGTGATTGGCGCTCGCGCTGCTCGAACCGTCGCACGTAGCTCCCGGCATGCTGGTTCCGAAATCGTTACAAGCCGTCGTGACTATCCCCGGCCCGTCGCCAGGACTCCGCACTCCATACGAAGCTCCGGCTCTGGCTGCGTTCCCTATCAAGATTCCGACATACATGTACCGCCCCAGTTCGATGACTCCAAGGGCCAGAAGCAGCAAAATGGGTGTAATGAAAGCGACCTCGACCAGACTCTGACCGGCTTCGCGGTGAAAATGAGGGCTCTTCGCCGCAGTCTTGTCCTCCGCAGAGAATTTGACCAATCCGAGTCTCTGGAACATTTCCGGCTACTCCACGAGTACCGCATCCGTCAGCGTCGGCAGCGGAGCTGGTATGCCCGATTGACCTACCACATTGAAAATGGAATTGCCGCCCATGCAAACTGTGTCTGTAATCGACGCGCCGATGCTGACTCCCGCCGTCGTCGCAGTGTTTCCCGTTAGATAGAGCTGATCGCCGGGGAAGTACAAGACGCCATCGAACACGCTTCCATCGTTGCCGCCCAGTTGAGGACCGGTGTTGCTCCCGCTGCCCGAAGGAGGACACGGGGTCTTGCCACCCTTGCTTGGAATCCCGGTGTTCGTGTCATTCGGATCCTGGTACATCAAAATCCCCGCGTCTGCCGGATACCCTGCGCTTTGGGCCTGCGCCGTTGTCATCGCCGTCAAATTGACGTTCGCTCCTCCTTGTGAGTTGAGCGTAGAGCCGTTCGTAAAATAGAACATGACCCCGGTCCCGTTAACCGTCGAGCCGGCGGTAAACGTGAGAGGATTTCCCCCTGTTATCACGTACACGCCCGGTTGAAACGTTACGTTATCCTTCGAGCCAATCGTGATGCCGCTGTACGTTCCTGGACTGACCGTTGACCCGCCGCTCCAAGTCGTCGCTGTTCCGACTGACGGTGCGGTCAGCTTATTCGCGAACGGATCTTGCTGCGTGGGCATTCCGTAACTCGGTGTCATGGGCTGGCTGTTGCAATAGACGTTGCCGGTGCTATTGTTGCCGGTATTTGTACCGGACACTCCAAAGGAACATGTATTCACCGTTAGAGCGTTCCCGGTTGGATCAAAGTTCCCGTTGTCTACGATCCCGCAGGTCGTTGCGTTCAGAGTTGTGCTCCCATACGGATCGACGCCGATCTCCTTGGCCGGGTCACCCAGCGTATACATGCAGTTGCTGGTGTTGGGACCGCCGCTCAAACTCGTAGCGACCGCCCGCGCCGTCACCGTCTCCTTTGTCGTGCCGAAAACTCGCATGAAGTACGTCTGATGAACGGCCGAGACGAGAACCTCCACGTACTTATTCGTGAAGGTCGCTCCGGCGTGAGGCCCGGAATTCGGAGGATTGTTTACTTGCACGCAGACTGTCCCGATGCTCGCACTTGGATCCGTGCACGAACTCACCGACCCGTTCGAGCAACTCCCGCCGCCGCTGGTGTCCGTGAACCCGTTTGCCCCCGAGGCGTTCTGTCCCGCGCACACAACACTGCTGCTGCCTTCAAATGCGAGATTGTTGGCGGCAGCAACCGCCGCAGCATCCGCGGCTGTCTGCTGAATCCGTTTCTCGTAGCGCAGCATTCCCAGATCAATCCCCAATCCCATAAACCCCGCGAGAACCACCAAGGCCGCCGCCGTTAGGTACAGCGCCTGTCCAGCCTCTCGATTCCGTTTCATCTTCGTCTCCATGCGGTCCCTCGCAGGGAGCCCAAATCTCCCAGGGACCGGCTTATCTGGAATCCGCTCCTCCGCTCGTGACAGGGGACTCTGCCGCCAGCGGCTCAAATCACCGAAAAAACTTGCACAAAAACGGCTCTAACCTTACTTCGCCAGCTTTGACCCGGCAACGCCTTCGTTCACCGATCGGTTACACCGGCCGATTTCGCCATTCGGCTATGGCAAGTTGCGCCTTGCGCCGCCGTGTAATCGTTCGGGGACACCCAACTACCAAACCCTGTCGCCTTCTGGATCGCTGCATCCCGCCTTCCACCCCAACCCAGTACTGGAACTATGCCTCGCGCCTTCCGCCCTTCTGCCTTCTTCCTTCTTCCTTCCGCCTTTACTTCTGCCTTCTTCCTTCTCACTTCTGCCCTTCCGTCTGCCTTTCCCCTCCTGCCTTCTTCCTTCTCACTTCTGCCCTTCCTTCTGCCTTTCCCCTCTGCCTTCTTCCTTCTGCCTTCTCACTTCTTCCCTCGCCCTCTTGATGAGCGAAACGAAAATCGCCGTAAGCTCTTCCGTCTCCTGCCTGAGCCGTTCGCCTGCCGTACCGTTCTTGATTCCAGCCCCCTCCAGTAGTTCCAGCCAGTACGACGTTTCCTCCAATTCCATAAGGCCAATGTTCAGCTTCGTGGCGTACTCGCTGCGCGAACGGGCCCGCAAAGCCTCGCGAAAATTCGCTCCTACGGATGTTCCCGAGCGCAAAAGCTGCTTTCCGAGCACTTGCGCCTCCGCGCTTCGGGGTAACGAAGCGAAGAAGCGGACAACACGAACCCCATACTCACGCGTTCGCGTCTTGAGACCATCCATCATCCCCGATGCCTTTTCCTCTCGCCTTCCGCCTTTACTCCCGCCTTCCGCCTTTACTTCTGCCTTCTTCCTTCTGCCTTCCGCCTTTCCCCTCCTGCCTTCTTCCTTCTTACTTCTGCCTTCTAGTTATCCCTTCAAACTCCTTTAATACCTCAAACGGCGTCCGCACATCCGCTATCGGCTCGCCCACCTGCTCGATCTTCTCCGCCGCCAGATGCCCCAGCAGCGTCCCGGCCGCCGCCAGATACTTCACCTTCTCAGGCCATAGTCCCATGATCCGGCAGCAGGTCGCGTCCACCGCCACCGGATCGTTCCCAAAGATCAACACATTCGCCTGCTTCGGTTTGCCCTGAATCGGCCCGTTTCCTTCCATGGCCGTAATTCCGTCAACGATGGCGAAATCCGGCCGCACCGCCGCGTTGATGTCCAGGATCGAATTATCGATTCCCGCCCAGTGCAGCACGTTCTTTGGCCAGCCGTAGCACCCGCCCGGCACGATCCCGAACATGTTCTTCAACGACAATGTCACGCCCGCCCAGTGGTGCGTCTTCAGCTTCGGCATCGAAACAACGAAGTCTGCCCCCAGTACCGTTTTGGGAAAGTACAACTCCTTCAGCTTCGACGCCCGCGTTCTCAACGGCACCCGCACGACATCGTCAATGTTCAGGTCCACAAAATCGCCGTTCAGTCGCCCCGTATACTCCCGCAAGCGGACCGACTCGAGCACCGCTTCCGTATCCCGGTCCATGGACGGCCCCTCGGCAATCAGAACCCGTTCGGCGCCCAGCTTCAGAAACGCCTCCCGGACAGCCGTAATCACCGCCGGGTGGGTATTCATGCACCCAAGCAGGTCCAGGCCGACAAAATTCGGCTTGAGCAGCACCGTCTTGCCGCGCGCTGACATCAAGAATCTTGATGTCTTTGCTGCAGAAATTTCGCCTGTTTTCTTCCCCTTTTGTTCCGTTTCCTCGCGCTCCGCAAACTCCCTCAGCGTCTCGTAAGCCAGTTCGAAAAGATCCGCCTCATAACTCGCCGCGCGCCGGATCGCCACCTGCGACGCCGGCCGTTGAAATGGAGGGATCAGAGCGCCTTCCAGCGTTTGCATCAGTTTCCCTCTTCCTTCAACCACCGGTCTCTCGCACCGCCAAGCGCAAGGCACGCCCACGCCACCGCCGGCACGTTATTCGGCAGCCCGTTCTTCTCATGCAGCTCCAGGAATTTGCTCTCGGCGTTCATCAGCTCTTGCCCGTACGTTTCGAGGCAAATTTTCCCGAGCGCCAGCGAGCCAATTCCAATCGCGCCCTTCAAACCTTTCTCAAGCCATTGCAAGCTAAGCGTTTGCGACTCGCTGTGCGGCTCGTTTCGCAGCGCGAGCAACGCCCAAACTGTCTGCGGAATAGACGGATCGCCTGCCACGCCGTAAACCATCGGATTACCGCAGTTCCAGCCGCCTCCCGGGCACATACGGTCGTACAACATGCGCCGCCCGAGGTTTCGCCGCTCGCTTGCGTTCGCAGGCAGCAGTTCTTTCGGCGCTTGCTCCAGCGCCAGCAGCGCAAACGCCGTCGGTTCCACCCAGCTTGCCGTGTTCGGCGTCCAACCCCAACCGCGCAGCGAATCGTTTTGCCGCGAAACAACTTCCTTCTTGGCGAGTAGGCGGATCTTCCGGACGACTCGCTGCGCAATCTTTGCGTCGTTCCCCCACTCCGCGCAGATCCACCGCACCCCCCTCCCCACCGCTTGGCGCGATTGCGCATCGGTCGCCAAGGCCCAGCAGGCGAGCGATGTTGCCCAGCAGCCAACCGTTTGTCCGGGCGAGGCGGGCCAGGAGCCGTCGGGAAGTTGTGTCGAGCGAAGAAAGCGCACACCGCGCGTAACCGTCTCGGGTTCGGAATCGAAGCAGGCGAGCGCGAGGACTGCCCATGCCGTCGGTTCTACACGGCTTTCCGCTGCAGTGCGAAAACCCCAGCCTCCATCGGCATTCTGCGTCGATTTCAGGAACGGAAGGCAGATTTCCCCGAGGAAGTTCGCGCTGGAGGACTGCACCGGACTGAACTCGTTTTTCACGGATCTCCGAGGAGTGATGCTACAGCCTCGGGACGCTACATCACTCGAGTTGAAGGAGGGGCAGGGGCAGTAGGAGCAGCCCCGCCGGCGACCATCGCCATTTCCGGGTTGCAATCCTGCTCCTGGATACCCAATTGATTGATCAGCCGGTGCAAATAGCCGCGTGCAACGCCCAGGACGCGCGCGCTCTCCGCTTTGCGCCATCCGCACTCGCGCAGCGTCCGCAGCACCAGCCTGCGCTTGAAATCCCGCACTTCTTCCTCGTAAGAGCGCGCCAGTTGCGGCGGCTCCGAGCTGCTGCGAACGGCGGCCGGCAACTGCCACACTTCTACGGCCGGCCCTTCCGAGAGGACGACGGCCCGCTGTACCGCATTCTGCAGCTCGCGCACGTTTCCGGGCCATGCGTATTCTTCGAGCGCGTGCAGCGAAGCCTGTGAAAATCGCTTCGCTTTCTTTTTGAATTGCTCGGCGGAATTCTCGAGAAAATGCTGCGCCAGCAGAGGAACGTCGTCGCGCCGTTCGCGAAGCGGCGGAAGGTGCATTTGTACGACGTTCAACCGATAGTAGAGATCCTCGCGGAATCTATCTTCTTTCGCCATTTCTTCGAGATTCTGGTTGGTCGCGCAAATCACGCGAATGTTCGAGCTGATGGTGTTGTTGCTGCCGAGGCGCTCGAACGTGCGCTCCTGCAGGACGCGTAGCAGCTTGGGCTGCAGGCCAAGCGCGAGGTCTCCAATCTCGTCGAGAAAGAGAGTCGATTGGTCGGCTGCTTCGATGCGCCCTCGGCGCATGTTCAGGGCGCCGGTGAAGGCTCCCTTTTCATGCCCGAACAGCTCGTCTTCCACCAGAGTTTCCGGCAGGTTCGCGCACGAAAACGCCACCAGCGGCCGGGCGCACCGGCTGCTCATCTGATGGATGGCTCGAGCCAGCAGTTCTTTGCCTGTGCCCGTTTCGCCGGTGATGAGGACGTTAACGTCACATGGTGCGATCTTCTTGGCCAGGCTGAATAGCTCTTCCATGACCGGTGAAGTGCCGAGGAGCTCGAAGAGGCGGCCGGAACCTCGCGAAGTGGCCCGGAGGCGCTCCAGCTCCTTTTCCGCGGCATGAGAGCGGTAGGCGCGGTTGAGGACCAGGCGAAGCTCCATCATGTTCGGGGGATTTGTGATGGTGTCATAGGCCCCGTGCTGGACAGCATCGAGAATGACCTGTCGATTCCCCTCATCACAGAGGGCCACGGCAGGCGGGTGCAAGGGAGCGTCGTTTATCTCATCAATGAGCCGGAGTGCCGCGTCGGACTTTCCCTCGGTGCTCACCAATCGGAGGTCAAGCAGGACAACGTCGCACCATTCCCGGAGGTCGCCACCCTGAGCACGAACGTCCCGGGCCGCCCGGGTCGAGAACTCCGCTCCCAACGCCCGGGCGAGCGGGTCGGCGAAGCTCAGGTCCTGGCTAAGAAAGAAAACGCGAATCTGTTCGGACAATGGCGTTCTCCGTTCTGCCCTTTGGGCAGGTTAAGCCGCTCATGGTGAGCTGGTCGCAGGCCTTCACGCTCAGCGAGAAGCCAGATCCTAGTGAGAGACACTGCGGACGAGCACCCGGTCGCTTGGCCAAGCTGGGGGGCTGGACTGGGCCAAGGGACTCTAGGCGTAGTCGCAAGTGTGATACCAAAAGTGGACAGTAGCAGGCCCTGGGCGAGTCTCCAGTAAGTCGAATCACTTGTGACAGAACACCGTCACCTCTCGTGGACATAGCGAGAAAACCTTAGTTTACGAGGGTAAGTTACTTCACATTTGGAGAACGATACTATCTATTCGCCTGGCAGGCGTCAACGAGCGGTGAGTACCACGAGTGTCATAATGGATACGGTCTGTGCTGACGCTGGGACTGGGCGAGCAAGAAGAGCTTCAGCGGTTTATGCGGTCGTCGCCCTTCTCCGAAGGGATGCCCACGAGAATCTGAACTTCCACCGGCTTGCCGTTCCTCATCGCCGGCTTGAAGTGCCACTTGCTGAAGGCCAGCCGGGCGGCTTCGTCCATTCTGTCTGTGACGCCCTGGTAGACGACCACATGTTGTACGGCGCCGTCCGTCCCGATGATTCCTTTCAAGACGATGCTTCGATGGGCTTTTTCGATCGGGACGGGCGTCCTCTTGAAATCGTAGCGATGAGCCATTTCGACATCGGGAGGCAGCAGGGGGTTTTCCAGCTTAATGACCGCCGTGTAGCCGGCGGGAGAAACGGTCTTGGCATCTGCCGAATTGTCGCAATACTGCATGGACCAGTTCCGCCCTGGCATCGGCAGGAAAATGGAGTAGATCTTTCCGCACTTCAGAGCGCCGTAGACGTTCAACCCGCCGCCGCCGATGGGCCCTGCTGAAATCACCAGGGTGTTTCTGCGAATGTTCAGTGGAGGAGCAGCCACCGGATAAATCATGTTCACCGGCAGGGTGGGATCGAGCATTCCGCCGTCTCCACCAGTTCCCGAACCGGAAACGCTCACGGGGCCTGCTGTGCCGGATGCCCCGCCACCGCCGCCCGTGTTGCCGTGACCTACACCGGTGCTGGCGTCTCCCGCAGAAGTCCCCGCGCCGGTCCCACCGCTGCGAGTCCCGTTTGGATCGCCTCCTGGCGAGCCGTTCTCCGTCCCCGGAGGCGCAATCGAGAATTCACCCCAACGATTCCCCGGTGGGAGCGAAACCTGGTCCGCCGAGCCGGAGGGATCGACACCAAGCGCCACCAAGCCGGCTGCATCGGAATTTCCGCCAGACGGGTCGCCCGAGTTCGCGACGGTTCGCTGAATCGGCCCGCCGCCACCGGATACCGGGATAGCCAGTTGCGGCTGAGTCTCCGACGGAGGCAGAAGCGAGGTGAGAGGACTCTTTTGCGCCCCTGGCGAAAGAGATGGGGCCTCGACCGCAGAAATCTGCCGGTTCATCACGGAGGGCTTCGCATTATTCGGGTCAAGCGGGGCTTTAAGGCGCTGGAGAGCCTGGCCGAAGACGATATTCGGCACCTTCTGATCCGTCGTGATCTTTAGGTCTGGCGGCGATGATGGCTGAAAGATAGTCTGGTGGAAGTTATCGGGATGCACCGGACGCGAAACAATGACCATGTTTGGCCGCCGAACCGTGCTGCCAAGAGCAGGCAGGCGAACGGCAACCGATCCTGCCCCCGGGCGTCCGCCGGGCCCTGTGGGCGCAATTCGCGGCAGCTTCGGGGCCGGGACCACAGGAACGCGGTAATAAATCTTTCCTGTAAATGCAGGCTCTTCAGCCAGCGGTGAAGCATGAGCAGGAATCGCCTGGGGAAGATAAATGGCCAGCGCTATAGCGCAGCAGTGCAGCAGGAAGGACGCCCCCAGCGAGCGGCCGGAGAAGCGCGTGCGCGCCAGGTTGACGCAATGCAGGAAGTGATTTACGGCGTGAGAAGATGCGGGGTCCGAACGGGAGACCAGGGCAGCGATTGACCCGCGCCAGTCCGATAGAAACCGATCACGGCGCACAAACAGGCGCAACGACCCGCGCTCGACGAAAGGCGCTCTGAAAGGCTGCGCCTGCGGGTTCGATTCTTTACGGGGTCCGGTTGCGACTAAAGTGGTGTCAGTGGGCATCTATTGATCCGCGCAACCGTGGAATCGCGACCTGCAATATCCTCTCAATTCCCTGTCGAGCCGTCACCAGCAAAAACAGGGCGGAGGTCGAAAGGAGCAGGGGAGCACGTTGCGTACCAATATTCTGCAATCTAGTTCTCCCGGAAACATCACGAAATAACGCCAAGTGTCACCGTTTGAGCACCCTGCGGCAGGGTGTCAGGAATGCGAAAAGGATGGCAGAGGCATGGAATGGAACAACATTTCCACGTCCCCGGTGACTCATTTCCCTAAACGCATTGAAAAAGGTGGTTTAGCGAAATCACCCGATTTCCAGCGGAGACTTTGGTACGTCTCCTGCTAGAGGTATGATGCTGGTCCCATCGGCATATAGCCTTTGGGTGCGGTCCGTATCTCGAGCATCCCGGGAGAGGTCATGCGCAGATTGCAGAAGATTTCACTTCTTGTGCTGCTGTTTGTGACGGGCGCTTGCACTTTGCATGCGCAAGCCACAGCTGAAGCTGCCGCAACGACATCGCATTCCTCCATGACGACGCACATTACCAGAGCCTTTCCCAAGACGGCGGGCCCCGCCAAGGCCAATTCCGACGCGTATATGATCGCGCGAAGCGGACCCTCCGATGAAGAGGTCAACCGGAAAGACCTGGAAGACAATGCCGGACCGAATGCGGGGAAGCTGCTTCTACGCTCCGTCCCCTCCGGAGCGGATATTTTCATCAACGACCGGCTGGTGGGAAAGACTCCTCTTCTGTTGGTGGTGGCGCCGGGAAAGTACAAAATAGCCATGCGGGGCAATCGTCAGGATGAGGGAGAAAAGCTGGTTGGCCTGATGCCAAAGGAAACCCAAACTGTCGCTATCACGCTGAAAGAAAAATACCCCTCGAGCATCGTTATTCGCTAGCATTCACGGGAGCTGACTCGACCCATGACCGACAAATCAAACGCTGGAATCGATTTCGACCGGCAAGTATTCGTCCAATCCCAAGCGCCTTCCGCAACCGGCGGCCGGACCGCGACGCGAATGGGCGGCCTGGTGTTCGGACTGGTGATCATCGCGGCGATCGCGTTCATAGGCTACAAGCTCATCCCGCAAACTCCGAAGGCGCTGGCGAGCGCGGACGATCCGGCCCTGGCCAGCATCAATCAGCGGCTCACCATGATCGAAGAGCGTCTCGCCAAGGTCGAGGCGGAGAA
The DNA here is from genome assembly GCA_035277685.1 of Candidatus Acidiferrales bacterium. GTDB lineage: Bacteria > Acidobacteriota > Terriglobia > Acidiferrales > UBA7541 > Palsa-295. The sequence continues at coordinate 10,491 of DATEKA010000136.1, forward strand.
AAAGACGGTGATCGTTAGAAAAGAAGAGCCAGCCAAGCCGGTCACAAGCGCGGCCGTTCCGACACGTCCCGTGCGGCCTATTTACCGGGTGTCGGGCGCTCCAACGCCGGACCCAGCCACTGTTGCGCGACTGACTTCCCTGCAACAGAACGTGGGCCAGCTCCAGCAGAACCAGGCTGCCAGCCAGGACGCCTGGCAGGCAACGACGAACCGTCTGGCAGACATGGCCGGCCAGGTGGGATCGCAGAACGTCACCATACTTCGGAATCAGGATGAATTGAACGAGCTGATCAATCGCACGGACCTGGAAGCAATTCCGTTCGAACTGCTCCGGGGATCAAACCCGCAGCCCGTCGGTCCAGTATCGCTCGTTCTGAAATCGACAAACCCCAAGAAGCAAAGCTACACCCTCTGCGTTTACGTTCAGCCGACGTGCATCGAACTCAAGGACCGGATGGTCCACGAAGTCGTGCAATTTGTCGTCGCGCGGAACACCACGCCCTTCCAGGTGATAGCAACAAGAATTGTGAAGGATGAAATCCTCGGGTACCTCGAGGTCCCGCGAAACCAGGTGGCGCACTAGCCCGCTGGTTTCCACCTCGTTGCTGATTTAGCAACCGCACTGTAGCCTCGCCGGCCACAGAGACCTATCTCAAACGCAAAACGTGCGAGCGCGTATCACGCGTTCGCCGCTACAAAGCGGCTGAACGTCTGAGCTCTTGCGGTCCCGGTTAGACGTTTTGAACTGAAAGGAAGTAGTTCTGGCAGGCCTGCCGGATTGTCGCGCGGTTCAACGTCGCATCGCCCCCACGATATTTCGCGGTCCAGAAAATCTGGTTGATGATATCCCGCGCGTGGCTGTGCGATAGCGTCTGCTGGAGATCGTGGGTGATCAGTTCGACGGCATACTGCGCGAGCTCCGGCTCGCAGGGAAGCATCCGATTCGCGCACTCCATCTCGAAAATCTCCGCGAACTGTTCGGGAGTAGCGTACATGACGCCGATTTTATTCGGTATCCGCCGCAGGAAGGCCTCGTCCGTCAGAGCGCGGGGATCGAGGTTCGTCGAGAAAACCACGAGTACATCAAAGGGAATTTCGAATTTCTTCCCGCCCGGCAGCGTCAGAAAATCCATGCGGCGGTCAAGCGGAGTCATCCAGCGGTTCAGCAATTCTTCCGGGCGCATGCGCTGCCGGCCAAAATCGTCCAGAACCAAAACGCCGTTGTTTGCTTTGAGTTGGAGCGGAGCAGTATAGAAGCGGCTGCTGACGTTGAACTGCAAGTCGAGCATCTCGCCGCAGAGCTCGCCGCCGGCAACCACGCGCGGCCGATTGCAGATGACCCAGCGATTGTCCCAGTCTTCGGGAGCGGGACCATCAATCTTGCGGTGCACGCCCGGGTCGTAAACGGCAATGATTTGGCGGTCGACCTCAATCGCATGGGGAATCAGAACAAAATCCTCGAAGATCGAGGGAATGTTGCAGGCGAGCGTCGTTTTGCCGGTTCCCGGAGGCCCGTAGAGGAAAATGGACGTCCCCGAGACGACCGCTGTTCCCAGGCGCGAGAGCAAATCGTCGCTCAAAACCAGGTTCTCGAATGCGCGTTTCAGATCCTCCGGCCTGACTACCGTCCCTTGCACACTTTGGGCATGAACCTGGTCGGAATAGTCGCTTAACGAAACAGGGGCCGCGCCGGCGTACTGGCTAAGGGCAAGGAGGGCCGCTGCGCGGTCTTTTCCGAGCCCGCTCAGCGCGATGACATGTGTTCCGCGCGTCATACCTTTGACTTCACAGAGCTGTTCGCGGCGGAAGAACTGAAATATCTCTTCGATAACAGGGAGACTGAGACACATGCGGCCGGCGAGGTCGGAAAGGGACATTTCGCCGCCGAGAAAGAGGATCTTGAGGGCGAGCTCTTCGAGAAGGCTCTTGCCGACGCCAATGTCACCAATTGTTTGGGGTGCTTCGAGCTGAGTAGTCTCCATTTTTTGACGGTTCCTGTCGCTGTTCCGGACCCGAACTGAGGGGCCGAGAGTTAAATGCAATGAGGTCTATGCCTTATATGTTGAGCAAGTCTAATGCCATCTATAACGTGCAGGAATTGAGACAAAGATGCGGATAAGCAGTCTAGGTGTTTCACTGTATCAGCATTGCAGGGAAAATATGGCACTTTATGTGCAATTCAAGGGATGGACTTTCCTCCGATCTCGGAGTAGTGTACGGGGTCGGATTGTTGTGGTAAGCGGCAACGGATTCGTTCCTGAGGTGTTCTGGCGTAAATTGCGCCAGGATAAGCACTTACGCATATGAGAGTCACGGCTTGGCACCCGCGCTCGGGATAGCCAGGCTCGCTTTTCTGCAAAGGCAAGAAGATTATAGACGTTAGGCTGGGGATTGGGAGAACCCGTGCAGGGGTAATTCCGAAACCAGCGACTCCCCTGGGTTGTTGCAAGGTTGGCAGGCGCAGTGGGTACCCCGGAAACGATTGGCCATGTCCCACATGACCCTTTGCGTGGACAATTCAGTACCGCCCAAGGACCGCCGGGTGGGCGTGCGTTACCCGCTCGGTGCACTCGCTTATCTGGACATTGGCGCCGACAACGGCGGGATCGTCCTTAACGTCAGCGAAGCGGGCTTGGCGCTCCAAGCTGTCGGGCCGCTCGAACAGCAGAAAGAAGTCAGCCTCCGTATTCAGCTGCCGCATTCAGAGAAGCGGATCGAAACAGCAGCGCGGATCGTTTGGCTTAGTAAGTCAAACCGGCAGGCGGGAGTGCGCTTTGTGGCAATGACGCCGGCGGCGCGCGCGCAAATACAACAATGGATGGACTCCCAGCCGGTGTCCGACATTTCCGAAGATGTGTCGACAGATCATCCAAACGAGCGCGTAACATTGACGACACCGCCGACGCAGGCGGCTGGAGAGTCACAGACAGACAAATGGCTCAGCTTGATGGCCGATTTCGCCGCGCGCCAGCCGGTGGAAGCTTCTTCTGGAGACCCCACTCCGCCGCTACCCGCCGATGCAGAGTCAGTGCGGTATCCCGTGTCACATCCGAAACCGGAAATCGTATCGCGGGAGTTCGGCAGGCAAAAACCGCGCGACCCTGGCTCCTCTTCTGCCACGGAGTCTGCAACTTCGCGCGCGCCGGGAGCGAGCGGAGCTCCGCCATCCGCGGCGCCAGACAAAAAACACGATTCTCTGATTGTTACCCCTGCGCCCAAGCTGCTGGCAACATCAACGGCCATCTCTGCTCCTGTATCTAGTCCAGTAAAGGCGGTGGGTGATAGCGCCGAGGCTGCACGAAATGCTGTCCGCAACGCCGCGAAGATTGCAGCCGGCCGAACGCGAACCCGCAACCAGATCGCAGTGGCGGCTGCCGTCGTCGTCTTCTCGATTGTGTGCTTCGGAATTGGAACGTGGGTGGGAAACCTAATCAATCGTCAGCCCGCCGCGCTGACGGTTGCGGCGCCGGCAACGCCCGCCATTGTGGCGCAGAATAACGCAACTCGATCGCCCGGCGTTACCAAACCGCCCGAGCCGGCCTCGCCCATTAGCCGGGAGAAAAGACTTTCGGAGCGGACGCGTCCCAGGACAGCAGCGCCACACCGGAAGCAGACGGCGGCCTCCCCGAACGCGGAAGCCGCGCTGACGGCGCAGTTGCCGCGCGAAAATGCGGTTGCCGCGCCGGTTTCGTCGAATCCTTCGCCCGCACAGCGGATCAATTCCGCGTCCAACGCTTCCGCCATGCAGCCTTCGCCAGTGGATTTCGTGCAGGAAACGGCAGCTCCGCGAGTGATTGACGGCCGGATCCTCAAGCCCTCGGATCGTTTCAATCCCTGTCATCTTACCTATCGCGTCGAGCCGACTTATCCGCAGGACGCTGAGCAGCAAGGCATTCAAGGGACGGTGAAGGTTCACCTGGTGATCGCGGCAGACGGCTCCGTGGAGACAGCGAAATTAATCAGCGGACCTTCGCAACTGGCGCCCGC
>DATEKA010000137.1:0-7483 GCA_035277685.1 Candidatus Acidiferrales bacterium
CCGAAATTCACGCCGCGAGAGTCATCATGTTCGACGGCATTGCCTTTGCCCATCACCAGTGAATAGCGCGGCACAATAGTCACCTGATGCCCGCGCACAAACAAATCTTCAATCGTTGATTCGGGATAGCCGGCCTCGATATTGACGCCGCAGCCCGAGTTCGACTCATTGAAGCGCGCCGCATCGAGCGCCGCCTGAATGTTCATGCCGAAATCAACAATGTTGGCAACGAACTGCGCATGAGCCTGAGCCTGATTGAATCCGGACTGAATCCCGAAGCCGATCGAGATATCGCCCTTCTGCATGAAAGCGGGAATAATCGTGTGCAGCGGCCGTTTGCGCGGCCCGACTGAATTCGGCAGACCCTGTTCCATTGTGAAATCGCCGCCGCGATTTTGCAGCACGAAGCCTGTATGATCCGGTACCAGCCCCGAGCCGAAGTTTCCCGAATTGCTTTGAATAAGCGACACAATGTCGCCATCGCGATCCACAGTGGCAAGATAAGTTGTTTCGCTCTGCATGTGAGCAGCCGTGTCGCTCAGATTCGAGGGCAGCACGTTGCAATTCGCACGTTCCGTGATTCCCTTCGCGCGCTCGGCAGCCAAGCTCTTTGAGATCAACTGCGCCGTCGGCACATTCACGAACCGCGGATCACCAACGTATTTCAACATATCCGCATACGCGAGCGATTTTGCTTCCATCTCGATGTGCAGCGTTCGCGGATCGTCATGCCCCCAATCCTTCAGCGGATAGAGCTCCATGATGTTCAGCATGGAGAGCGCCGCAAGCCCCTGCGAATTTGGCGGCGTCTCGTAGACGGTCCAGCCGTGATACGTCGTCGAAATCGGCGTCACCCATTCGGGTTGGAAATCCGCCAGGTCGGCAGCCGTCATCACGCCGCCCTGTTCATCGGAAAGCTTCAGGATAGCCTGCGCAATCGCACCTTTGTAGAATCCGTCGCGCCCCTTTTCGCCGATAATCCGAAGCGTGTTCGCCACATCCGGATTTTTGAAGATTTGCCCCAGGTGCACATAGCTGCCGTTGGGCAAAAATACGCGCGCAAATTCAGGTTGATCCGCAAACGGCATCCCATATTTTTCCCACTCCACCGAATTCGCTTCTGACACCGGAAATCCGTTTTCCGCCAATGCCTCCGCAGGTTTCAAGTCCTCCGCAAGCGGCAGTTTTCCAAACCGATCATGCAGCGCCTGCCAACCCGCCACTGCTCCCGGCACAGAGACTGACCAGATGCCCCTGAGCCGCGTCACGTGCTTCGCCGCGAAAGTCTCCTGCGTCCAACCCGCAGGCGTCCAGCCGCTCGCATTGAGCGCGTAAAGTTTCTTGGCCTTATTGTCCCAATACATCGCAAAGAGATCGCCGCCGACGCCGTTCATGCTCGGCTCAACCACGCCAACCGCCGCATTCGCGGCAATTGCCGCATCAATCGCATTCCCGCCTTTCTCCAGAATTGCCGAGCCAGCAGCCGAGGCCAGAGTTTGCAGCGTTGCCGTAATGCCGTATTGAGTAGTCGTCATCGAAAACGCATTGTCGCGTGCCGGCTCCGGTATCGACGTGCGCATCGCGTGATCGACCGTAATCGACGTCCCCTCTTTGCGCACGCGATTCGCGCCGCGCCCTCCGCGCTCTGCTGCGGGAGCCTGCGTAGCTTGCGCACGTGTGTCTGCGCGGCCAGCCGCCGAATTCGCCGCCTGCCCGCGCAGATAAAATGGCGCCGCCGCAATAAGCGCCAATCCCATCGCCAGCGCGAAATAAATCCGAATCTTCACATGCCTCATGCCGCCTTCCCTTCTTGGCAAACGCAACGCACGTATCCTAACAACCGGCGCCCCGAGTGCAACCCTAAGAAGTTGATTCTCTCCGTTGTCACCCGAATTTCCATCGCCATATTTCTATAGAGAAACGACATTCTCTTTGAGTTTCTTCTCCGCGGCGTTGTATCATCGCACTCTGTCGAAACAGCTTGCAGCGTGATCGCGAGCGAAGCCATTTGGCTCCGAATCTCGGGAGGAAGGGGCATTTGCATGCGGAAAAGATTTTTGTGGGCTTTGTGTTTTGCGGTGGGGCTTTGCGCCTGTGTCTGGGCTGCGGACTGGCCAAGCACGGCGGGCAATCCTCAGCGCGACGGCTGGGCGCAGGGCGAAACAGACCTCTCCAAGGAAAACATCGCCGCTAAGAAGATCGAATTAGTCTACAAGTATAAATTTGACAACAAAGCCGTCGGCCTGCATGACATGACCGCGCCGATTGATCTCGAAAGAATCATCGGGTACCAGGGCTTCAAGCAGCTTCTCTTCATCGGCGGCAGCTCCGGCAGCGTCTATGCCCTGGATTCCGACATCGGCGAGCTCTTTTTTAAGACGAAATTCGACCCAATCGGCAGTCCGGCTGCTCCCGCCGCTCCTTCGGCCCTCTGTTCCGGTGGACTCACCGCAAACCTCGCAATGCCCGGTCAAAGCGGTGGCGGACGTGGTTTCGGTGGCGCCGGTAGAGCGCCCGCTCGCGGTGCAGCCCGCGGCGCTGCCCCAGGACGCGGAGCAGCAGCAGGTCGCGGTGCGGCCCCGGCACGAGGCGGCGGAGGCGGCGGTTTCGGCCGTGGCCCTGCAGTTTTCTGGGCCGTCAGCAGCGACGGCTATCTGCGCACGTTGCGCCAGCAGGACGGCGACGCCACATGGATCGCCCCCGCTAAATTCGTTCCCGCCAACGCGGATGTGACCGGCCTCAACGTGGACGGCGACGTGATCTACGCCGCCACAGCGAACAGTTGCGGCGGTAATCCCAACGGCCTTTACGCCGCACTCTATACTCCGCCCGAACTTCCCCAGATGCCCGGCGAACCTCTGGTCACTCAAGCGAAGTTCCAGGTCGTCAACTTCATGACCAACGGCAGCGGATTCTCAGGCACCGGCGGCACGGCGATTGCCCCGGACGACAGCCTCGTATACGGCCAGGTTGCCGAAGGCAAAGGAACCGTCGCTGGCACTTATCACGACACAGTCCTCGCGCTTGATCCCAAGACGCTCGACGTGAAGGATTACTTCACGCCCTCCGGGTCGCTTCCACCGGTGAAGAAAGGAATCGCGTCTCCCGGCGTTACACCGGCTGTTTTCTCCTGGAACGACAAAACCATCGTAGTCGCTGGCGGTCGCGATGGTCGCTTGTATCTGCTCGATGGCTCTTCCCTCGGCGGCGCAAATCATCGCTCCCCGCTTTACGCAAGCGATCCCGTCGTGAAGCCCGATCCGCACTATGGCGGCGACGGAATCTGGGGCACGTTCGCCACTTGGGAAGACGCCGCCAACGGCAACACGCGCTGGATCTACGCTGCAATTCGCGGTCAAGCCACCATGCAGTTCCCTGCTTCAGACGGCTCCGCTTCCACCGGCGCAATCGTCGCCTTCAAAGTCGTCGACCAGGGCGGCAATCCCGCTCTCTCGCCCCAATGGATCTCGCATGACATGATCTCGCCCGCAGGTCCCGTCACCGCCAATGGCCTCGTCTTCGCGCTCTCCACCGGCATGACGCCCCGCGTCGCGAAGGACGACGGCACGCCATATACGGTCGCCGAAGAAGAAAAGATGGCGAAGCCCGCCGTCCTTTACATTCTCGACGGCACAACTGGCAAGGAACTCATGTCGAGCGGGAATGCGGCAACAAGTTTCTCCACCAGCGGCATTGCCGTCGCCGGTGGCCGCGTCTTTTTCACAACGCACGACAACACTTTATACGCGTACGGCATTCCGCTGGAACGCTAAGGATCAGGAGACTATATGAAAAAACCGACCATAGCTTTGTTTATCGCGTTGGTCTTCTGCTGCGGCCTGGCGCTCGGCGAAAACTGGCTCACCGACGGCGGCGACCTTCAGCGCAGCGGTTGGAACAAGGACGAGAAGACGCTCTCGAAAGACAACATCAACACCATGAAGTTGCTCTGGAAAATTGATACCGGCAACGGCGCTCGCGCTCTGCATAGCCTGATGACGCCTCTTGTCGTCGACTCTGTCCCCACAAGTAGCGGCCCAAAGCAAATCGTCTACGTCGTAGGATCGTCGGACAATCTCTACGCCGTCGATGCGAAGACCGGAAAAATGGTATGGCAGCGCCACTTCACTTACCCGGCCGCAACTGGCCCGGCCAATGGAGGTTTCGGCGGCCCCGAGCCCACTGATCCCAAGCATCTCGGCTTTTTGCGCCCCGGCGGCACTACAGACGTTCCTGTGATCGGCCCTCCGGACGCATCGGGTGACCGCACTCTCTACGTCGATGACGGCGGCGGCAATCTTCACTCGATCGATATTACGAGCGGCGAAGATGAAAAGCCCGCCGTCCATGCCGGCGAAAGCAAGTTTTCCTTGCAGCTTTACAACAACATGATCATCTACGGCGCGATCTACAGCCCCGTCAGCACCGGCATCGTTTCCGTCAGCCTAACCGATCCGAATCCTAAGCCGATCGTCAGCGCCAACTTTGGCCGAAGCGGCGGCTTATGGGGGCGCCGCGGTCCCGCGATCGACTCGCAAGGCACCGTTTGGACCACCACGGGCGACGGTAACGTCGATATCAGCAATCCCAATAACCTGATCATTGCGGACAGCATGGTCGGCTTCCGAATGGAGGACGGCGTCTGGAAGCCGTGGAACTGGTTCACGCCCTCGAACTGGGCATGGCTCTGGCATCGCGACCTCGATCCCAACAACACGCCGACCATCTTCAACTATAAGGGCCGCGAGTTGATGGCTTCCTCCGGTAAGGAATGCCGAGTGTTCCTGCTCGATCCGAAAAACCCCGGCGGCGCGGATCATCACACTCCGCTCTACAAGACTCCGCTCTTCTGCAACGTCGGCGCCGACTTCCAGAACGCCGGCAGTTGGGGCGCGCTCTCGAGCTGGGAAGATCCCAGCGGCACCCGTTGGGTTCTCGTTCCCTTCTGGGGACCGCCGAATCCAGCCGTCAAATTCCCAACAACCAACGAGCCCGCGGCAAAAGAAGGCGGCGAAGCAGCCTTCAAGGTCGTCGGCGACGCCAGCAATCCCTCGCTCGAACCGGTGTGGATTTCCCGCGACATGCACCGCGGCGAACCCTCGATCATTGCCAATGGCATGATCTTCGCTTACGGCAGCGGTGAGAATACACAGCAGGCATGGCCGGACATCGGACTCAACTTCGATTCCACCATCCGCGCCGCAAAATCCGGGCACGCCATCATCTACGTGCTCGACGCAATGACTGGCAAGCAGCTCTGGTCGAGCGGCGACACAATCAAGACGTTCAACCACTTCTCCGGCATCACGGTAGCCAACGGACGCGTTTACCTGGGAGATTACGACGGCACTCTGTATTGCTTCGGCCTCCCCAGCGAAGCCGCCGCCGGCCAGTAGAACAAGTAGCACAGCCCTCCCGGCTGCGCAGGTTTTGGTTGGGAGGTTAGGCGCCATCGCCGCCGTCGTGGTGGCGCCTTTTGTAGCTCGGGTCCGCATCTTGGATGCGAGGCCATTCGAACGATCCCAAAACGCGGGCGTCAGGTCTTTGTTGAAGACCCGACGCCCGCGTTCTTTTTACCCACGCCGCCGTCCGCGTGCGGTCCGGTCCAGGCTCTAGCTCGTGCCACTCTTAAGATCAATGGCTCTCACCATAGCGGTTTTTTATCCTGCTTGCTTTTGTAAGCAAGATCCATTTCCAAATAGTCGGCGATCGGCGATGTACCATAATGGCATCCATGACTGACAACGACCTGCACCTTGGCTTAGATTCGCACTACTCTGTCACCGAGTTATCCGAACCCGATTCGTCATTGCGCACGCGCCGCGCGGCACTCACTCCGCGCGAACTTGACGTCGTTCAACTCTTGGCAGAGGGAAAATCAAACAAGCAAATAGCAGCCGAACTTGCCATTTCGGTTAGGACCGTTGAGGTGCATCGCTCCCATGTGATGCGGAAAATCCACGTGCGTTCAGTGGTCGGACTCGTGTATTACGCCATGGACCACGGGCTAGTGCCTCGCCGATAGCGCCTGCTAATGCCATTCGCGCGCGCGCCCAAATCGCCCGCCCCAGCCGTTCTTGCCGTCACCTAAAGCTCGCCCGCCAAGACGCGAAGCGCCGCCGGTCCACCGTACCAAGCGAAAGGAACTCCCGCGTTTTGCTAATCATTCGGATTCAACGCTAGATCAACGTCGTCTTCATCCTGAGCGAAGCGAAGGACCTCTCTCGCTTTTTCTGTACCTTCTCGCCGAGCACGCCACGGGGTATCCTCCGCCTGCTCTACGTCATCTGCTTCCATCTATCGCTCTTCAAAAGCCATCCGCACCGGCGATCCCGGCGCCGCGGCACGCTGATATTGAACGGGCCACGAAACCGTTTCGCCCCTGCGCGCAGCGGCGTGCAGCGGGAAATAGGGATCGCGCAGGAATTCCCGCGCGAGAATAACTATGTCGGCTTTCCCTTCCGCAATGATCGCTTCCGCTTGCTCTCCCGACGTAATGAGTCCCACAGCGCCCGTGAGAATTTCTGCTCCTTTGCGCACCGCTTCCGCGAACGGCACTTGATAGCCGGGCGTCAGGGGAATTTGGGCTGTCGCCGTATTACCGCCCGATGAGCAATCGATTAGATCCACGCCGAGCGGGCCGATCTGTTTCGCGAGTTCGACGGATTGGTCGACATCCCAGCCGCCCTCCACCCAATCCGACGCGGAAATGCGAACGAATAGCGGATACTTTTCCGGCCACACGCGGCGGACAGCCGCAATCACCTCGCGCAGAATGCGCGTGCGATTTTCAAACGAGCCCCCGTAGGAATCCGTTCGCTGATTCGAAAGCGGTGAAAGGAATTCATGAATCAAGTATCCGTGCGCCGCATGGATTTCGACGATTTTGAATCCAGCCGCAAGAGCGCGCGTCGCAGCTGCAACGAAATCGCTCACGACCTTCGCGATTCCCTGCTGATCCAAGGCTTTCGGCATCGGATAGTTCTGCGCAAACGGAATCGCGCTCGGCGCAACCGCAACCCAGCCGCCCTCCGAAACAGGCAACTCACCCGCCGGAGATTCCCACGGACGGCGCGTGCTCCCTTTCCGTCCAGCGTGCGCGAGTTGAATCCCGGGCGCAGCGCCTTGTTGGCGCAGAAAACGCGTGATGCGCCCGAGCATATCGACGTGTTCATCCTTCCAGATCCCGAGGTCTTGCGGACTGATTCGGCCTTCGGGCGAGACCGCCGTCGCTTCGGTAAAGACAATTGCCGCGCCTCCCACCGCGCGGCTCCCAAGATGCACAAGGTGCCAGTCGTTTGCGAAACCGTCCTCGCTTGAATACTCGCACATCGGCGAGACGGCAATACGATTGCGGAAACTGAGGTCGCGAATCTTGAGTTCGCTGAAAAGTCGCATGAATGAGCATCTCCCGAAATGAATGGCCTGCGGAATGGTTGCGAATGCTTCGCGGGACCGAATACAAGTATATTGGGCGAACGCA
>DATEKA010000138.1:0-8062 GCA_035277685.1 Candidatus Acidiferrales bacterium
GAGACTTCGCCCGACGTCATCAACAGAGTCCTGCAATAGGAAATCGCGAACTGAACCAGCGCTCCCAAGCTGAACACGAAAATGAGAGAGGGCATCATAGGACACCTAGGGCTCACAGATCCAAGCCCGCGAAGGCTCCAATTCCGCGCCGAACGGCGCAACTGAGATGTTGGTATGTAAGAGGCTAAGCTGTGCCGTTGTCGAACGATCGGTCAGCCTAGCTCCGCCCTGCAATATGCAATTGCATCGCCGCGCTTACTGGAACGCGTCGAGCAAGGCGGAAATCGCGCATAACAAATGCTTTCTGCGCTCGTCGTTGTGCGCTTATGGCCGCGCAACGCCTTCGGCTGGTGTGTCATTGTGGAGAAACTGTTTCACCACGGGACACGAAGCAAGAATTCGCACCCCACCACGTCCTGATTCAGAGATTGCGTTGGAAAGTCTCCATGTTAGAGTTGGGCCGCCAGAGAACTACTGTTTGGAGCGAATCGTGGGGAGGGGAAGTGGCCTATCGCGACCTGCGCGATTTTCTGCGTGAACTGGAGAAAAACGGCGAACTGAAGCGTATTTCCGCGGAAGTTGATCCGATTCTCGAAATCACGGAAATCGCCGACCGCTCGGTGAAGGCCGGCGGTCCGGCGCTGCTGTTCGAGCGCCCCAAGGGGTCGCGGGTTCCATTAGCGATCAACGTTGTGGGCAGTGAAAAGCGCATGAATCTGGCACTCGAGGTTGACTCCCTCGATGAGGTCGCGGCGCGGGTCCACTCCTTCCTTGATATGCAGTCTCCGCAGGGCTTGCTGGAGAAGGTCAAGATGCTGCCCAAGCTGGCAGAGATGGGATCCTTTTTCCCGAAAACCGTGCGGACGGGCGAATGCCAGGAAGTCGTCCGTAGCGATGGTTTTTCTCTCTTCGAATTTCCCATCTTGCAATGCTGGCCGCTCGATGGCGGACGGTATATCACCTGGCCGATGGTCATCACCAAGAATCCGGAAACGGGCAAGCGCAACGTTGGTTGTTATCGCATGCAGGTGTTTGACGACCGAACGACCGCGATGCACTGGCAGACGCAAAAGCATGGCGCGGAACACTTCCGCAGCGCGCGGTTGAAGAATCCCGCCGGCAAGCTTGAAGTCGCAGTGGCGATAGGAGCCGATCCGGCGACGTGCTTGGCGGGGATTCTTCCCATCCCGCCCGACTTGGATGAGTTCCTCTTTTCGGGGTTCCTGCGGCGCGATCCAGTGGAACTTGTCGCTTGCAAAACCGTCGGTCTCGAAGTACCCGCAAACGCGGAAATCGTTCTCGAAGGGTACGTCAACTTAGATGAATTGCGAACGGAAGGTCCTTTCGGTGATCACACTGGTTTCTACTCTCTCGAAGGCCAATATCCCGTGTTTCATGTTCAGTGCATTACGCACCGCAGGGAACCGGTCTATCTCACGACCATCGTAGGTCCGCCGCCCCAGGAGGATTACTTCATCGGTCATGCGATCGAGCGCGTTTTTCTGCCGGTGATGAAGATGCAGCATCCGGAAATTGCCGATGTGGCGATGCCAGCAGAGGGCATCTTTCAGAATTTAATGATCGTTGCGATTCACAAGAGCTACCCGGGCCAGGCGCGAAAAGTGATGAACGCCATCTGGTCGCTGGGTCAAGCGATGTTCACGAAGGTGATAGTGGTAGTGGATCATGACGTTGACGTGCAGAATTCGCGAGAAGTTGTGTGGAAAGCTTTGTGCGCGATTGATCCCGAGCGCGACATTCAATTCGTCCTTGGACCGGTAGATACGCTCGACCACGCCGCCCGCCGCCAGGACTTCGGGTCAAAGATGGGCATTGACGCGACGCGTAAGTGGCCGGAGGAAGGCTACTCGGGACGCTGGCCAGATGAAATCACGATGGACGGCGAGACGAAGAAACGCCTTGACGCCCTGTGGAGCCAGCTGAAGATTGGGGATGCAAGGGGGAAGTGATGGCGCGCGACCGGAAGAGATTCCTGCGTGGAATTGCGGTGCGTGTGAGCGCAATTTCTCTGATCACTGGTTTTTCCGTTGGTAGAGCTTCCGCACAGTCCGCTTCGTCACTCTCGCCCGGCGTCAGGGAATACGTGCGGGTGTCTGCTGCAGTAGTTGCACTGGAACACGTTCGAGTCATTGACGGTACGGGTGCAGCGCCTCGCGAGAACCAGACAGTGGTGATCGCGAATGGCAGGATCCAGTCTATCACTGCCGCGGAAACGGCCACAGTTCACGCAGGCGCCGACGTTCTCGATCTCTCCGGCTATACCGTGATTCCGGGGCTTGTCGGGATGCACGACCACATGTTTTATCCGTCTGGGCGGGTGCCTGTTTACAACGAGCTCGCTTACACATTCCCGAAGCTTTATCTGGCCTCAGGTGTCACTACGATCCGCACTACAGGCAGCATCGAACCGTATACGGATCTGGAATTGAAGCGCGAAATTGACGCAGGGCAGATTCCAGGGCCGACAATGCACATGACCGGGCCTTACCTGGAAGGTCCCGGCACCTTCACCCCGCAGATGCACGTGTTAACGGGACCTGAAGACGCCAGCCGCCTCGTCAGCTACTGGGCCGACGAGGGCGTCACTTCGTTCAAGGCGTACATGCACATCACGCCCGAAGAATTAAGCGCTGCGGTGGCGGCGGCACACAAGCGCGGGCTGAAGATCACTGGACATCTCTGTTCGATCGGGTTCCGGCAAGCGGCTGACCTTGGCATTGATGATCTGGAGCACGGGCTGGTTGTGGATACAGAGTTCAATCCGAATCATGTCCCGGGCGTATGCGACAATTCGCCGACCTCCGCGACAATCGCGAAGCTCGACCTGCAAAGCACAGCCGTTCAGGCCATGATCAGGGAATTGACCGAACATCACGTCGCGATTACATCCACGCTGCCTGTCTTCGAGACCTTTGTCCCCGATCGCCCTCCCCTTGAGCAACGCGTGCTCGACGCGCTTCTCCCGCAGGCCCAGATCGACTATCTGCGCGCTCGCATCCGCGTAGCGAGCAGTCCTACCGCTATCGCGACCGGCGCAGCCGTGCTCAAGAAAGAGATGGATTTCGAGAGAACGTTCGTTAAAGCCGGCGGCCTTTTACTCGCCGGAGAGGATCCGACAGGATTTGGAGGTGATCTGGCCGGATTTGGCGACCAGCGCGAAGTTGAATTGTTGGTCGAAGCCGGATTCACCCCGCTCGAAGCCATACGAATCTGTACGTATAACGGCGCCGAATTTCTTGACGAGCTCGAAAGCATCGGCACCATTGCTCCGGGAAAGTCAGCCGATCTTGTGGTGATTCATGGCGACCCCTCAAGAAATATTGACGATGTTGAGAAGGTGGAGATCGTTTTCAAAGATGGAGTTGGCTACGATTCGGCAAAACTCATCGAGGCAGTTCGAGGCCAAGTGGGCCTTCACTAGAATCGGAAAGGTGCGTCTTCTCCTGCTGTTTGCTATTCAATAGGTAAACGCCCCTCAGGGCTGCGCCCGCCAACCCATTCTCTTTTTCATCGCGAAGTAAACACAAAGCGAAGAGCTTTCGGCTGTGCGCCTCGCTTTCGCCCGCGCCTCAACTGCTTTAATGCCTGTACTTTTACCTGTACTTTCCCGTTCCCTGTACTTTCGGACCGGGGGTTCACGCCAGAGCACACTACGACAGAACCTTCGTTGACGGCTCTATGTTGCGGATGTAATAAACGGTGCAGCGCAGGGGCCGGCCGAAATTCTTAGCACTCGCCGGCTGCCCTGAAATCGTTCCCGGGCAAGAACGAAGTTTTAGCGACACCTTGGGGAGATCAGCTGGACAGTTTTGCTGTGGACCAACCACCCTTCACGGGTTGGTGAGGAGCGAGGCCGCGCGATGTTTAATCTGGGCAAGACAAAATCCTTGATTGGACTGGATATCGGTTCGAGTTCCGTCAAAGCGGTCGAGCTGAAGAAATCCAAGTCCGGTTACGAACTGGTCAGTTTTGGGCTCGAGCCCCTGGCTCAGGATACCGTTGTCGACGGCGCGATCATGGATGCGCCATCCGTGGCCGAAAAGATCATTTCGATTTTTGACGGCCAGACCATCAAGACGAAAGAAGTCGCGACTTCGGTTTCCGGACACTCGGTGATCGTCAAGCGCGTGAGCATGCCGCTGATGACCGAGGAAGAGCTGTACGATCAGGTCCAAGCGGAAGCAAGCCAGCACATTCCATTCGACATCGCCGACGTGAATCTCAGTCACCAGCTGTTGGAGGCGACCGAGAACCAGATGGACGTTCTCCTGGTCGCCGTCAAGAAGGACAAGATTCTGAATCACACGAATGTTCTCGCCCAAGCGGGGAAAACGCCGATGGTCGTGGATATTGATGCGTTCGCGCTGCAGAACAGTTTTGAGATCAACTATGATCCCGATCCGACCCAGGTAGTGGCGCTGCTGAACATCGGCGCGAGCGTGATGAATATCAACATCGTGCGCGGCTTGACGCCTCTGTTTACGCGCGACGTCTCGGTGGGAGGGAACCAGTACACGGACGCCCTGCAAAAGGAATTGGACCTCAGCTTCGACGACGCCGAAAAACTCAAAATGGGCGGAACGCTGGCCGGCATCAGCGAGGAGCAGCGCACCGCCATTCTCCGTTCCGTCTCCGACATTCTGATTCTCGAAATTCAGAAGACGTTCGATTTCTTCCGCGCCACCGCGAGCGGTGAAAATATCAGGAAGATTTACGTCGCGGGAGGAACGGCTCGCGTTCCCGGACTGCTGGATCTTCTGAAGGAAGAATTCGGGATGCCGGTCGAAGAGCTGTACCCATTCCGCAAAGTCTCAGTCAATCCCGGCAAGCACGACGAATCGCGACTTCGCGATTTGGCGCCGCGCCTGGCTATTGCCATGGGCCTCGCGCTGAGGAGTTTTGACACCCCATGATTCGAATCAATCTACTCGGTCAGGCACGGCCAAAGCCTACCAAGCAAGCGCTCCCGCTCGAGGCGACCATGCAGTTCGTCTTCTTGATCGGCGCTCTTGGGTTGGCGCTCGCCGTCCTTGGCATCACGTACATGCAGGACAGGCGCGAACTGGATCAGGTCAACAGCCGCATCACCGCGCTGAACGCGGAAAAGGCGAGTCTGGAGCAGATCAAGAGCCAAGTCGAACAGTTCGAGCAGCAGAAGGCCATGCTCAAGCAGAGAATCGATGTAATCGAGACTCTGCAGAAAAATCGCACGGGAGGCCAGGAACTTCTCCAGATGGTGGCCAATACAGTCGTGCGGGTCGACAGCCTTTGGCTCACATCCCTGGAGCGGAAGCAAGATTCCCTCAACATCGAGGGCGAGGCGGCTAACATCAGCGCGGTCGCCAATTTCATCACCCAACTGAAGCGCTCCGGCTATTTTGACAAGGTGGAAATCACCGAGGCGAAGGAAGACGACCTCGCGAAAGGCACGCAAACCTTTGGCTTCAAAATGACCGCCGCGGTCTCTGCGAGCACCCCGTCATCCGCGGCCCAGCCGACGCAGGCGGCTTACCATCAAACAGCGGCTAAGGGGAGGAGCTGACCATGGGAAATTTCCGGGATTGGCCCTGGCCCCTGCAAGCCGTTGTTTACGTCGGACTGGCTTTTGTCATAGTTCTTGCCGGCTTCTACGTTCCCGGCTCTCCTATCCAGGGCGTTCGCACGGATTTGGAGACCGCCCAGGCAAAATTGAAGCCGCTCGAGCAGGACGTTGCCAGACTGCGCCTGTACAAGCAGCGTCGAGCAGAACTTCAGTCCGATATGGACGCGCTGCAGAAGCAGTTGGCGACTCTCCAGACAATCGTCCCGGAAGACAAGCAAGCTGACCAGTTCATTCTGATGATCCAGCGCGCCGCGGTCACATCCGGGGTTTCCATTCGCCGGCTCACGGCCAAACCGGTCAACAGCAAGCAGTATTACTTCGAAATGCCTTTCGAGATCGAAGCGGACGGCCCGTACTACGGCGTTCTGGACTTCTTTGCTCAGCTCGGCAGGCTCTCCCGAATCATCAATGTCGGGGACCTGAAGCTCTCCGGTCTTTCAGGTCAACACGCTCAAAGCGTCAGATTCCACACGACTCCTGGAACGTCCGTTACGGGGACGTTCACAATTACCACCTTTTTCACCGAGGGGGCGGAACAGGCGTCTCCAGCTACGGCAGGTAAGGCGCCCGCTGCAAGGCGGTAAACGAAAACAATGAAAACTGCGCAGATCTTCGTAAGTTTGGCAGTCCTGGGCCTCGCGAGCTCGCTCGCCCCTGGCATCCGCGCACAAGCATCTCCTGTGCAGAAGCCGGCCGCTAAGGTGCAGCGAGCACACAGCAAGTCGAAGGCCGCGAAACCCGGCAAGTCGGCTCCGTCAGCAGTGCCAGCCCAAGCGGCGCGGTCGAAGCCGGAAGCAGCCGAGCCGGTGGCCAGCAGGCGGGATCCGTTCTCCCCGCTTATTGCTGTGTCTCAAGTGACGGCGGGCAACGAGCACCTGCCTCCGGGCAAAGCCGGACTCGTGATCGCAACGGTTCACGTGGATGGCGCGGTGAAGTCTCCGGGCGGAATGATTGCCGTGGTCTCGAATCCCGCCGACCGCGTGTACTTCATTCACGTCGGGGATCGTTTGTACGACGGTGATGTGGAGAGAATCAATCTGGACGGCGTAACGTTTCGTGAAAATTCCAAGGATGCGTTCGGGAAACCCGTGGAGCGCTTGGTGACAAAACGAATCTACCCGAGTGCAGGAGAGCAGCAATGAGGATTATGCGGCAAGCGTGGGGACTGGCTGCGGGAATCGCGGCGGGTCTAATGGTAACAGGTGGAGCTCTTCTGGCAGCCGGATCGCCGGTCGTGCACGTGAAGGCGACCGTGGGGCAACAGGATGTGCGTCTCGAAGCTCTGGCCGACGGTCCCTTCGAGTACACCGCGTTTCGTCCTAGCGCGAGCCTCTACGTGCTCGATCTGAGCGGCGTCTCCGCCGCCGATCCGGCCGGAGCACGCGTCGTTACCTCCGACTTGATCAAGGGATATCGCGAGATCGCATACTCCGTGGGAAGCAGGCCGATGGTCCGCCTGGAGATCCTCTTGAGCCAGGGACTCGAGCCACGAGTCGAGCGGAGCGGTTCGAACGAACTGACGTTGTCGGTTTCGCGCACACCAGACGCCGCCCACGTCGTGGACTCAGCGGCTTTGAAGACGGTCGCCGCAAAGTCGCCCGCGGTGGCGCCTGCGGCTAGCGGCGTCCAGAAGATTCGCCAAGTCGTCCTTAGCGAGAAAGACGGCTCGACGCACGTCAACATTCTCGGTTCCGGGACGCTGAAGTATCAAACGCTGCGTTTGTACAACCCGGACCGTTTGGTGCTGGACTTCGAGTCTTCGCAACTGCGGACGTCCTCGCATCAGATTCCGAGCAATTTGGACCCGGTGCGTGAAGTCCGTTTGGCGCAGTACAAACCCGAGGTCTCTCGGGTAGTGATTGATCTCCGCGAGCCGGCGCCGTACAACGTCACGTCTGCCGGCAACAACGTAACCGTTGCTTTCGGGCCGCATTCCGGCCCTGCCAATTCGCAGCCCGCCGCAGGAAAGACGGCGAATGTTGCCGTTGCCGAAAACGTGAAGCCAGATGCGCCTCGAATGCAAGCCGCTTCCGCTCCCATTCCGGCGCCACCCGCGCTTCTGCCGGCTTCCTTGACGCACACGTCATCTGCGGCATTTGCGACGCCCGCGGCGCAGCCTCAGGAAGTGGCTGCGGACGCCACCAAAGTGGCCCAGCAGGCTGCGGCGGCCGCCGGGGCTGATACTCCAGCGACGACAAAAGCGGCTGCCCCGGCAGTTTCTGCGCCCGCAGCCTCGGATGCGCCAGCCCGGTCAAATGACACCCAACTCGGCGCGGGAATGGCCGCCAGGTATTCCGGCGAACCTATCTCAGTCAATTTGAAAGACGTAGATCTCCGTGATTTCTTCCGCCTGATTCACGAAGTCAGCGGCCTGAACGTCGTGGTGGATCCGGCTGTGAAGGGGTCTCTCACGATCGTCCTGGATGATGTGCCGTGGGA
>DATEKA010000139.1:0-23969 GCA_035277685.1 Candidatus Acidiferrales bacterium
GTCGTCAACTACGACAAGCTCACCTACGCCGGCAATCTCGGAAACCTGCGCGCCATTGATCGCGACCCTCGCTATTCCTTCGTCCGAGGCGACGTTTGTGACGCGCCTGCTGTCGAGCTCGCGCTCCGCGGCTGCGACGCCATCGTTCATTTCGCCGCCGAATCCCACGTCGATCGCAGCATCTACGAGCCTGCTGCCGCCATCGAAACCAACGTCAAAGGAACCTTCGTTCTTCTTCAGGTCGCCCGCAAGCTCGCCATTTCACGCTTCGTCCATATCTCCACCGACGAAGTTTACGGCGATCTCCCCGCCGGCGCGTTTGCCACCGAAGATTCGCCCGTTCATCCCAGCAGCCCCTACTCCTCTTCCAAAGCCAGCTCCGACCTCCTCGTCCGTTCCTACGTGCGCACCTACGGCTTTCCCGCGCTCATCACTCGTTCTTCGAACAACTACGGCCCCTTCCAGTTCCCCGAAAAATTTCTGCCGCTCCTCATCACGAACGCGCTCGACGACAAGCCTCTCCCGATTTACGGCGACGGCAAGCAACAGCGCGACTGGCTCCACGTCGAAGACAATTGCCGCGGCGTTCTCGCCGTTCTCGAGCGCGGTCACTTGGGCGAGGTCTACAACATCGGAGGCCTCGACGTCGTCGAGAATCTCGACATGGCGCGCATCCTCCTCCGCTCCATCGATAAACCCGACTCCCTGCTTACTTACGTGAAAGACCGGCCCGGCCACGACCGCCGCTACGCCCTCGATTGCTCCAAAATCCAGAGCCACCTCGGCTGGAAGCCCTCTGTGCCGCTCGAAGAAGGCCTGCGTCAGACCATCGCCTGGTATCGTTCCAACTCCGATTGGATCGCCCAGATTCGCGCCGGTGAATATCAGTCCTACTACGAGAGGTACTACGTCAACCGCGACGCCTCTCTCGACGGCCTGGCCGGTGCTCCCCGCAACTGACCGGCCGCCAATTGCCTCCTTCCCTGCGTCACTGCGGAATCAGGACCCATACTCGGCACAATCTCAAATCCGATTCTGCTCCCTCGGGCGTCTGCGCCGTCACGGCGATCAAATGTTTCCCCGGCTCAATCGTCAGCCACCGCGTCGTTCCCGATAGTCCCTTCACCACGTCGTGCGCGCCTCGTGGAACCGGAATGCTCATCAGCTTTGCCAGAATCTTGATTCCGGGGCCAACCTCATAAACATTGAACTGCTTGACGCAGTCCCTCTTGATCTCAGCCCTGCACGCCGGAGTGCGCGTGAAGTCGTAGTCGAACGTCACCGTAATCTTGTGCGTTGCACCTGCTGTCTGGGCCGTTATCGGCCACCCCGTCGCCAACATCCCGGCCATCGCCGCCAGCCTGGGAATTGCCCGCATCTTCATTCACCCTTCTTCTGTTGCGTTTTTGAAACAGCCCACGCATCCTACCCGCTCAACCTCCCGCCGCCAACGAAGATTCTGGAAGCAACGTCGCTCGTCCAATTCTCGTTTTGAACCTGATCCTCGAAGTAACCCCTGTATTGCGTCCTTCGCGACCTTTGTCAAAAGATGCCTGCCCGATCTCCCATGCCTTTACTACAGTGCTTTATGTATGGTATAGTACTTCCGTATTCGTTCAATCTTGACCGTCGCAAGAATCCCCAGCCTTGCTTTTTGCGCGGAACAGCATACTGGCGAAACTCCGGGCCCTCCCACAGAGTGGGCCGGTTTCCTGAAATCTCACGCCGCTACCTCTTCTCCGATGCTCGATCGCCGTCAGAGAGAGGAAATCATGGTTTTGCACTTGGAATTGCCGGGAATGACTGAAGGTACCGAAAGCCGTGGTTTGAGAGAACAACCCCCTCGTGTGTTGCTTTCGTCGCGCTCTCGTTCCGCCATGATTGCTCTGGCGGTTACGATCCTCGCGGCGGCTCTCAACATCCTGACGTTCGGCTTCGCCTATGGTTCGGCCAATCACGCCTTCGAATTACCGCTGGTAAACTGGCTGCAGCAGCCCTCGCTCTACCCCCACGACCTTCTCCGCACAATGTTCGCCACCTTTCCGACTGCCTTCTGGCCGGTCGTCGCCGAATTGGGCAGGTGGATTGGTACTTTCGGGGCCTTGTGGGCGCTCTTCGTAGTCACGAAGCTCCTGTTTTTTGCCGGAATTGTTGGCCTCCTTCAAAAAACCGTTCGAAGCCGCCTGCTGGCTGGAACCATCGCCGTCGGCATCGCCGTCTCGCCTTTCCTGAACGGCTACACCCCGTTTGGGGCCTCCGATATCCTCAATGAGACACAGACCCAGACCTCCCTGGCCGTCGCTTTGCTGGTCTGCGCGCTGTGGTTCCTCCTCGAAAAACGATGGATTGAAACCGCGATCGCCGTGGGCGCCGCCATTTTCATCAACTGCGCGTTCGCCGGCTTTTTCATCGTTCCTTTAATCGCGTTTGCTGTTCTCGACTGGCGCTCCTCCAAAAGCAAAATCATCACGGCGGGAACGGTCCTGGCCGCTGCCTCATCCTCTTACCTTTTCATATACGCCCGCAGGCTGCCCGTCAGTTTTCCGTCCGGATACATTCGGACGGTTCTCTGGCGCTACCCTCTCCATTGGAGGCTCTTCAGCCATCCGGACGCCGAATTGTTCCGCGGCGCGTGCATTTTGATGGCCGCCGCCGCCGCATTCCTCGTGGCGCGCAAATACAAGGTGAGTCGCGACCTTCGCCTCGAGCTCCTGACCGCGGTCTTTGCCCTCTACGTTGCTTTCGGGGCTCTCGCAGGACGCTTCTTCCTCAACCACACGATTATTCTGCTTCAACCCCTTCGCTCCGACTCCTTTCTCTTTCTTCTCGCGTTCCTTTTGATCGCGGCCTACTCCGCAAATGCTCTCGTCGAGGCACTCGCCTGCGGAGGCCTGGTAATCTGGGCCTTCGCCGTTGTGGGCCTGCTCCTTCCCCTTGTTGAGGACTCCGCCCCCTTAATCTTGTTCTTGGTTTGTGCGGGACTGGCTCTCTTCCCCCGGCTGCTCCCTCATCACTTCTCATTCAAACATTCTCTGGCCGGATCGAAATGGACCGTCATTGCGCTGATCGTTCTCGCGCCGGGCACAATGTGGGTGCTCGAACGCGGTCACCTCACCCCGCTGCGCATCTCTCTGATAATCGCTCTCGTTGCCGCCGCCGGTTTACCCCGCATGCGGTGGGACTGCCGCGCGGACGCGTTCGCCGCCGGAATCGTCGGACTTGCTTTCGTGCTCACCGCTCTCCACGCCGCGCCCAACGCTCGTCATCTTTGGGATCCTGAGAACGGGCTCACCCCCGCCGACAAGGCCTGGCGGCAGGTCCAGTTTTGGGCGAAAGCAAATACTTCGCCCGATTCTGAATTTCTCACGCCTCCGTACGAACAGGGCTTCCGTAGCTTTTCCGAACGTTCCAGTTGGGTCGAGTGGAAAGATGGCGCAGCAATCGCTTTTGACCCCGCTATGCTGGCCGAGTGGTTGCGCCGTGTGAAAACAATCGGTTCCGGTCCGGAGCCCGGCCGTGATTGCCGTGATTCGATGCTGCAATACGACAGGCAGCCCTGGGAAAAACTGCGACGCGTCGCTCTCGCCAACGGCGTTCGCTACATCGTGCAAGCGCGCAGCGTCTTCTGCCCCGAAAGACCTCTTTTCGCTAACGCCTACTTCGCCGTCTATCCTGCCGACCCCTGAAGACTTTCCCCTTTCCCTGTGTTCGCCTGCGTCTCAGGGAACCAGCACGGAAACCGGGTCTGATTCTTGGCTTTCGTTGTTTTGTTGGTTCACTGCTGTAACCACGTAGTAGTAGGTACGATCGTGCCCCGCCTCGATGTTCGCGTCCATGTACGACGCTTCCACAACCACCGATGAATTGAGCCTTGAATAACTCCCCAAAACCGTTCCTCGATAAACGTTGTATCCCTTCACCTTCGGAGAAGTGCTCGGTATCCAGGAAAGCGCCACGCGGTGCGACGCCGTGCCCGTCCCCGACAGCGCCACCACACGCGGCGCGTTGTTGGCGTTGCTTGCAATCGTCGCGCTCCCGTTTTCCGCGCCCTTCGCCTTCGGATCGAACGTCACGCGCAGCGTTGCTGTCTGATTCGGCCCCAGTATCAGCCCCGCATTTACCCCTGACCCGCTGAATCCCGTCCCCTTCAGCTCCACCCCCGAAATCGTAATTTTCGACGTGCCCGTATTTTTCAGCCGCACATCCTGCCAAGCGCTCGCCCCCACTGCTACGTTCCCGAACGCCAGACTCGGCGGCGAAACACTCAGTGCATGTGTTGACGTCTCCCCTCTTCCTGAAAGAGAGATCAACAGCGGAGAATCCGGCGCATTGCTCTTCAGTGCAATGCTGCCCGAAAAACTCGCCTTTGACGTCGGCTTGAACGCAACGTCGAAAGAAGACGAATTCCCCGGCTGGATGCTTAGCGGCGCCGTCACCCCGCTGATGCTGAATCCCTTCCCGTTCACGCTGATCGCTGAAATCGTCAGGCTCCCTTGGCCCGTATTCGAGACCGCGATCGCCTGCGAATTGCTGTCGCCCGTCGTCACGATGCCGAAGTTCACCCTCAAAAAGCTCGCTGCGATTTGTGGCCCGCCGCCCGGAACGCCGGCGCAACCGCTCATCATCGCCATACCCGCCGGCGCCAGAACACAGCCCAGGAATTTAGACACTCTAAGCAAAGGGGACCCCTCTGTTTGCTCCGTTTGATTCGAGCGACACCGAGGTTCGCTCGTGGCGCGGTTATGCTCCGATCGCGCCGTTAGACTCTGGATTAACCTGCGTCTGGGAGGCTACTGGCCTGCGGTACATTTGGGGGACAGCGGTGAGAGGCCTGGAACGGAGTCAATCGCCTGGCTGACCCCGCCCTGACCTCTCTGAGAGAACCTTTGCCGTTATGGAACCACCACCGTGGCCGGATCCGAGTATGTGCTCTCTGCGTTGCTCGAATTCACCGCGGTCACCACATAGTAGTACGTCCCGCCCTGCACTGTGGCATCCGTGTACGATGCCTGCGCCACCGGCGATCCGTTCATTTTCGAATAGCTGCCTAGCACCGTTCCACGGTAGACGTTATATCCGGTCACTCCCGAAGAAGTGCTGGCCATCCAGGAGAGCGCCACGCTGTGCGACGCCGAACCGCTGCCCGACAGCGAAACCGACTGCGGTGAGTTGCCCGCGTTGCTCGCTATCGTCACGCTTCCGGTTACAGACCCGCTCGCCTTCGGATCAAACGTCACGCTTAGAACGGCGCTCTGATTCGGCGTCAGTATCAACCCGGCGTTGACCCCCGATCCGCTGAACCCATTCCCCGTCACGCCCACCGACGAAATCGTGACGTTCGAGTTCCCGGTATTCGTCAGCGTAACGTTCTGCGATGTGCTCGTCCCCACCGCAACCGTCCCGAATGTCAGATTCGACGGTGACACGCTCAGCGAATACGTTGCCGCTCCGCCCGTTCCCGACAATGAGATCGCCGTCGGGGAAGTTGGCGCGTTGCTCACCACCGAGATCGAACCCGTAACGCTCGAGCTGCTCGCCGGTTTGAACACCGCATTGAACGTCGCAGACCCGCCTGCCGGAATCGTCACCGGCGCCGTCAATCCCGTCGTGCTGAATCCGCTCCCCGTAACCGAGAACTGCGAAATCGTAAGACTCGCGTTCCCGGGGTTCGAAATCACCACCGGCTGCGAATTCGTGTTGCCCGTCGTCACTGTTCCGAAGCTCACGCTCGCCGGATTCGCCGCGATCTGCGCCTGCGTCCCCGTTCCGCTCAAAGCCACGTTGAATGTCGGATCGGCCCCGCTGCTCGTCGCTGCCACTGCTATGCTGCCGCTCGCGTTGTTCGTATTCGTCGGTGTGAACTGCGCCGTAAACGTCGTGCTCTGCCCCGCGCTCAGGCTCACAGGCAGCGTAATCCCCGTGACGCTGAACCCGGTCCCGCTAGCGCTCACTCCCGTAACGCTCTCGCTCGCCGTCCCCGAATTCGTCACCGTTACCACCTGCTTCGCCGTCGTCCCTACCGCCACTCCGCCAAACGAAACCGTCGCCGGATTGATGGTCAAAGCCGCCGTGCCCGCCGCCGATCCTTGCCCCGCAAGTCCCACCGTCACTTGTGAAGCCGCCGCGTCGCTGAACAGCGTGATCGCCCCGGAAGAAGCCGCCGTTGAAGTCGGCTTGAACACCGCGCTGAACGTGCTCGATCCGCCCGCCGGAATCGTCAGCGGTGTCGTCAATCCCGTCGTGCTGAAACCCGTCCCGCTCACCGCGAACTGCGATACCGTCAGGCTCGCGCTCCCCGCATTCGAGATCGTGATCGCCTGCGAGCTGCTGGTTCCCGTCGTCACGCTGCCGAAGTCCACGCTCCCAGGCTTCACCGCTATCTGCGCTTGCGTCCCCGTTCCGCTCAAAGCCACGCTGATTGTCGGGTTGGAATTATTGCTCGTCGCTCCTATCGAGATGCTTCCGGTCGAGCCGCTCGTTGCTGCCGGCGCAAACTGCGCTGTAAACGTCGTGCTCTGCCCCGCTCCCAGGCTAACTGGCAGCGAAATCCCGCTGACGCTGAAGCCCGCCCCCGCCGCGCTTACCGTTGTCAGATTTTCGTTCGCCGTTCCCGAATTCGTCACTGTTACCACCTGTTTCGCCGTGCCCCCAACCTGCACATTCCCAAACGAAATCGCGCTCGGGTTTGCAGACAGCCCCGCAACACTCGCCTTTGCTCCTTTTCCCGTTACGTGTATGTTTGTCGGCGAATTTTTGGCGTTGCTGACAATCGAGAATGTCCCGGCCGTGTCTCCGGTCGTGTTCGGCGCAAACTGAATCTCTACAGCTACGCTCCTACCCACTTCCAACGATCCAGCCAGCCCGCTTCCCAGTACTTTGAACCCTGTTCCGGAAAGGAGCACTTGCGAAAGTTCGATCGGCGCCGTTCCCGCGTTCGTCAGCTTTACCGTTTCTGTTGCTTGGCTCCCAACGGCAACCTGCCCGAAGTCCACGCTCGCTGAGCTGACTTTCAGCGCTCCCGAGGGCAGACCGTCTCCAACTCCGCAGCCGGAGATCCCGGCAACGGACAGAATCACGGCCGCCGCTAGCGCCAGGAGGGGTCGGCGCTGCGTCGCACTCTGAATTGTTAATTTGGCTGTATCTCGGTTTGACTGAGTGAATTGCGCTTGTTTTTGGTGGGTTCTCATGACACGCGAAGTGTAGATTTCGCGGTCTCGAACTAACTACTGGACGGAGGGCTAAACTTCGGGCAGTTCAGTCTGGCTGTTCACCCGTACGGCCACAAACCTGCACTTCTCGCAGGTCAGTCAAAGGTCAGGTGTCTTACCATATCCCCTTCAAAAACAGCAGTTTACTGGTTCACTCCCCACCGACGACTCACGTAGTTCCACACTGTACCTCCAGGTCAGTCCCGCCCTGCACCCCGCCCCTGCCCCGCCCCCAGATTGGCAACAACTGTACTTTTTCAGACCTTGAATTGCCCCCAAACCATTCCACCAACGGGCTTTAGCATCGGACACCTCTTGCACCCGCGCCAAGTCACACCTCTTCCATCGTTCCTGCACCGTAAACAATCACTTCGGTTATCTGCATCGTTCCAATTTGCCACACGTCAGCTCCCTCAAATCGTCCCATTCCGGCACACACGCCAACCCCACGGCCAGCCTCGCTCAGAGGAGGCAGGCGCTTCCTCTTCTTCAAGCCTCAGCCCGGGCCTGTTGCGGCACCGCCTCGCCTTTCCAGCCGGCCGCACCTGAACTCTAGTGCCGGCGTTTTTCTTCGTTGCCCGCCTGGCTTTGTGCCAGTTGCGCGGTCTCGGCCGTGCCGTCCGGGTAGCCTTATTATCAGTCTCTGTGTGCCGCAGGTTCGCAGGGGGAGTACAAACGGCGCTGACAAGAGAAATTAATCGCGACGCGTTGCCAATCGGCGGAATCTAGGCCCAATATGTCCGGTCGAGCGTGCGGTACTGAATGGCCTCGCTCAGGTGCTTGGGTTCGATTCCCGGAGAGGCGTCGATGTCTGCGATCGTGCGCGAAACCTTCAGAATGCGATCGTGAGCTCGCGCCGAGAGCCCCAGCCGTTGAATCGCCGTTTCGAGCAGTTTTTCACCTTCGGACGAAATGGCGCAGAACTTCCGGATCAGCTTCGGAGGCATCTGCGAATTGGCGTAGACCTTTTTCTCGCCTCGATACCGCTCCATTTGAATGTGGCGGGCGTTCAGGACGCGCTCGCGTATAACAAACGATGGCTCGATCTCCTCGTTGCCTCTCAATTCCTTGTATTTCACCGCCGGCACTTCGATATGAATGTCGATGCGGTCGAGCAGCGGACCGGAAATCTTCGACACATACCGCTGAATCTGCGCCGGCGAGCAATGACACTCGCGAGTGGGATCCCCAAAAAATCCGCAAGGACATGGGTTCATTGCGGCCGCGAGCATAAAGCGGGCGGGAAAACTCACGGAAAGGGCTGCGCGGGCGATCGTCACGCAGCCGTCTTCGAGCGGCTGACGCATCACCTCGAGAACGTTGCGCTGAAATTCGGGCAACTCGTCGAGGAACAGCACGCCGTTGTGGCCGAGAGAAACCTCGCCCGGCCGCGGCACGGCTCCGCCCCCAATCAGCCCCGCGTCGCTGATCGTGTGGTGCGGCGAACGGAAAGGGCGCGTGCCGACCAGACCGCGGGCATCATCAAGCAACCCGGCCACGCTGTGGATCCGCGTTGTCTCGATAGCCTCTTCCAGCGACATCGGGGGCAGAATCGTGGGAATGCGCTTCGCCAGCATCGTCTTGCCCGCCCCCGGAGGACCGATCAAAAGAATATTGTGGCCGCCGGAACACGCCACTTCGAGCGCGCGCTTCGCGGACATCTGCCCGCGCACATCGCGCAAATCAACGGCGTACTGGCTTGCCTCGTCGAGCATCCGCTGCGTGTTCACGGCCACAGGCTGGAACGATTCGGGCGCGTTGATCAGGTCTGCCGCTTGGGGCAGCGACTTCACCCCAAACACGCGGATTCCTTCCACCACCGCAGCTTCACGCACGTTCGCTTCGGGAACAACGACGTTCTGCACGCCACGTTCTCGCGCTGCCAAGGCCGCCGAGAGCGCCCCGCGAACGGAACGCACCGTGCCGTCGAGCGAAAGCTCCCCGATGAAGACGTGCGAATCGAGCACCTTTCCAAAAAATGTGCCCTGGCATCCCAGAAGCCCTAGAGCCATCGGCAGGTCGAAGGCAGAGCCCTCTTTGCGAATGTCCGCAGGGGCAAGATTGACGGTCACCGCCTGCGAAGACGGGAAATCGAAGCCGCAGTTCCGGAGGGCCGACTTGATGCGCTCGCGGCTCTCCTTCACCGCGATGTCGGGAAGGCCCACGACCGTGAAGTTGCCCTGAAACGCAGGGCTGACGTCAACCTCGACTTCGACAAGATAAGCGTCGATTCCGAAGACGGCTGCGCTGAACGTTTTGAATAGCATGGCTGCCTGACGGTTGAAGGCGGCAAGCCTATCTCAAAACGCTACTTTACGCTAGCGATAGTAGTCCCCGATCATCGTACTGACAGTGGAACGAGACGCGAGGAGTCTGGCTGCGCCCCGGTCCCAGCGTCTCTCTTCTACGTTCGCCACGTTGCCGTGAGCGCCTGAAGGCTCTCGCTGCCGGCTTTCCGTCCAGGCCGAATTGCTCAGTCCCGCTTTACACTTCGCGCTGGTCGCCGTATCCTTAGCCGCTGGATTCTCTGCATCAACCACGGCGGCGCTTCCCGGGCCGCGGAGGCACAGATGGCGCTGATCATCGTTCTGATCATTGTTGCGCTGCTGGTCATCTTCGTGATCGGCATGTACAACGGCCTGGTTCGCCTGAAGGTGCAGTGCGACAACGCCTGGGCCGATATTGACGTGCAACTCAAACGCCGCTACGACCTGATCCCGAACCTCGTTGAAACCGTGAAGGGATATGCGGCCCACGAAAAGGGTACGCTCGAAGGCGTCGTCGCAGCGCGGAATCAGGCCATGACCGCCGAAGGCCCGGCGGCAAAGGCTCAAGCCGAGGGCATGCTCACCGCCGCGCTGCGCCAGGTCTTTGCGCTGGCCGAAGCCTATCCGCAGTTGCGCGCGGTCGAGAGTTTCAACCAGCTTCAGCAGACGCTCAACTCGCTCGAAGACAACATTCAGAATGCCCGCCGCTATTACAACGCGGTCGTCCGGGATTTCAACACAAAGATCGCCCAATTTCCCACGAACATCCTCGCGGGCATGTTCAATTTCAAGACCCGCGAGTTCTTCGAGATCAGCGCGCCGGCCGAGCGCGAAGTGCCGAAAGTCAGTTTCGGCGGCGCGGCGAGCTGAACGGAGCATGCGGGCATCGCGGTTCCTGCTGCGCGTCTGCATCGCCGTCCTCTGCATCGCCATTCCTGCCGCCGCCCGCCAGATTGTCGTCAAGAATTTCGACGAGGAAGTGGTCGTTCACCCCGACTCCTCGATCGACGTCACCGAAAGAATCGAAGCCCAATTCATCGGTACCGGTTGGCACGGTATCTATCGCACGATTCCCGTCCAATATCGCGAAGAGGGATTCACGCGCACGATGGTTGTCGAGGACGTAAGCGCCCGCGATAGCGACGAAAATGCCCTGAAGCTCGAACAAAGCCGCGAGGGCGGGTATCTCAAGCTGAAAATCTACATTCCCAACGCCGACAATTCCACGCAGACTGTGATCATTCGCTACCGTGCTTTAGGAGCTTTGCTTTTCTTCAGCGACCACGACGAACTCTACTGGAACGTCACTGGCGAAGAATGGGATGCCCCAATTGAGTCTGCCAGCGCCCGCATCGAGCTTCCAGAAGGCGTCGCCGGTGTCCATGCCGTTGCCTATACCGGCGCGTTCATGTCGCGCACCGAGAATGCCAACGTCTCGGTCAACACCAACGTCGTGCAGATCTACACCACCCGTCCGCTCGGATATCACCAGGGCCTCACGGCGGTTGTTGGCTTCGACACGGGTTTGGTACACCGGCCAACCGCCGCCCAGCAAATCGCGCTGTTCCTTCGCGACAATTGGCCGCTGCTCCTTTTCCCCGCCGTGACCTTCCTCTTGATGTTCTGGCTCTGGTGGACGCGCGGGCGCGACCCGGAACGCGATTCCATCACTGTGCAATACGATCCTCCGGACAATCTTACCCCTGCCGAATGCGGTACCCTCGTGGACGATTCGGTTGAGATGCGCGACATCACCGCAACGATCGTCGACCTCGCCGTGAAGGGCTACCTCACCATCGAGCAAAAGGACCACGGCGGACTGCTCGGCCTCGGGCATCACCGCGATTACATCTTTCATCTCAAAAAGCCGCCCGCCGAGTGGCAGGGTGCCCGCCCCCACGAACAGGAAATGCTGTCCGCGTTATTCGACGCGGGCGCGAATCCCGATGTTAGTCTTGGCGATCTGCAGAACCACTTCTATACCCACCTCCCGCCGATTCGTGACTCCGTGTTCGACGCTCTCGTCAGCGACGGCTATTACCTTCATCGCCCCGACACGGTTCGCCAGGGATACATCGGCGCCGGGCTTGTCATCGGGTTCATCCTTTTCTTCGCGGGAAACTGGTGGGCCAAACAATCGGGCATGTCTTCTCTCACCTGGATTTTGGCCGCCATCTTCTCCGGGGCCATCATTTGCGGGTTCGGTTGGTTCATGCCGGCGCGGACAGCGACCGGCGCGCGCACCTTCGCCAAGGTCCTCGGTTTCGAGGATTTTCTCGGCCGCGTCGAAAGCGACCGCATCAAACGCCTTGAAAATGCCCCCGAAACATTCGAGAAGTATCTCCCTTACGCCATGGCTCTCCGCTGCGAAAAGAAGTGGGTGCAGGCCTTTTCGGGCATCGCGATGCAACCGCCGCAGTGGTATCAGGGACCGATATATGCCGGAGCCTTTCAGCCCTTCTTTCTTGTCAACGACCTGAGCATAATGGCCAGCCAGGCGGGAACCGTGATGACCTCGGCGCCTCGCAGCGTCGGCGGCTCAGGATTCGGGGGCGGAGGCGGCGCGGGAGGCGGATTCGGCGGGGGCGGAGGCGGCGGTTTCTAACCTGCCGGAATGCCTTTCCTCCTGTTGCAGCCCAGACAACGCCCTCTGCCATCGCGCATCTCTGGCCGGAGATTTCCGTTCAGCATGCGTTATCCTTGACCGGAGCGAGGGCAACGATTATCGTGTCATCTTTCATCACATTATAAGGGGCAAGCCATGGGAGACACTCAATACTTTGCGGCGAGACTTATCACTCTGATTGAATCGGACGCTGCCGATCTCACGCGCCGGACCGTCGAAGCCCTACAGACCAGCCGTCACACTCCCTCCTATCGCAACTTGGCTTTTCGCGACCTCTACGCTAAAGCATACGACGTCTACCATCAGTTCGGACGCTGGCTCCTCGAGAACACGGATCGCGCCATTCAGGATCGCTATCGCAACCTCGGAGAGCAGCGCTTCAATGAAGGCATTCCCGTCAACGAAGTCCTTTGGGCTCTCGTCTTGACCAAGAATGAGCTCCGCAGGCACCTCTCCAGTTGGTCGCCGGCCGATTCGGCCGTTGAACTCTATCGCCAGCAGGAACTGGACCGCCTGGTAAGCCAGTTCTTTGATCGCGCCATGTGCTATACCGTCGAAGGCTACGAGCGTGCCCGCAGTAGCAATGCGCGTGACGCTGTGCCGCAGCGATTCCACAACGCCGTTTGGTAAGGGAAACGCGCCGCCGCGCTACGTTCTATCCGGGCATCATTTCGCCGACCCCAGCCTTTTCACTTTGCGGAAATATCTGTCCGCGCCAGCGGATCCTACCTGCCTCGGTGTAAGCTTTCCATGTGCGCAGCTCGAGCGATCCGCGTGAATATCCCGAACGGCCCATCGTTGGAGTGGGGGGTGTCGTGATCTCCAACGGCCGCGCCCTCCTGATTAAGCGCGGCCATCCGCCTCTCCAGGGCGAATGGTCCATTCCCGGCGGGACGCTCGAGGTGGGTGAAACACTGCTGCAAGGCGTCGAACGCGAGTTGGCCGAGGAGACCGGCATCCGGGTCCGTGTTGTGACTCTGATCGAGGTATTCGAGCGCGTTTTCCGCGACGACGGCGGAAAGGCAAAATATCATTTCGTAATTCTGGACTACTTGTGCGAATCCATCGGCGGTGAAGCCCGCGCAGGAAGCGATGTAACGGATGTGGCGTGGGCTTCCGAAGACGATCTGGACCCGTTTTCCCTTAGCCCCACGGCTACTCGAGTGATTCGCCGCGCCTTCGAAATGGCCCGCGTACGCGCCGGCGCCTGACGTTCGCCCCGCACGCCCCTGTCTGGGCGGCAAGCTGTTGAACAGACTTGACACCGGGACAGCTCCCGCTAGCGCTTCTTCGAATTGCTCCCACCGGTGACGAATTGCTCGATCAGCAGGCGGCTCAGACGCGCGGGGTCGTGCCGCACCAGGCCTTCCCGTTGCAGCAGGTCCGCCGTCAGATACCTCAATCCCATCCGATTCAGCTCGGAATATGACGCCTCGACAGGCTCCGCGTGCTTTTGTCCGTAGCGTCGTAGCAACCTCCGCGCAATGTGCGCGCGGTTGATCACGACGTAATCGAACAGCTTGCGCCGCGTGTGATCGTAGATCGCGCGAACATGATCGGCCACCGAATAATGCTGCGTCTCTCCCGGTTGCGTCATCAGGTTCGCGATGTAAACGCAAGTGCCTCGCGAACGCGAGATGGCGTCCACCACTCCGTCGATCAGAAGGTTCGGGATGATGCTTGTGTACAGCGAGCCCGGCCCCACCAGTATCAGATCGGCTTGCCGGAGAGCGCGCAGTGTTTCCGGATGGGGACGCGCTCGCCTCGGTACCAACCGCACCCGCTCGATTCGCTTGTGGGATTTCGAGATTCGCGTCTCTCCAGCAATAAAGCTCCCATCACCAAGCTCGGCTTCCAGCGTCACGTTCTGTTCGGTCGAAGGAAATATCCGTCCCCGCACCGCCAGCACTTCCGATGAAACGCGAACAGCGTCCGAGAAATCTCCTGTCACGCTGGTGAGGGCCGTGAGGAAAAGGTTCCCGAAGCTATGTCCCCCCAATCCGCCGTTCCCGGGAAATCGGTATTTGAAAAGCTGCGTCAGCAGGCGCTCGTCGTTTGAAAGCGCGACCATGCAGTTTCGAATGTCGCCGGGGGGAAGGACGCTGTATTCCCGTCGTAGCCGCCCGGAACTTCCTCCGTCGTCCGTGACGGTTACCACTGCCGCGAGGTCCGCGATCGGACGTGGCTTCGTTCCGGAACGCCGCGAGGCCACATATTCTTTCAAGCCCCGCAGGAGTGTGGATAGACCTGTTCCGCCCCCGAGAGCAACGATACGCGCAGTTTGGAACCGGTCTTGTCGCTTACTTCTCACGAGAAGCGCGGATCAAGCGCTCGAACCGTCCCTCTCCGGGTACAACAGTTCGGTGAAGCGCGGGTCTTCTTGCAGGAAAGAGAAATCCTCATCGTTACGGGCGTGGTAGCGGTTCTCAGGCCGCAACTGGATCGCGAGCTTCAGCTTTTCGAGAGCGGCGTCCGCTTCGCCCGTCAGGCAATCCAGAGCAGCCATCGCGTATACGATGTGGTCCGCCTTTGGAGCTCCCTTCAAGGCTCGATCGAAGTGTTCGCGCGCTTCGTCCCAACGGCCCAGATTCATCAGCGCCACGCCATGCGTGTAGTGCTCTTCGGCCGACTTCGCCGGTGCCAGCGCAGGGCGTGAAATCCTCTGCTCACAGATGCGAAGGTGGGTCTGGGCGCGGTCGTTCAGCTCTCTCGTCGGGCCGTCCAGAACCTTCTCGAACAAAACCTTTGCCTTGTTGAACTTCTGTTGTTGAAAGTGTCGCAGTGCCTCTTCGTAGGCCTTCAGTTGTTGCTGGCGCGCCGGGGCGAGAGGGTCAGGGGGGATGACCACCTTCTTCTTTGATAACGCTTGTGTTTTTAGCAATTTGTGGCTACTCCGGGAGGAACTGGTGGCGCGAACCGCACGTCGTTTCACGGGCACACTCTCGAACACATGCAAGAAACATAGCAAAACGGAAAAATCGCGTCAATCGGGATGAGGCTCCCGTCTGCCCCGGCGTCGGCAATTCATCGCATATTGGTACTGCCAGCCAGGTAACATTACCTATCAAGTCCTGCTATTTCAAACGGTTAGCCAAAAAGGGCATCGCTTATCCGGACCTCTCATTCAACACTCGCGCCTTCAGCCTCGCCCGGCCCTGCTCGATTCTTATCGTGAACTCTACGTGTTTGGCGCCCTTTCCCTCGAGCTCCCGCGTCTTCTGCTCGACAAAACGCGCGAAATCCTGAAAACTCGGCACGCTTGCTTTGTCGCCCGCGTCGTCGCGGGCCCGCAGCAACTCCTGGTATAACTCCTCCACCTGATCGCGCCCGCGTCCGGATTTGCGGCCTGTCTTTGAATCAGTTGGCGCCCTCCGTTCGTGGGCCGCCCGCGCGCGTTCAGCCGCAATGGCCTTCGCTGCGGCTCCAAAATGGTGTTGCTGCGTCCCCGCTTCCTTCTGCGCCGTCTTCTTGCGCCACATCTCCTGGTACTTGGCGTAAGTTTGAGCCAGGTTGTTATAGCGGAACCGCTGTCCGTAATTGAGGTCCCCAATTCGCTCCGCGTGACGCCTCATCAGGGTCTCAAGCCGCCACTGCGTGTCAGCGGGCGGGCGTTTACGTCCTCCGCCAAAATATTGCTCGTATTCGATCTTGAGCGTGCGAAGGTCGCGCTCGATCTGGTTTAGGTCGTCGTCGATGGATGCCATGGATTGGGAATCGAAACAGCCCGCGCGGTGCGGTCCGCCTCCAGGAAAAGACGCGTGTGACCAGACTAGGGCCAGGGTCGGAGAGCGTCAATTCCAGTTTGGCCAAGGTTGTCGCAAATCCTAACAACTCGAAAAAATCGTTTCAGCGAAGCTGCATCCGGCGACGTCAGGGGGGAATTTCGCGAGCGCGACTCTCGGTTCTGGTAGTTAGTGAGCCGCGCTCGCTGGTTCGGCAGAGGTTTGGAGGAATCCCTGCTAGGCCGTCGCAGCACGCCCTCGAAACGTGATGCTCTCCGGCCGCTGGTCCACGCGAAGATTCGTGCGCAGTGGACTCGGTGCGAGTGCCCGCTGATCGAGCCGGTCCAGGTCGACAGTCCTGTCGGAATGAAGTGGCGCTTGACCTGCCATGGCCGGGGCAAGGGCGCCAGCCGCCCGGCGGGCGAGTTCGGTTCGATTCTCGACGCCAAATTTGCTTAAGAGAGAGGAGACGTGGAACTTCACTGTCCGGACAGTGATGTTGAGCTTGCAGGCTATCTCTTTGTTGGCCCTGTTGCACAACACCGAATGCAGCACTTCCCGCTGCCGCGGGCTAAGAGTCGCTTGTGAAGAAACCGCGCGACCCTCATCGAGAAGTTCCTTGGCCCTCGTTACGATCTCTCCCATCACCTTCTTTTCCGCCGGAACCATTACTACAAAATCTTCCGGATTGAATCCCCGCACTAGGCACTGCATCGCAAACAGGCTCGCCACACGATCGAGGCTATACTCTGGTTCGTTCGCCGAACCCGCTCTAAAGTGGGCTACTCCCGTACTCTTCTCACAGAAAACAAAAAGGTTGGAACTATCCGCGAAGTCTCTTGTTTGCTCTTTTCCCTCCCGAACTTCTTTAGAAAAGACGCGCACTCTTTTCAATGTAGCCCTCGTGTCTGCTTCTCTGGAGAACCCCCGGGAAGCTTTCTGGTTTTAATTTCAAAGGGAACGGCTCGGAGCACGTGCGGGTACTGGGATGTCCGCGCTCAGAACGAGGAAGTTAGCCGTTCGCTGGAGGGTGGGGCTCCAGCGACGTTTAAGTTGGCAGGTAAAGTGCCAAACTTTGACGGTTCTAGAACTACCTCAAACTTAGGATGATACCCTAAACTTTGTATACAGGCCATACCGGACCCCGAGTAGAAAGTTCCCTGTACAGGTAAGAACTCTCATCCTCTACCCGGATCCAGCGAGTCTCCGGAACTCCCACCCATGACGGTTTTCCAAAGCTGCGAACGCCAGTCGGGCAGAGTGAAGCCGAAGGTGTTGGCAAAACGCGCGTTCGAAAGAACGGAGTAGGCGGGACGTCGCGCGGGAGTCGCGTACTCGGCCGTGGTGATAGGGATTACACATTTGGCGATGATCGGCGCGCCTGCAATTGCCGCTTCAAGCCACGCCGGACTTCCCCCAGCTCCTTTCGTCCCGGGCGCGCGTCTCGCAGCGTCTAGAATCGCTACCGCAAATTCATACCATGTAGTCTGGCCCGCCGCGGAAAGATGATACGTGCCTGCCTTTCGCGCAAGGACAGCAACAGGGTCGCTCGTCGCGGGAGCGACCGCGGATTCGATAAGACGCACAGTGGCCGCGGCTATCGCGCTTGCGGAAGTGGGCGCGCCGAACTGGTCGTTCACGATGCGCAGTTCTTCGCGGCTCGATGCCAGCCGCAGAATCGTCAACAGGAAATTCTTCCCCGAAGTCGCATAAACCCACGCAGTCCGGACGATCAGGTGCTGAACGCCCGACGCGCGGACCGCTTCCTCGCCGCCAAGTTTTGTGCGGCCGTAGGCGCTCAGCGGATTTGTGGGATCGTCCTCTGTGTAGGCCGAACGCTTCTCGCCGTCGAAAACGTAGTCCGTGCTGTAGTGGACCAGGAAGGTGCCGAGCTTTCTCGCCTCCTCCGCGATAATGCCCGGAGCATCTGCGTTCACGGCGCGAGCCATTTCCTCTTCTTTTTCGGCTTGGTCAACCGCCGTGTACGCGGCTGCGTTGACGATTATGTTCGGGCGAACCTCGCGGACCACCCGTCGAATTTCATCCGGGCGCGCAAGATCGAGCTCTGTGCGATCGAGCGCCGACACGTCTCCAAGACGCGGAAGCAAGCGCGCGAGTTCCGAGCCCACTTGTCCGTTCTTTCCGGTGAGCAGGATGCGCGGCGTCATTTTTCCTGAAAGCGCGGGAGAAGCTCGCGCGGAACATCGGCCAGTGCGGGAAGTCTCGCGTCCTTTTCCGAGATCAGCGGAGAGCCAATGCCCCAAGCGATCTTCAGGCCGGGATCGTTCCAAAGCACTCCGTGTTCGTCCGCGCGGTCGTAAAAGTCGCTGCACTTATAAAGGAACTGCACGGGTTCGGTTAGCGCGAGAAAGCCGTGGGCGAAACCGGCGGGAATATAAATCATATTGTGCGTCTTCGCGGACAGCGTAATGCCGGCCCATTTTCCGAAGGTCGGCGAGCCGGCGCGAATATCGACAGCCACATCGAGTGCCTCTCCTTCCACCACGCGGCACAATTTGGCCTGCGCGTGATGAAGCTGGTAGTGAAGCCCGCGAAGTGTGCCCCTCGCCGAACGCGAGTGATTGTCCTGGACGAAATGATCGGTGATGCCCAGCGAGCGAAACCTCTCCTCGTGGTATGTCTCCAGGAAGAATCCGCGGGCGTCCTGCAGGACGGCAGGCCGTAATTCGCAAACTCCCGGAAGCGAAGTTTCGATCCGTTGCATGAACCTGTTCCGCAAAGATTATGCCTTACTCGAGCAGCCGGAAATCAACGGAACGTAGCGAAATTTTGTGAGCTGCACTGGAATGGTTTACGTCCGACCAAGCCATTACAAGCCGCTCAAAATCAGCCACTTCGCTCGAGTCAATCGTTACAAAAAAAGCAATCTGGACCAAGGCGGGTGTTTACACCCGTGGAGGCGAATGACTGAATTTTGATCGATACACATGTCGAACAAAAATTGCCGTAAGTCCAAGCGCATCAACAAATGTCCGGAATTTGATCGATACACTTTGCAACGGTTTGGCGATGCGCGAACCCGCGCCCGGCCAGCGAACTATTCGCCGAGCACAAATCTCACGGTGATGTAAGTCTCAACCTCCACAGGTTGGCCGTTCAGCAGGGTGGGCCGAACAGCACGCTTCAGGAAACGTGAGTTGGCCAGGCGCCGTCCAAGTGCTTCAGCACAAAGCGCCAATCGGCACAGCGGAGGTCGCGATCTCTGCTGGCATAGACACCGATTCGGCTTGATGGTTCCAGCACCAAGAACACAAGCCAGGTCTATCGGCGCGTTGCTAAGGGGCCGGAGAACCATTGGTTAGACGAGCCAGGCGAGAATCTTAGAGGGATCATTGCATCGCGACAGACAAAAACCGCGTCTAACGTGATTGTAGTAGCAAGTGAAGCCCAGCCGTTCAGGGCTGCGAAGCAGAGGTAATCATGAGCCGTAGTTCCACAGAAACATTAGGGATCCGGTACACCGGCTGGGCCGCGTTGAACCGAGATCCACAGGAAGACCCTATTGAGTACACATGTCCGCACTGCGGCACCAAAGGAACCAAGAACGCCCGCAGGCCCGCGTCCGTGTATCACTTTACCGACGGGTTTGTGCAGGATCTCCACGGCGAGATGGCCATTTGCCGTGGCTGCAGGCACCGTCTGCGCCTGTGCCCGATTGTCATGCTGCACGACCAGGATGAAAAGCGCCGCTTCAACGCAATATTTGCCGCCGACCTCGAAGTGTCCCGAAACTAAGCTGTTCGAGAAGCAGTCGTGGGCCGTCAACCCACAACCTACTCCGCCAACTCCGGCAACCAAGCGTCAGATTGCGCGACGGCTCTGTTTTCTCAGGAATCCTTGGATCAGGAATCCTCGGAGAGGACGAGGTGGTGGGCTTCCATTTCGGAGCGAACGCGCTCGAAGGCTTCGTCCACCGTGTCGGCGAACTGAAGCAGGTTGTATTCGCGCTCCGTGATTGTGCCGCTGCGCACCATGTGCCGCCAATTGAGAACCTTGTCCCAGTATTTCTTGCCGTAAATCAGGATCAAGTGGCGCGAAGAGAGCTTTCCGGTTTGCATCAGCGTGAGCATTTCCCAAAGCTCGTCCATGGTGCCGAATCCGCCGGGAAAAACGATCAGCGCTTTGGCCATTTGCGCAAACCACAGCTTGCGCATAAAGAAGTAATGGAAGCAGAAATTCAGTTCCGGCGAAATGTAGGGATTCGGGCGCTGCTCGTGAGGAAGCTGGATGCTGAGGCCGATAGAATGGCCGCCCGCCTCGGCCGCGCCGCGATTAGCCGCTTCCATGATGCCCGGGCCGCCTCCCGAGCAGACGACGAAGCGGCGGGGATCGGTGCCGAGCGTCAAAGCCCATTCGGTGATGCGGCGAGAGAGTTCGCGCGCCTGCTCGTAATACTGCGACATCTGCACGATCGAGCGGGCAGCGTCAATCTTCACTTTCCATTGGCCCTTGCGGCGCCCGCGGGCCTTGCGTTCGATGTCGCGCAAGCGATGCTCCGCGCGTTCGCGGGACTGGATGCGCGCCGAGCCGAACATCACGATCGTGTCGCCGACCTTTGCCCGGCGCAACCTTCCCAACGGATCGAGGTATTCGGCCAAGATGCGCAGCGGGCGGGCGCCGAGGCTCTCCATGAATACCCCATCTTCATAGGCCAGCCTGGGCATGGGCAAATAGCCGGAACGTTTCATGTGCTCCCTCGCAAAGGCGAAGTGAGGATTTTATAGATAGGCGGTTTGCAAGTACAAGGTATCTCCGCGTTGATCCAGTCGTGGTCCCAAAAACGCGGTAAAGGCGAAGATGGGACGAAGGCGAAAAAACGGATCTTTTGGCGACTAGAAAATATTAAGTCCTTGTCGCGACATGACTTAGCGCGATTTCTAATCGCAGGCATTTGCGAGTAGACGTTGACTGTAGCACCCTGCTCCGAATCCGATTGCCAACGTCCATTGAATGCAACACGCGCGGGTACCGGGGAATCGAACTAGAGCGAGGCGCATCGATGCGGATATGCCAGTTGCTGCGAAGGGGAACTCTGCTGCTGGTTCCGTTCTGCCTGTTTATTCCCGCCTGGGGGCAAGGCGCGCCTGCGGGTCCTATTCATCTTGCGCCAGGAGCGCGTCCGGAAGCGGCACCCACAGGGGAGCAGCAACAGCATGCGATTAGGGCCCGCGTAGCGGAAGTGAGCGCGCCTGTGGTGGTTCGCGATCCGCGTACGGGCGAGATGATCCTCGATCTGACCGAGAAGGATTTCCACGTTTTCGACAACGGGACGGAACAGAAGATCAACCATTTCGATCTGGGCGGCGAGCCGCTTTCGATCGTGCTCGTGGTGGAAACGAGTTCGCACGTCGAGCCGATGCTGCCGGCTATCCGGAAAGCAGGCATCGTATTCACGCAAACAGTGATGGGAAAGACCGCGGAAGCGGCAGTGCTGGGCTACAACGACGAAGTTGACGTGCTCGAACCGTTCACGATGGAGCCGGACGACGTGCAGAACGCGCTCAACCGTTTGCAGGCGGGCTATCCGGGGATGCGGCTCTATGACGCCATGGCACGCGGAATCGGGATGCTCGAGGACCGCCCGCCAATGCGACGGCGCGTGCTGATGGTGATTGGCGAAGCGCAGGATTCAGGAAGCGAGAACAAACTGGGAGGCGTGCTGAGGCGCGCGCAACTCGCGAATGTGACGATCTATTCCGTCGGGCTGAGCACAACGGCGGCGGATTTAAGGCAGCCTCCCGCGCAATATCAACCGGCGCAGATCGGCCCGCCGGGAACGTATCCCGTGCCGACGCCAAATGGAAAGCCGCCTACTCCGGAGATGGAACAGGCGGTGCAGCCGAACATGGATATAGGCGCGCTGCTGATCTGGCTGGTAAAGACGGGGAAAAATGCGGTTGGACGCAACTCGCTCGAAGTCGCGAGCAAGGCGACGGGGGGACTGCACGTCAATACGCTGCACGACCGAAATATTCAGCGAGCCATCGATGAAATCGGCGGCGAGCTGCACGCGGAATATACGATTGGGTACCACGCGCCGGGCGAAGAGCCTTCGGGCTATCACGAGATCAAGGTGACCACGGATCGCAAAGGCGTCGCCGTGCGCACGCGGCCGGGGTATTACATTCCGCCGCCAGAGAACTGAGATCGCTCGAGGGAAGCAAAGACTCAACCGTCCCTCCGGGACTTTCCTGAAGTTAATTCCTGCGCTCCTTTTCGCGGCCTTGCGTGCCGCGCTACATACAATCGCGCCTACGGCCCTGAGAACCGAACGAAATGCGAAGTATCCAACCAAGTCTGCTGCGCTAAAGACGGCAGCGCTACATCTAACCTAAACGAAGCATCAAGGAAAAAACGCCGGCGAGACCTGCCTGTGGCAGGCTGGCGCCAGCGCCACAGAACCACCTCACTTGTGCTTCAGCGTTGCATTCAGCAAGTCGGTGAGTTTGGCGAAGGCGCGTTCGGCTTGGGGTTCGTTGTAGGCGGGATGGTCGGGGACGGTCCAGCCGTGGCGGGCGCCGTCGTAGATTTCGCTTTCGTAGCGGCCGCCCCACGCAGCGAGGGCGCGGTCGAACTTCTCGAGTGCTTCCTTTGGCATGGAGCGGTCTTCGACTGCGTGACCGAAATAAAGGCGAGCCTTGATACGAGGGAGGAGCGTGTGCGGGCTTGTGGGCGCGTCGGTGTAGAGGCCGCCGCCGTGAAACGTGGCGACCGCAGCGATCTTGTCCGGGCGCGCAGCCGCCGCACGGACAGCCATGGGACCGGTGAAGCAGAAGCCAACGACGCCGAAGGCGTTCCCGCTGACGGATGGCTGTTCGGCGAGGAAGTCAATATAGGCCGCGAGGTCGCGGTCCATCGCGTCGGTTGGAAGCGCCTGACGCAATTCGTTGACGCGCTTCATGAACTGCTCGTCGCCAATATTTATTGGCTCCTTGAACAGCGGCGGCGTGCCATTGCGATAGAAGGCGTTCGGGAGCAAAACGGCGTAGCCCTCGGCGGCGAGGCGCCGCGCCATGCCACGATTTGCAGCGCGAATGCCGCCAATGTCGGTGAGGTAGAGGACACCCGGCCAGCGGCCGTCTTTCTCCGGCTGGATGAGAATGCCATCGGCAGGACCGTCGGGCGTTGGAACTTCGATCGTCTTTTCGAGCATGGCATACTCCAGACGTCTGACGGTCGCGAGAGGTCCATCACAAAACCGCCGGCGAGACGCCGGCGCTACAAACAGAGCTATTTCTTTTCGGGTTCGGGCGGAGCCGGAGCCGGTCCAGCGCCGGTGGCGCCTTCCTCTTCTTCGAGGATGGCGGCGGCCGCAGCGATGCGGTCGCCCTCGTCAAGGCGGAGCAGGCGCACGCCCTGTGTCGAGCGGCCCGCCTCGCGAATTTCGCCGGAGTGGACGCGGATCACTTTGCCCTGATGCGTGATGATCATCACGTCAGATTCTTCCCGGACCTGAACGGCGGCAACAACGGGGCCGTTGCGTTCGGTGGATTTCAGGTTGATCACGCCCTTGCCGCCGCGCGAGGTAACGCGATACTCGGCGAGCGCCGTGCGCTTGCCGTAGCCTTTCTCGGCGACAGTGAGCATCAGCGACGTGAGCGATTCGCGAATTTCGTCGCTTTCGAGCTCCTCGAGATTCTGCGTTTCCTTCTTGA
This sequence comes from Candidatus Acidiferrales bacterium, assembly GCA_035277685.1. GTDB lineage: Bacteria > Acidobacteriota > Terriglobia > Acidiferrales > UBA7541 > Palsa-295. The sequence continues at coordinate 23,500 of DATEKA010000139.1, forward strand.
ACTGATTCGAGATGATGCCGAAATCGGGCTGCACGGCTTCCATGCTGACGACGTAGTCGTCCTTCGCGAGATCCATTCCATTGACGCCGCCGGCGGCGCGGCCCATTGCGCGCACTTCCGTTTCGCGGAACAGGATGGCCTGCCCATCGTGGCTGGCGAGGAAGATCATCTGCTTGCCGTCGGTGAGCTTCGCTCCAATCAGCTCGTCGCCGGATTCGAGATTGATGGCGATGATGCCGGAGGGGCGCGGATTGGAGAATTCGGCGATGGCGGTCTTTTTCACCGTGCCGTTTTTCGTGGCCAGGAATACGTAGCGGCTCTCTTCTTCGAGATTGCGCGCGGCGACGACAGCGGTGAGCTTCTCGCCCTCCTGGAAGCGGACGATGTTGTTGATGGCCTTGCCGCGCGTGGCCGCGGCGGCTTCGGGAATCTCGTACACCTTGAGCCAGTAAATGCGGCCCTTCGACGTG
>DATEKA010000140.1:0-19283 GCA_035277685.1 Candidatus Acidiferrales bacterium
GCTCGACTTGAAAATGCCCGAGCCTACGAAGACGGCCTCTGCACCAAGCTCCATGACCAGCGCCGCATCGGCGGGCGTGGCAATCCCGCCGGCCGAGAAATTCGGAACCGGCAGCTTGCCGTTCTTCGCGACCCATGTGACAAGGTCGAGAGGCGCCCCGAGTTCCTTCGCTTCGTGGACGAGTTCCTCTTCGCCCAGCGTCGTAAGTTTCTTCATCTGGCCGACGATGGCCCGCATGTGACGCACGGCTTCGACGATATTGCCGGAGCCGGCCTCCCCTTTGGTGCGAATCATCGCCGCGCCTTCGGCGATGCGCCGCAAGGCTTCGCCCAGATTGCGCGCGCCGCAGACAAACGGCACTTTGAATGCGTGCTTCCAGACATGATGCTCTTCGTCCGCCGGCGTGAGGACTTCGCTTTCATCAATGTAGTCAACTTCGAGCGCTTCGAGAACCTTGGCCTCGGCGAAATGTCCGATGCGGCACTTCGCCATCACCGGAATCGAGACAACCTCCATGATTTCGCGGATCACCCGGGGCGAAGCCATGCGCGCCACGCCTCCCTCTTTGCGAATGTCCGCGGGAACGCGCTCCAGGGCCATCACCGAACACGCGCCTGCCTCTTCGGCAATTTTCGCCTGCTCGGCGTTCGTGACGTCCATAATGACTCCGCCCTTCAGCATCTCTGCCAAGCCGACCTTCACGCGCCACAGATTGTTCATGCTGTTGCCGTTATTTGCTGAATCCTGCATGTGAATGCCCCCTCGTCGAATTTTCCCGATATTTTTGCGTTAGCGCAAATCCTCGCGTTTACTTTGGGCGCGCGACGTCCACGAACCGCCCTCGGCCTCGCGCCAGCAACTCGCCGCTCGCGCTGCGGATCTCGCCTTCGTGAAACAGATCCCGGCCTTTCGCTCCAACCTCGCGCGCTTCGATCACGATTTCCCGCCCGACGGGAACGGGCCGAAGATACTCCACGTTCAGCTCCGCCGTCACCGCCCGAACGCCGCGGAAACGATTCACCTTTCCCATCGCCTCATCGAGCAGCACTGCAATGATCCCGCCATGCAGGAATCCGGGACCGCCGGAGTACTCGTCTCCCAAACAAAAACGTCCGCGAATGCGTCGCGCGGTATCGTCCTGCTCGAACGCGAGCTTCATCCCGCGCTCGTTCGCGCCGCCGCACCCGAAGCAAGTATTCGCCGGATTTGGCTCGAGTCTAGTGTTCACTCACATTTCCTGACCGGGGTCATGTCCCACAAACTCGAAACACTCGGTTTTGCCGCCTCCCGCTGCGCTCCGAACGTCGTCCGGCGATCTGGCAGATTAACCGCTGTCTTTGCAAATCAAATGCCCAGCACTGCAAAACCGGAACAGAATCGCAGCAAGGGTTCGCAGAACGTAACCCGCTGCGTTTTTCTTGAACCCGTCTCCGGACGACCCCTGTCCAGGCCAGTTCGCATCCGCAAGATCGAAGCGCACGCAAAATAGTGTGCCCATCGTTCGGCAGCTCCGCGAGACCGATTCGCGCGACGCTTAAACCAGCGCGACGCGGGCTGGGGTTTCGTTGCGCGTGCCACGCTGGCGTTTACGGAGCTCGGTTTTCAGCGTCTCCCCGAGCATCTGCACGCCCTGCGCGATCTCCTTCTCATTCAAAGCGCCAAAACTGAGTCGCAACGTGTTCGGTTGCGGATGCTGAAAGTAAAAATAGCGGCCGGGCACGAACATGACGCCGCGCTCGCGCATGTGAATTAACAGCTCGGCGGAATCCACGCCGCTCGGCAACGTGACCCAGACGGACACGCCTCCTTCCGGGTGAGTCCACGAAGTTCCCTCGGGCATGTGCGCCTCGAGCGATTCCATCAGCGCCTCGAGCTTCGCCCGATAGATCTTGTTCATCTTCGCGGAATAGCGCGCCAGATATCCACGACCCAGAAATTCAGCCATCACCGCCTGCGCGAGTTGGTCCGTATGGAGATCGGTCGTCTGCTTGAGCAGGCGAAGTCTCTCGATCACGGCTTCCGGTCCAATGCACCAGCCGACGCGCAGGCCGGGAAACGCAACCTTCGAAAAGCTGTCTATCTGAACGACCTCTCCACAGCGGTCGAGCGATTTGAGCGACGCTGTGGGCGCCCCGAGAAAACGCAGGCGCCCGTAAATCGTGTCTTCGATCACCGGCACCTGGTAACGCGCTGCGATTTCGAGCAAACGCCGGCGGCGCGCCACGGGCAGCGTAGTTCCGGTCGGATTATGGAAGTCCGGCGTAATGAAAATCAGTTTCACGCGGTTCTGGACGAGAACCGCTTCGAGCGCGTCCAGATCGAGACCAACATGGCCCGTGCGCTTCTCATCCGCTTCGACGCCCACGGCAAGGGTACGCACTCGCGCGGCGCCAAAGATGGCAATCGCGCCGGGATAGGCCGGATTTTCGAGCGCGACCGCGTCGCCGGGGCGGAGAAATGCCTTGCAGATCAGATCGATTCCCTGCTGACAGCCATTCGTGATTAGCAACTGCTCGTTTCGAACCGCGAGCCCTTCGTCGCGCAGCATCTCAATCAGCGCTCGCTTTAACGGTTGATAGCCGTCCGTCGACCCGATCTCAAGAATGCGGCGCCCCGAACCTCGCAATGCAGCGTTCGTGCAGCGGCGAAGGTCTTCGACCGGAAACTCGCTGTCCGACGGGCTCGCCTTCGTAAATGCGATCGTATGCGGCGGAACGGCGGGCATCAGCCGGCTCAGGCCGTCATCGCCGCGTTCGTCGGCAAAGAGCGACTCCCACCGGAACGCCCCATGCCCGTTTCCGTTCCCGTTCGAACGCGGGAGAGACGTGAATTGCTTGAGCGGAGGCGCCGAAATGAACGTGCCCCGGCCCACGTGGCCTTGAATCAAGCCTTCCGATTCAAGTTCAGCGTAGGCATTCGCCACCGTCGTGCGGTGTACGCCCAGATGGACGGCGAGTTCCCTGCTGGCGGGGATGCGGTCACCCGAGCGCAAGTCTCCGGAATGGACCAGGGCGCGAAGTTGGTCGCGTAATTGGACGTACAGCGGGATGTGGCTTTCGGGCTGTAGATGAAGAGGCAGCATTGGCTCACTCCTGCAGGCCAATATACGCGTAGAATTATACGTGTAAAGAGCCAATTTGTCTTTTAGAAGAACGGCGCGCAGCGGCCTTTAAAGGCTACGGGAAAGCAAGCAGGCAGAATGCGCACTCGGCACTCAATCCGGGACCGACAGCCCTTCGGCAGATGTGGAGGCAGAGCTCCTACTGCGTGGCGGATTTCTCGCCGAGGCGGCGCATGCGTTCCTGAAGGCGCTTGCGCAGCGGCGCAGGGGCGTTCGGATTGAAAGCGACGAGGTACCAGAGCGGTTGCGTGCGGTCGCGGCTCAATCGCAGAAGAGTCGGCGCGTCGCTATTCGGATGGCGCGCGATATTCTCGCGGATCGCCGAATACGGATGATGCGAGAGGCGGCTAAGCGTTTTCGACGGCACTTTGGGATGCTCGCTGATCAAGCGAAGCAGATAATAATCTTCCCTGGGCGCCTCGCGGGAAAGCTGATCGAGGAGATCGGGCCGCACTTCCGCGCTGAGAACAGTCCCAACCTTTTCGTCCCATCCCGGATTGATGTGGTTCAATTCCTGCGTGCGCGAATGGATGAGTTGCTCGATGATTCTGCGTTCCTGATCGAGCCGCGCGGCTGGAAGCGCGCTGTGCTCGAGGGAGTCCAGAACGCGCAACAAATGTTGCCGCTCGCCGAACACGATCTGCGACGTCCGTGGCGTCTTTCCTTTCCCTGAATTCCTTACAAGATCAGAGCGTCTCATCGCATTTCACTCCCTGCTCTTCGCATGAGCTTCTAGCGATCCTTTTCCCCTGGCCGCGGGCGCGCGGCATTCGCCGCCGCAACGGAGCGCATCACGCTTTCATTAGACGGCAAACGATTTGAAACTGGTGCTGTCGCACGACCCTCGCAACGCGCTAGATTATCGTGTGGCCCTCGGACGGAGTAAAGCGCGCGCCTTTCGCGTTGTTCCACTGAAGCAACACCGTACGGGCCGGGGCGCGCCCGCCCGGGGACGCGGAATGGGATGACGTCAAAACTCACTCGGGAAATCGTCCGAATTCAGTGCGATCCGGTACGGTGCAACTACAAAACTTGACGTATCGCATGCGCGATTTTCAGGAACTATTGCGAAGCTTCCCGCCGAAGTCTGTTACACTAAAACGGGGACGACAAAGAACGGAATAGAAAGGCAAGGATACTGATGGATCTGGCGAACATCGAGCGCATTGCTGCGCCCGACGACAAAATCAACTGGATAACCGCGAGTTTCATGGTGCTGTTTCACCTCGGCGCCATCGCAGCGCTATTCTTCTTCACGTGGAAGGCGCTTTTCGTGGCGATTTTCCTGTGGTGGCTCTCGACGAGCCTGGGCATTGGCGTCTGCTACCACCGCCTGCTCACGCACCGCGGCTACAAAACTCCCAGGTGGGTCGAGCGTCTTCTGACAGTTTTCGCGACTCTTTCCCTGGAAGGCGGGCCGATTTTCTGGGTCGCCACGCACCGTATCCACCATCGTTTTTCCGACCAGGACGGCGATCCGCATTCACCGCGCGACGGAAAGTGGTGGGCGCATGCCGGGTGGATTCTGGTGGGCAAGTCCATGCACCACGACACTTCGACGCTGGCGCACTACGTTCCCGACCTCTCGAAGGATTCCTTTCAGGTGTGGATCACAAAGTATCACTACGTGCCAATCATAGCGCTCGGCGTGATTTTGCTGGCGATCGGCGGGCTGCCATTCCTGCTTTGGGGCGTTTTTCTCCGGACAGTCGTTGGTCTGCATTCCACCTGGGCTGTAAATTCGGCGACGCATTCGTGGGGCTCGCGGCGCTTTCGCACGCGAGACGATTCGACGAACAGTTGGTGGGTGGCGCTCGTCACCTGGGGTGAGGGATGGCACAACAACCATCATGCGCATCCATCGTCTTCCCGTCACGGGCTTGCGTGGTATGAGATTGATCTGAACTGGTACGCGATCTGGGCTATGCAGAAGTTCGGTCTGGCCTGGAACGTATACCGCTACAAGCTTCCGAGACTCTCCTCAAGAGCCGAGCGAACCTTGCTTGCGCCGGCCAAGGGCGAGGAACAAAGCGAGCGCCCTCGTGCCTCGCGTTGGCCGCGCCTGGGGTGGCGGTTCGAGCGCGCGTGGAAAATGCGCGGGCAGCTTTTCTCGTTTAACGACTCCGGCGCCAAAACAGCCGGCGCGGAATCCTCGATTGCCAGTTCGATTCTTCCAGCAGCGCCCGACCCGCCCGGGGATCTCGCGTCCGCCTGATTGCCGGACAATCCGCTGGAACTATAGCTTTCGTCTCTGCGCGTGTGACCGGAAGCAGCCCGCCGAGTGGTCATTGACCATTCCTATGGCTTGCATGAACGCGTAGCAGATCGTGCTTCCCACGAACCGGAATCCCCGCCGCCTCAAATCTTTGCTCATCGCATCGGACTCCGGCGTTCGCGCCGGGGGATGGGGAGGACGACGCGTCTTCGCTTCGTTGAACGCTTTCTTCGGAGCGAATTGCCAGATGTACCGGTCGAAACTCCCGAATTCCTTTTGCACGGCTAGAAAGGCGCGAGCGTTCGAAATCGCCGACTCGATCTTCAGCCGGTTGCGCACGATGCCGGGATTCCTCATCAACTCGCGAAACTTGGCGCGGTCGTGCGCCGCCATTTTCGCCGCGTCGAAATTATCGAACGCGTTTCGATAGTTGTCTCGTTTATTGAGAATCGTAGCCCAACTCAAGCCGGCCTGTGCGCCTTCGAGAATCAGGAACTCGAACAGCCTGCGATCGTCGTGAACCCGCACTCCCCATTCGCGATCGTGATATTCGATCATGAGAGGAGACGTAGCCCAGTGACATCTCTTGACGGTCGGGCCGGGCCGGGAATCCTTCACGAGCGGCTCCTGAATGCTCAGCGGAATGATACCAGCATCCGTTCGCTCCCAGGGCGCTGAATCGGAGCCGGACGAGGTCTACAAGCCCATCCTGCGGAACAGCGCCGCGTTTTAGTTAGGAACGGAGAGAGGCCGCTAAGAGGAATGGTCGCAGAGTACCGCGCTTAAACGTGGCGCTCGATGACCTTCAGAATCTGCTCTTTCGGCACGGCGCCGACCACCTGGTCGGCTACCTGTCCGCCCTTGAAAAAGAGCAGCGTGGGAATCCCACGAATGTTGTACCTGGGGGGCGTGTTGGTGTTCTCGTCCACGTTGAGCTTCACCACTTTGATCTTTCCGGCCTGCTCCCGTGCGATTTCCTCCACCGTCGGCGAGAGCATGTGGCACGGACGACACCAATCGGCCCAGAAGTCCACTATCACGGGCTGCGTTTTGCTGGCCTCGATGACGTCCGCTTGAAAGTTTGCGTCACTTACTGCCTGAATGTTTTCCGACATGTTTTGTCCTTGCTCGCCTGCCCTGTTTATTGAAAACCGCCCCGCGGGCAGGTCGCGCTATCATTTAGATGTTTGAGCCATCCTGGGGATTCTAGCCCGTTTCGCAGCCTCATACACCGTCACGTAGGAGGCAGCCGAGGTCTTCCATGAGAAGTCTTTGGCCATCCCGTTCGCTTGTACCTTCTTCCACGACGCCCGATCCCGATAGGTCTTTAGCGCGTTCCGGACGCAATCCAGCAGCGCCGTCCCCGAATATTCCTCGAACTTGAAGCCGGTTCCCTGCCCCGTTTTCGTCTCGAAATTCTGGATGGTGTCGTCCAACCCGCCCGTCGCGCGCACCACCGGCACCGTACCATATCGCAGGCTGTAAATCTGGTTCAACCCGCACGGTTCGTAGCGCGACGGCATCAAAAACATGTCAGAACCCGCCTCGATCCGGTGCGCCAGAGCGTTGTCATAGCCGATCTTCAACCCAAACCGCCCAGGATGCCGGTGCGCCAGTTCCGCAAAGAGCTTCTCGTAGGCCGGCAGGCCCGTCCCGAGCGCCACGATAGTGACATCCTCGGCCATCAACTGCGTGCCAACTTCGGCGATCAGGTCGAATCCCTTTTGGTCGACGAAGCGGGAAATGATTCCGACCAGCGGGCGGTCAAGGTTGTCCGCCGGCAATTGAAAGGCCTCGAGCAGGCTTTTCTTGCAGACTTTCTTCCCTTCCAGGTTGTGAGCGGAATAGTTCTGCGCGATGAACGTATCCGCTTCGGGACTCCAGATCGAATAGTCGACGCCGTTGAGGATGCCCACCAACCGCTCGCCCCGATTCCGAATCACGCCCTCGAGGCCGCTTCCATATTCGGGCGTCTGAATCTCCTTCGCGTAACGGCGGCTCACTGTCGTCAGGTAATCGGAATAGACGAGGCCTCCTTTGAGAAGATTCACTTTGCCGTAGAACTCGAGGCGGTCCATCGTAAACAGATTTTCCGGCAAGCCGATGGTTCGGAGCGCCGCGTACGTAAAAAGTCCCTGGTAAGCAAGATTGTGGATGGTGAATACCACTGGCAACGAACGCGTGACGGGATCTTCAGCGTGCTGCGTCCGCAAGAGTACCGGAACGAGCGCTGCCTGCCAATCATGACAATGAATGACGTCCGGAAGCCAAACGCGCTTGGCGAACTCGATGGCCACGCGCGAAAATTCCGCGAATCGCTCCGCGTTATCCTTGTAATCGCCCGACTTGTCGCCATAGAGCTGTTCGCGATCGAAATACTCGGGGTCATCCACGAAAAAGTACTGAACCCCGGCAAGCGCCTGACCTTCGGCGATCGAAGGGAATCGCAGTCCGCCGGCAAGCGGAGTCGTGATGCTCGCGACGACCGTGGTCGTGATTTTGTTTCCGCGATACCGCGGCAGGAGCACCGCCACCTCGTGCCCGGCTTCGACGAGCGCCTTCGGCAGCGCTTCAACCACGTCCGCCAGCCCGCCTGTTTTCGAGTACGGCAAACCTTCCGATGATACGAATAGGATTCTCATGATCTCCCGGGTGATAAACCAGAACTCGCTCGCGCGCGAATCTCCGTTGTTCGCAAGCAGATGAACAGCGAACAAAAACGGTAGCGAAAGCGATTCACTGCGTCAAGGCAATCCGCTCAATAATTTCACAGTAGCGGTCCCGGTCGCTTCTGACCGCCTCTTCGGTAGCCGACCGTGCGGTGCCGGAGCGCTCCTGATTCCATTGTTGGTAGACTCTGTGACATGGCACGGCAAAGGCTTGGCCAGCACTTCCTGGCAGACCCGAAATGGCAAAGAAAAATTGTCGAAACTCTTCCGCTGCGGGCGGGCGAAACCTGGATTGAAATCGGGGCCGGCCACGGTGAAATGACACGATGGCTGGCGGGGAACGGCAGACGTGTCATTGCAATCGAGACCGACGAATCGCTGGCGAGGGGGATCGGCGAACACGCGCGAGAGAATCCCGCGGTCTGGCCGGGCGTTGAAATCGTCCATGCGGACGTCTTGAGACTGGATCTCGGCAAGTTGAGCGACGGAAAAATCCGGGTTTATGGCAGCCTTCCTTACTACATCACATCGCCAATTCTGCGTCATCTATTCAAATGGGCGACGTGCATTGACTCGATCCACGTCGTCGCTCAGTTCGAGGTCGCGGCCCGGATTGTGGCGGAGCCCGGTCGCCGCGAATACGGCTACCTTTCCACCCTGTGCCAGTTCTACACCAGGCCGGAAATCGTTTTGCGAATACCGCCAGGAGCGTTTCGGCCGCCGCCTCGCGTGGCTTCGGCCCTCCTGCGCATGATTTTGCCCGGCGGCCGCGTGTCGGCAGGTGTGGCCGACCACCCAAGTTTTCTAGAGTTCATCCAGGTGTGCTTCGGCCAAAAGCGGAAAACGCTGCGCAACAATCTGCGTTCAGTGGGGGACGACAATCGCATCCGCGCTGCGCTGGCGGACTGCCGCCTTCGTCCCGATGCCCGCGCCGAACAACTGTCGCTTTCTCAATTCGCGGACCTGTTCAAGAGTCTGCGTTAAACCGCGATGACATTCGCAAAAATTGCCTTCTGGATCGCGGGCCGTCGGGGAATCTTCCTTACACGCGCAGGATCTTGTACCCGCCACAATTGCTTTCCCGCTTCGCCGGCTTGATTTGGCGCGTCCCGTTGGCGGTCGCATTCGTGAAGGCGGCAAGTACCGCTCGCGCAGCCTGAATGCTCCGCCGCGAACGGACCCGGCCCCCGATGTCTCCTATGCTAGGATTTAACCCGTCGATGAGGTCTATCCTCACCTTTGCGATGTTGCCCCTTCTCGCGCCAGCCGGCTTGCCCCCCGTCAGTGGCTCGGTGGTGCGCAACACCGTTTCGGCGCGTGGTTCGCCCTCTGGCCTCTCTCAAAAGCGCTCCCGAGCGGAAGCCGAGAAGATCGATCTGCACTTCACGGGTGAAGTTTCAAACGGCCACGCCTTTGAGTACGACATCGGCCAGGGTTTGGTGTTTTGCCTCGTTCCTCCGGCGAACGCAACCGACGCAGGCTGGATCATCGAGGTCTTCCCGAAACCCGAACCGGACGATGGGCCGGTCGAGCTTTCCGCGATCGCCACTCCTCCGTATCACGTGTACAACGCACGCATCCTCGCTACCCTTTACGGCCGCTCGGCGAACGAGATCGTCCAACTCAAAGATCGCACCTTTTTCTTTGTCCGCTCGATTGACGACGAGCATCGCGCCGAGGAAGTGGTCAACGCCGCTTTCTATCCCACCGACCTCTCGGATCAGGAAAAGGTGCGTATCGCGGCCGAGAAACACGAAATCCAGGTTTCCAGGGGAGCGTTCCGCATCGTGAAGGCCCATACCGGTCGGGCGAGAAACCTCAACGATCTGGGCCAGATCAATTCCATCCGTTTCGAGGTCAACATCCAATTCTCGCCAGGTCTCACCATGGCCGACATCATCGCTCGCGTCGCACGCCCGCAGTGAGAAGAACCTTCGTCCTGCAACCCGGGAACAAGAGCCTCGCTTGCGGCATCTAATGGTCCTGGGAGTCTAACGGCACATCGACCTGGCTGTGCGTGTATTTGGAGGCCGCGACCTTTGGGCGCCAACTTGTAAATTGCGAGAATGTGTGACACGGTAGAAAAAAGGGAGAGCATCTCGTGCAATGGTTTTTCACCGTCCGGATCGCAAATTGCCGTCGGAGCGCCTCCGCTTTGCTTGCGTTTGCTTTACTGGCCCTGTTGCCGGCGGCTGCACAATCTATTCTGCCCTCTTCCTTTGCCGGGTGGACCCAAGATGCCAGCTCGCCGTTTAGGCCTCCCGCCGATTCCTCCGCGGCGGCAAGCGAGTACGGCTTCACCTCGGGTGTGCAGGCTTCCTATTCCAAGGGCGCCGGCCACCTCGACATTATCCTTTACCGGATGAAAGATCCCACCGGCGCCTACGGTGAATACTCCTACCTGCGCACGCAGGACATGCTGCACGGTGACCTGGCCGAGTACTCCGCCATTTCCGAGAACCGCGCGCTGGTTCTCGAGGGCAATCTGGTCCTCGACATCCGCGGGCGCGACCTGCCAAAGGCGGATTCCAGTCTCAGGTCACTGCTTGCCGCGGTCGCGCCGCACGCCGAGCAGGGCGCGTTGCCGACCTTGATGAACAATCTGCCCGTGAAGGATCTTGTGCCGCGGACCGACCGCTACATCCTCGGCCCCACGGTTCTGAACCAGTTTTTCCCCGTTGCAATCGGAAATTCGCTGGGATTCTCCAACGGAGCGGAAGCGGAAGTTGCGAACTACCGCATTGGCGCAAAAAAAATGACGCTGCTGCTCGTTGACTATCCAACGCCTCAATTCGCCCTGTCCAAACTCAAACAGTTGCAACAGCAATTCGACGTGAATGATTCGAAACTAAACAGCGGCCTCCCTCCGCTTTTTGCTAAACGAGCTCTCACCTCGCTTGCGGTCGTTGCTGGAGCAAGCTCCGAGGCGGAAGCGAACGCCGTTTTGAAGAATGTGCAATCGGGCGAAGTGCTTACGTGGAACGAGCCGACCTTCCGGTTTACGCAGCCGAGCATCGGGGAAGTGGTTGTTGGCACCATCGTCGGTTCAGGAATCATCTGCCTGTTTGCCCTGATTTCGGGACTAGCATTTGGCGGCGTTAGGCTGGTGGTCAAGAGGGCGCTGCCGGATCGCGTCTTTGACCGCAGCGACCAGCTCCAGATTCTGCAGCTCGGACTCTCCAGTAAACCCATAAAAGCAGAGGACTTCTACGGCTGGGGGTCTCGGAGTTGAGGGCCCGAATCGGTGGAAAAGTCGCGCCCTCGTGCTAAACCCCTGTATATGCATGACTTATGCTGGAATCGAAACTTCCCTTTCCTGCTTGACGGATTTGAAAGCCTAAACTAGACTGCGTCTCAGGAAAGGGTTCGTCGGCCATCCGCGCATTGGCCGTGGACTTTCTCCCTGGAAGGCCCGCTGAAAGGCGGGCCTTCTGCTTTTCGGGCCTTGTTTCTTCGCTTCTTCTTCGCGATCTCCGTTTTGCCCGCCGATATCGAGTTTGCTCGCGAAAAATCAGTGAAAATCGTGCGAGGCTGGCTCGGCTTTTGTGATCTTAAGCGGCTTAATCCGCTCGGCTTTAACCGAAATCACGCCTTCCTGGTTCTGCAGTTTGCCATCAATCAGCACAAACTGATGCTGAACCACCGCCGCGCGGTCTTGATCGAAAATCTGAGGCGTGACAATGGCATTGGCTATGCCCGTTTCGTCCTCAATGCTCAGAAAAACGAAGCCGTTTGCGGTACCAGGACGCTGGCGCGCAATTACAGCGCCGGCGATGCGCACCTTCATTCCATCTCGAAGCGCGCGAAGATCGGAAGCCTGGCGAACTCCCTGCCGCCTCATTTGCGCGCGATGATAAGCCATCGGATGCGGCCCGGCCGTCATTCCCGTGCCACGGAAATCGGCGACCAGTCGTTCTTCGGATGTCATCGGCATGAGTGGTGAAGTTTCCAGTAGCCTCCAACCCGTCCCGCAGGCGGGCGAGGAATCCCATCTTCGACCTGCCTGCCGTCCGCCGGCCGCCCTGCCGGCAGGAACAGGCAGATTTGTCGTGGTGCGTTCGTCCACATTGTTTATTTCCATCTTTTCCGACCCCGGAATCAATTCGTCCGGCGCTTCGAAAAGCGGTCCGGCCTTTCGCGCGGCTCGTTCAATTTGCCAAAGCGCATCGCGGCGATGGATTTTGTTTTCATTTCCGTGGATGAAATTCAGAGCTCCGATTTCGGCTAATGTTGTCAACTCGGATTTCTGAATCGCGGGAACGCGCAGCTTCAAATCTTCGATGGAAGAAAATTTATGCATTGCTCGCTGCTCCATGATTTCCCCGGCGATCTCCTGGCGCAGCCCCTTGACATAGCGCAGACCGAGCCGCAACGCGAAGCCCCGCTCGCGCTTTTCGAGCGTGCACTGCCAATCCGAGCGTGTCACGTCAATCGGCTTGATTGTCAGCCCGTGCCGCTGCGCATCCTTCACTATTGTCGCCGGCCGGTAGAATCCCATCGGCTGGTTGTTCAACAATGCCGCTGTGAACGCCGCCAGGTAATGGCATTTCAGATAAGCGCTGGCGTACGCGAGCAGCGCAAAGCTCGCGGCATGCGATTCGGGAAATCCATACAGTGCGAAAGATGTGATCGACTGCACGATGGTGTCTTGCGTCTCCGCATCTATGCCCGTTTTCCCCATGCCCGCGCGAAGTTTTTTCTCGATGTCGTTCATCCGCCGCTCGGAACGCTTGAATCCGAACGCGCGGCGCAATTCCTCCGCTTCGCCTCCGGAAAATCCGGCAGTGATCATGGCCATGCGCAACAACTGCTCCTGAAAGAGCGGCACTCCCAGCGTCCGCGTCAGAACGGGCTCGAGCGAAGGATGTAAACACGCGGGCGCTTCCTTCCCCTGCCTGCGTTTCAGATACGGATGCACCATTTTGCCGGCGATGGGTCCCGGACGAATGATTCCCACTTGCACTACGATGTCATAAAAGCATTTCGGCTGCAGCCGCGGCAAAAACGCCATTTGTGCGCGGCTTTCGATCTGGAACATTCCAACTGTGTCCGCTTTGCGCAGCGTTTCATAAACCGTCGAATCATCCGGCGGCAGATGCGCCAGATCGACTTCTTCCTTGTAATCTTCGCGAATAATTTTGATCGAATCCTCGAGCACGGCCATCATGCCGAGTCCCAGCAGATCCACTTTCACGATTCCCATGTCCGCGCAATCTTCCTTGTCCCATTGCACGACGACGCGGCCAGGCATCGTAGCCGGCTCAAGCGGCACGATTGAATCGAGTTGTCCCTGGCAGACCACCATTCCGCCCGAGTGCTGGCCCAAATGACGCGGCAGATCCTGCGCCATGACGCAAAGATCGAGAAATTTGCGGATTTGGTGATTCTGAAGATCGAGTCCCGCTTCGCGGAAATGATGATCCAGGGTGTCATTCGAATCGCGGTATTCGAAAGTGCCCACCAGGCTCGAAAGCCGCTCGAGAACTTCCGGCTGGAACGAAAGCGCTTTGCCGATCTCGCGCGCAGCAGACCGCCCGCGATAGGTGATGACGTTCGCCGTCATGGCGGCGCCCGATTTTCCATACCGTTCGTACACATACTGAATGGCGCGCTCGCGCTGGTCTCCGCTCGGAAGATCGATGTCGATGTCGGGCCATTCGCCGCGCTGCTCGGAGAGGAATCGTTCGAATAGCAAATCCATTCCGACGGGATCGACGGCCGTGATGCCGAGCGAATAGCAAACCGCGCTGTTCGCCGCCGAGCCGCGTCCTTGAACCAGAATCCCATGTTCGCGGCAGAAGCGGACAATATCCCAGACGATCAGAAAATAACCGGGAAGATCCAGTTTCTCGATCAGGGCGAGCTCGCGTTCGATCTGCTGCCGCGCCTTCTCGTTGTTTGCGCCGTAACGCCCGAGCATTCCTTCCTGCGTGCGCCCCCGCAGGAAACTCATCTGCGTTTCGCCCGCCGGAACAGGATACTTCGGAAACTCGTAGCCCAAATCGTTCAGCGTGAATTTCAGCCGCGAGGAAAGAAGTTCTGTATTGGAAATCGCTTCCGGCAGATCGGCGAACAATCGCGCCATTTCCGAGGGAGATTTCACGCGCCGCTCGGAATTCCGCTCCAGAAGGCGTCCGGCGACGGCCAATGTGGTGTGATTCCGGATACAGGTAAACACATCCAGCATTTCGCGTTCCAGAGGTTGCGCATAGCACACCCCGTTCGTCGCCAGCAAAGGCAGATGCAGTTCGCGCGCAATCGCGAGGGCGGCCTGGTTGCGCGCTTCTTCTTCGCGATGAAGGTGGCGTTGCAATTCGATATAGACGTTTTCGCGTCCGAAGATTTCGCAAAGCTGCCGCACCGCCTGGGCGGCTGTTTTCATTCCCCCGTTCGCCAGCGCATGCGCAAGCGGGCCTTCGTCCCCGCCCGTCAGACAAATCAACCCTTCCGTCTTGTTCGCGATTTCCTCCGGCATTACCCGGCCTTCGCCCTTTTTCGCGCGCATTTTCATGCCTGTTATCAGGCGGCAGAGATTCTGATAACCGGCGCGCGATTCGACGAGCAGCGGATACCGCCAGCCTTCGAGAGAAGTCATCTCCGCGCCGATGTGCGCGCGGAGTGAAGCTTCGCCCATCGCGAGATGGAAACGCGGTGAACCGTAGACCCCGTCGCGGTCGAGCAAGGCCATTGCCGGCATCTGATATTCGGTGCAGAGTGCCGCCAATTCTTCCGGCGCAGAAGCGCCTTCCAAAAAACTGAATGCCGATCGCGCGTGCAGCTCGATATACATGCTCATCTCATCCGGCTCTGTTCATAACTTTCATCGTCCCTCCGTCCCGCCTGTCATCTCTGAGCGGGTCTGGGCGACCTTTGCTTCGCGTGTGCAGCACTCGCTCTCGACTGGGTGTCATGCTTCTATGAAAACAGGCGTACTTGTCCATAGGGCAATTTGCGAGCGATGCGACAAGCTTCTATTCGTGCTCAAGGCACATAAGGATTGTCCGGAGCTTCCGCCGCCCCATCTGAGCAAGGTCCTCGAGGGACAAGCATGACACCGGGCTGACGGAGCTTTCCTTACACCGCCGCAAAAATCGATTCGTCGAAACACACTCCATCCCGCAACAGCGCGTATGCCGCGCCGAGCAGTTTCCGCGCCAGCGCCACGCGCGCCACATGCGCATGTTTGCGCTTCTTTAACCGTTCGAAATATTTCTTCGCTGCCGGAGAACAGCGCACTGCCGTGTGCGCCGCTTCGACCATCACCCATCGCAATCGCGGCGACCCACATCGACTGATTCCTCCTCGGCTCTTGTGACCAGCCGACTCGCGCACCCACGGCACCAGTCCCGCATAACTGAACAGCGACTTCGCCGTCCGAAAACGCTGCACTTCGCCGATCTCCGACAGCAGGATCATCGCCGAATACACCCCAACACCCGGAATCGTCGCCAGCCATTGCACGCGCGGATCGGCCGCGGCCATGGCCCCGATTTGCCGCTGTTGCTTCAAAATCTCCCGGCTCACCTGATCGATCAGCCCGCCGTAGGTATCCACCGCTCTCCGCGCCGCCTGCGGCAGCTCCACCTGCTTCAGCCAAACGCGCCCTTTCTTGCCGAACACATCGCTCACCGGTGCCCGCAGTCCGTGCTGATGCAGGATCGCGTGCACCTGATTCTTCAGCGATGCCCGATGTTGCCCCAGCGAGATCCACAACCGCATCTGTTGCCGCTTCTCCCGCGTCTCGCGGTCGGCCATCCAAGCTTCCGGCAATAGATCGCAGCGCGACAGTTGCGCCAACGTCGCCGAATCCACGCGATCGTTCTTCAACTTCGCCGAAGCAATCGCTTTGACTCGCTGCGGATGTACCAGTCGCAGCGTCTGCACTTCTTCCTGAACAGCGTCTTTGAACGCCGGCCAAAAACTGCACGCCTCCACCGCCATCGTCAGCGGCTCGTCGAACCCTCGCAGCCACCGTCGCAGGGCTCGCGCCTCGTTCGCCACCGCTCCTTGCTTCAACGACCGCCCCGTTGCATCTACCGCCGTCATGTAACAAAATCGCTGGTGCAGGTCCACTCCTACGTGGATCATCGCGTGCCTCCTTCAGGGTCTGTGCTTCGAGCACGATCGTACCCTTGGAGGCACGCCTGTTTTCACCCTTCGTTTTCATACCATCTGAGCCAGCCTGCCGAAGGCAGGCGAAGCGAAGCATCTCTCCATGGTTCTGAGCGAAGCATCTCTCCATGGTGTAGATCACTTGCTACCAGTGTTCTATATCGTCGGCCTGGCCGTTGCTTCTCAATCGTACGCACCCCGCACAAACCATTCTTTGCGGATCCAGTCGAAAACAATTCGATAAAGGCCGCGCTGCCTTTCACGTTGCGGAGCCGCCGCCGTAATTACTTGGAGCGCCTTCAAAGCGGAACTCTCCCGCATTTTGTCCGACGGCTTCTCCAACCCACTGCGCGCGTCCGTAAAAACGATTTCGAGGTCCCATTCATCGTTCTGCCAGCCGTCTTCGCGCCACCAGTCTCCCGAACTGCGCCACGGTCCTGAGGCCGCAACAACTCTGCCGCTCATCCCTCGAAACGCGACACGCGTGGGACACCCCTCGCAAAGCTCGACTCTGGCCTGCATCGCCGGCCTGAAAACCCGAAGTCCTGTTCGCGGGAAGTTGGAGCTTGTCGTCTTGAGCGAAGCGGCCGGGTTGTTCGAGGCCGCGCAGTCGAAGGATCCCTCTTCGTGTCC
The DNA here is from genome assembly GCA_035277685.1 of Candidatus Acidiferrales bacterium. Lineage (GTDB taxonomy): Bacteria > Acidobacteriota > Terriglobia > Acidiferrales > UBA7541 > Palsa-295. The sequence continues at coordinate 16,751 of DATEKA010000140.1, forward strand.
TGATTGCCTGCTGCTTGCGCGTTTCCGCCTTTGTTTTTCGACCCATGTTTCCGTCACAAATCGCCTCATTCGCAATTCGCCCGGCCGGTGCGTGTCAGACAATTCCGGCGAGCCGACGTTGGCATCGCCCACCACGCTTGCGAGGCGCGCTATCGTCAATTCCAGTTTTTCAGGATCGGGGAAACTTGGAAGAAACAGTCCGCCCTGCGTCACGCGCGGCCTCGCGGCTTCCGCAGCTACCATAATCTTCAGTATCGGCGCGGAAAGCGGATCGGCCTGTAGATGCAAGCGCAGCAAATTCAGCAGTATCTTCGGGTCGCGCATCGGCACGGGCAAACTCAACACCCGCTCGTAACGGCTGCCTTGTCCTCCTGTTTTTCTCCGTGAACTTTGCAGTCCGCTTTTGTATCCCGGTTGCGTCGCATTCGGCTCGAATGAAAAATCCAACTCGAATCGAACTCGTACCGCGCATACCGCAAGCGAACGCGCCGCCAGCCGCGCGCACAGTTGGCCGAGCAATCGTCCCAACAGAAATGAAAGCGGCTCTAGTTCCTCGACCGCATCCTCCAGTTCCATTTCTTCTTCGAAATGAAGCGCCGGTTCCGCGAGCGTCAACCACCGCTCGCTGCGTCCCCGGGCCAATTCGTGCAGGCGAACACCCTCCTGACCGAGCCGCTCGGAAAGCTGCACGACGGGCAAACCGGCGAGCGCAGCGCACGTCCGCACGCCCCAGCGCTCGAGCGTTTCGAGCGCTTCCAAAGAAGGAGAAAGAGCGTTCGCCGGCAGGCTGCCGAGAATTTCTGCTTCCCTTCCTTCGGGAATGATCGTTATGCCGCCAAAACCTCGCGCGGCGATAATGGCTGCTTCAATTTTCGCTGCTATCGCAATTTGCGTGGATAAGCCGAAGTTCGATGCACGGGCTGAAAGCTGCGCCGCGATATCTTTATCGGACCCGAAGAGGGAGTTCAGGCCGGCAAGATCGAGAACCTTGGTGTCCGGCGCAGTGTCTTCGACGCGCGGCGAAAACGACCAGCCGAGATCGAGCAATGCCGCATGAGCCGCTTTTTCCCGCGCCGGTGAGCGATGACGAATTTCTATCCCCAAGAATTGCTGAACTTGCGATTTGGTCATGCCAATCGAAATTCCCGCTTTTGCCGCCGCTTCGTTCAGGGCCGCCACGCTCCACACGGGAGCTCTCCCCTCGATGATCGCAACCGCGCTGCCGCCAAGCGACGGCTCGCAACGCACGACCGCCTGCATCATGAAATTCGGAATAAAAATGGAAGCAAACGCCATCGCAATCTGACTTCGAGAACAGTGCCGCGCACGCGGAGAATTTCTCTCCCTCATCCGGCAGCGTTTTTGGGAGTGCGGGCTCGCCACCGCTTTGGCTTCTCCTTGCAAACGCCCGCCACGTCCCGGCTTTCGCTTTTTGCTGCCCTCTGTGTTTTTCTATTTAGAATTTTGCCGCGTCCTCAGCGCCTGCCTGCCGCAGCAGGTCTCTCCAGCAAAACATTTCTACTTTCTAATCCCTGGCGCATAACGGTCTCAAAAACCTCGATATTCTGGTCGGCAGATCCGCTCGAATCCGCAACCGGATGTATTCGTGAACCTCCCAGCTCTGCCCGAATCATGCACCCGTCAAATAAGAACGCATGCGGGCTCTCGAAGAACTTCGTAGCGCAGATGTCACTCACCTTCGGCCATTTCGCCGTCTCCATACCCATCCGCAGAATCAGCGACGCGCACGTTTTCGCGTGAGGCTCCTGTTCGAGCACGAGGAAAATCGTCGGCGTGTCCTCCACCGCTCGCCGGAAACGGAACCAGACATTCAGCGGAACATAACGAATCGTCTCCGCTGGAATATCACCCAAGTCCAGGACCACAAGCCCGAACCCTCCGCCTTGCAAAAGCAAATCCGTCGAGCGCAGCGCCTGGGCGATGTTCTGGCAGCGCACCCAGAGCAATTGGCTCAATTTCACGCCGGCCGCTTCAGCGGAATGCGGATCGAACGCGTCGCGTCCATCAATGAAGGCGCAGACTTCCGCTTCAGCGGTTCTCGAAGCGAGTGCGGAAATCAGCAGAGTGGTCCGGCCGGAACAGCTCGGACCGCAGATTTCTGTGAGCCCCCCTCGTGGCAGGCCTCCCGTGAGTGAATCGATTTCAGGAATACCGGCGGAAACGGTTGCGACGACCTTGCGGTCGCGGTAGGTGAAGGACGCGGGAAGGCGTCCGGCGAGAGCCGATTCCACTTGAGAGCGCAATGCGGAAACGTTTCGAGGCATCTGCGGCCTAACGAGGCGGGAAAGGAAGATGAGCGCCTTTCGCTTTTTCTTCGCCTATTGGGATAGTGACGGAAACGGCAGTTATTGTCAAGCTGGGGTGGAAGATTGGTGACGTCAAGCCGCTTGTGTAAATAGGTGGAGGGTGTGGGTTTTCCAATCCTGGTTGAAGCGACTGAAAATGGCATAGATGATTCGCTCCACGCTTTCGACGTTGGTGAAGACGACCATGGGCCGCGTGCGGCGGCGCA